>JBEGVG010000079.1:0-31096 GCA_041178445.1 Pseudomonadota bacterium | reverse complement strand
ACGCCCACGACGCGGAACGGCTGCTGCTGGATGTCGATGTCCATCTCGCGGAAGTGGCGCTTGACGCACTCCCAGGCACCGCGCGCCGTGATCGCCATGCCCTTGTGGTCGTAGCCGGCCGAGCCGCCCGAGGCGAAGGCGTCGCCCAGCCAGAAGTTGTGCTGGGCCGAGATCTCGTTGGCGATGTCGGAGAAGGTGGCGGTGCCCTTGTCGGCGGCGACCACCAGATAGGGATCGTCGCCGTCGGGGCGCAGCACATCGGGCGGCGGCACGACCACGCCGTCCTTGTCCAGATTGTCGGTGATGTCCAGCATGGCGTGGATCAGAGTCTTGTAGGCGGCGATGCCGATCTCCATCGCCTGCTCGCGGCTGGGGTTGGCCGGCATCAGCTTGGGAAAGAAGCCGCCTTTTGCGCCAACCGGCACGATCACCGCATTCTTGACCTGCTGCGCCTTCACCAGCCCCAGTATCTCGGTGCGGAAATCCTCGCGCCGGTCGGACCAGCGCAGCCCGCCGCGGGCGATGGGGCCAAAGCGCAGATGCACGCCTTCCATGCTGGGGGCATAGACGAAAATTTCCCGCCAGGGCCGCGGCGCGGGCAGATCGTCCAGCTTCGCGGAATCGAATTTCAGGGCGATGTGCGGCTTGGCCGCGGCTTTTTCATTGGTCGCTCCGGCGGCTGCCGACGCTCCTGCGTCTTTCTGCCAGAAGTTGGTGCGCAGCACCGCGTCGATCACATTCTTGAAGCGCCGGATGATACGGTCGTCGTCCAGCGACGGCACATCGCGCAGCGCCGCCTCGATCTGGCGTTCGATGGCCGCGATGTTGGTGCCCTTCTCGCGCACCGCGCCAGCCGGCTCGTTGCGGGCATAGAACAGCGCCACCAGCAGATTGGCGACGTCGGGATTGCGCACCAGCGCCTGCTGCATATAGGCGAGGGAGAAGGTGAAGGCCGCCTGGCGCAGGAACTGGCCGCAGGCCCTCAAAATCGCCACATCGCGCCAGTTCAGGCCCGCAGCGATCACCAGGCGGTTGAAAGCGTCGCTTTCGGCATCGCCCCGCAGCACGGCATGGAAAGCATCTTCCAGGGGGCCGCGGATATCGTCCAGATGCACCGCCAGGCCGTCGGCGCGCTCCATGGCGAAATCCAGGATCATCGCTTCCTGCCGCCAGCCGCCCTCATGGTCGAAGGACATGGGATAGGAATCTTCCGCGATCACCTTGAGGCCGAGATTTTCAAACACCGGCAGCGAGGAGGACAGCGGCAGCAATTCGCCCAGCACATAAACTTTCAGATGCAGCGCGCTGGTGGCGTCGCCGTCCTTGCGCCAGGCCCGGGCGCGCACATGCAGATGGTCCTTGGCCCCCGCCAGTTCCTCCAGCATGGCGAGGTCGCGCACCGCTTCTGCCGCGCCAAAGGTGCCGCGATAGCCCGGCGAGAAGCGCGGCTCGCGCGCCTTGAGCCGCGCAAAACCCTCGCTGCGGCCATAGGCGGCGCCCAGCGCTTTGGCAAAGGCATCGTCCCAGGTTTCGATCAGCTGCGCGATCTGATGCTCCAGCGCGCGCACATCGACCTTGGGTGCCGGGCCTTCATTGCGGCCGATGATGAAATGCAGCCGCACCAGCGGGCTGTCATCCACCGCCGCGTCGAACGCCGAGGTGCGTCCGTTCAATGCCTTGGCCAGCAAGGCGTGGATCTGCTCGCGGATGGGCGCCGTGAGATGGTCGCGCGGCGCCAGCAGAATCGCGGAAACGAAACGGTCGAAATGGTCAAAGCGCAGGAACAGCTTCAGCCGCGGCAACCCGCCCATGCGCAGGATGCCGGTGGCGATTTCCTGCAGTTCATCCACCGAAACCTGGAACAGCTCGTCGCGCGGAAACGTGTCCAGGATATGGATCATCGCCTTGCCATTGTGGCTGGCGGGCGCCAGCCCGGCGCGCGTCATCACCTGTTCGATCTTGCGGCGAAGCAGGGGAATGGTGCGAGGCTGGGTGCTATAGGCATTGGAAGTGAAGAGCCCGACAAAGCGGCGCTCGCCATTAAAGACGCCGTTCGCGTCATAGGTTTTGACGCCGATATAATCCATATGGCTGCGCCGATGCACCAGGCTGCGGGCATGGCTCTTGGTGACGATCAGGGGCTCGGGCGCGTCCAGCCAGGTGCGTACCTCCGCGCTCAGCCCCACCCGTTCTGTGCCGCCTCTGATGACGCGGGCCTCTTCGTCGGCGAGTACGCCAAGGCCGGATTCCGTCACCGGGTCCAGCCGTCCATGGGCGCCATCCTTGCCCAGCACATAGTCGCGTGCGCCCAGGAAGGTGAAATGATTGTCGGCCAGCCAGTCGAGGAAAGCGATCTCCTCGGTGACGTCGGTGTCCCTGGGCGGCTGGGCGAGGAGCCCGTCGCGCGCTTCCTTGAGCCGCGCCAGCATGGCTTTCCAGTCGCGCACCACGATGGCGCTTTGCACGAAGACGTCGCGCAGGCTGTCGCTCAGCGTCTTGCGCTGGTCCCCGACAATGGCATCGCACACCAGGGCGATGATGCTGGTGCGCACCCCCTCGATGGTGATGATAGGGTGGATGGCGGCGCGTACCCGCGCCCCGCCGGCCAGCGCCGCCGACAGCGCGGAATCGAACAGGAAGGGACGGTCGTCATTGATGCCGACCAGCACCGTGTCATGGCCATCATCCAGCAGGGCGACGCGGATCGCGCCCTTCTGGCGCTTGTTCGCTTCCACCCACAAGGCTCTGGCCAGCATCGCCAGCCGCGCCGCATCGGTGTGCAGAACATCCTGCGGCATGGCGCCGGCATACAGCGCGTCGAAGAAGGGGGTGAGGCCCGCATCGCGTTCCTGCTCGATCAGAACCCGCGCTTCCTGGATGCGCAGATGCGCGGCGCGTGCCTCTTCGGTGTCGGCGGAACGGACGGCATTGGTCATGGATGGGGGCCTTATGCGAAAAACGCGAAGCGATTGCTTTTCGGCACTATACCGGTTGCGGCGCGGGCCGTGGCGGTTTCGTTAACGCAAGGCCAGATCGGGCATCAGCAGCGGGCGCTGCGTGTGTTGCAGCGCGGAAATCAGGACGATCCCGACCGCCGCGCCGGAAATGGCAAGGCTGACCCAGATATCCAGCGGCCAGGCGCCGAGCAGTGCGGCGCCAGCGGTGATCAAAGCGGCAGGAAGGGTGAAGGCTATGACGCCGTATCGGTCTTTCAGGATCAAGGCCAGCACCAGAGCGGGCGCCACGGCAAAGGCGAAGGTCAGCATGGGTGCAGGCAGGCTCGGCATCACCAGAAAGGCGCCGCTGCCCCAGGCCGCCCCGGTATATAAGAGAAGAACGCGCAGATCCGAGGCCGCCTCCTCGAGCGGCACCCTTCTGAGCGAACGGGCAAAGCCGCGGATGAAATTGCGGGTCATGGCGACAATGCCGATCAGCACCAGCAACGCCCAGGCGAATTCGGCTTTCAGGGTGCCGCCGCTCAGCATCAGCATTGCGGACCCCACCAGCATCAAGGTGACGCAAGCCTGGGGCGAACGGCTGAGAAATTGGGTGAGGCCAAGGTTGCGGCTGGCTTCGCCATGCAGGCGGGGAAGCTGGGCCAACGCCTGATGGGGAATGGCTGCGCCAGGCGCAGCAGGCGCGCTGTGCAGCGCGGCAACCAAAGGCATATCGAGCGGTTTACTGTCGGTGAGCGCCATGTTGCGCCTTGCGTTTGCCGTGAAACCTTCGTGCCAGCGTTAAGACTTACAGGCTTAACAATGTATTAATGGGAACGGATAGATAATTCGCGAAGGGCTGGATAGCTGGGGCATGCGTGTGTCGTCTCCCACCATCACCGTCTTTGATCTGGAATATACCGCCTGGGAATGTTCGATGGCGCGCGGGTGGATGACGCCCGGCGAGTATCGCGAAGTGGTGCAGATCGGCGCGGTGAAGCTGAACGCCGACAGTTTCGCGGAAGTGGATGCCTTTGATGTTCTGGTGCGTCCGCGCATCAATCCCAAGCTCTCCGCCTATTTCCAGAACCTCACCGGCATCACCCAGGAGGCTGTGACGCGCGAAGGCGTTGATTTTGACGAAGCCTATGCGCGTTTCCTGGATTTCGCGGGCCATGGCCCCATCGCCGCCTTCGGCCGTGACGAACAGGTGCTGCTCGACAATCTGCGCCTCTACGGTATCGCCCAGGAGCGGCCCTTGCCGGTGTTTTACAATCTGCGCGGCTGGTTCGCGGTGCAGGGGCTGGACCCGCGCGGCCTGCTGTCCTGCGACATCGCCCCGGCCTTGGGCGTGCCCTTTGTCGGTCACACCCACAATGCGCTGAATGATGCGCGCAGTCTTGCCGCCGGCATGGCGGCGATGACCGCGCGCGGCGGCGTACGCATCCGCCCGGCCGCCTGATGTCGCGCGGCAGCGAGGCCGACCGCTTGATCCAGATGCTGGATCTCAAGCCCCATCCCGAAGGCGGCTATTTCCGCGAAACGTTCAGAGATGGCGGCGATGGCCGTGCCCATTCCACCGCGATCTATTTTCTGCTGAGGGCGGGCGAGGTCTCGCGCTGGCACCGGGTCGATGCCGCCGAGGTCTGGCACTTTTACCGCGGCGCGCCGCTGGAGCTGAAGATCGGCACGGACACCTTTATTCTGGGGCCGGACATAGACGAGGCCCAGGTGCCGCAGCTGGTGGTGCCGCCGGGTGCGTGGCAGGCGGCCAGGAGTTTGGGCGACTACACGCTGGTGGGCTGCACCGTTGCGCCGGGGTTTGAATTTTCAAAATTCGAGATGGCACCTGATGGTTTCGAGCCGTGAGCCGGATCAGCAAAAGGCCCCCGGTCCTTTTGTCCGGCGAACGCCCGCGTAGCGGATATCGATGAAGCCGTTAAAACACGGCGATTATTGCAACGCACACGCTGACAAATTCTCGTTTTGCCGTTGACGCGCATCTTTCCCGCCCGCATCGTCCGGCCAACCATCCATAAACCGCGAAGGAAAGAGCGTTCATGAAAAAGTTGCTTTTGGCCGGCCTGGCGCTGGGCCTGATGTCCACCTCAGTGCTGGCCCAGGCCGACCGGCTGGTGATCCAGAGCGAACCGGCGCGGGACGGCACGCCCGCCTGGAAACTGACGCCGTCCTTCCCCGATCCCACCGGCGGCACCCTGGTCGAAGCCGACGGCACCGTGACGGTGATTCCCCGTGAGCAGCGCACCCGTCCGGCTATGCCGGCCGGCTATGTCGCCACGCCGCAGTGCAAGGGCTCGCCGATCTGCGGGCGCGAAGGCGGCTATGCCCGCAACCAGCTGGCGCGCGTCGTCTACGATCAGAATCTGGGTTACACTTTCTCCTATCCTTATTTCCTGCCCAAGGGCATCGGCGGCGTGCCGGCGGTGGCGCTGGATTCCAAGGGCAATCTCTGGGTCTTCAAGCGTTCGCCCGTGGGCGTCTCGCAGGTTCTCAAATACGACGCCAACCACAAGCTGATCCTGGAAGTGCCCCAAAGCGTGGTCGGCTTCCATGAAAAGGCCCATGGCATGGCGGTCGATGCCCAGGACAATGTCTGGATTACCGATGCCGGCCAGGCCACGGTCAAGAAACTGTCGCCCGAGGGCAAACTGCTGCTGACCATCGGGGAGCGCGGCAAGCGCGGCGACTGGATCGAGGACAAGGGCCAGCGCCTGCTCTGGCAGCCGGTGATGGTCGCTTTCGGTCCCAAGGGCGAAGTCTATATCGGCATGGGCCATGCCAATGAGAGCCCCAACGATGTCGACAGCCCCGATCCGGCGAACAAGTACGGCGTGGCGCGGGTGCTGCAGGTCACCTCGGACGGCAAGTTCGTGCGCCAGTGGTTCGGCAATGAAGTGGGCCAGGGCAAGTTCAACGACGTGCACGGCCTGGCGGTGGATCCCACCAATGGCGATGTCTGGGTCGGCGACCGCGAACAGTATCGCATCGTCGTCTATACGGCGGATGGCCGCTTCAAGAAGACGCTGCTAACCAAGAATCTGGTCTGCGCCCTGCACTTCGATCGTGACGGCAATCCCTGGATGGGCTCGGGCCAGGACGGCCAGTTCCTTAAGCTCAACCGTGACGGCAAGGTGCTGGGCGCGGTGGGCAACGGCATGGGCATCGGCCACGGCCAGTTCATCGAAGCCAGCTATTGGGTGTTCGACAAGAATAATAACCTGATCGCCGGCGACACCAGCGTCGGCCGCGTCACGGTGATGACCAAGAAGTAGTCGTCACAGGCAATGCGAAAAACGGCGCTCCGCAAGGGGCGCCGTTTTTTTTGGCTATTGCAGGACCCGTTTTCTGGCCAGGTGCGCCGTGTAAGCGATGATCGCCAGAAGCAGCGCAAAGCCCAGGACGATCGGCAAAGCACCACCCACTACCGCAACAAATCCTTTGGCAATGATGTGCCAGATCGTCAGCGCGATATTGATAGCCAGAGATGCCGTAAAGAAAGTCAGCGCTGCTTTGCGCAAGCGAAAAAGGCTTACGGCGCCCAGAAGGTTGCAAATCGCAATAACAGCCGTCGCTGTAAAATCGAGCGGGGCCATGCTGGCAATATAACCCGCCTGGGCCGTATCAAGCGGAATTTGGTTTAAAAGCACGGCAAAGAGACTGAATATCACGAAGGGAATAGAGATCGCGAAATAGACCGTGATGATCCAGACCCCGACAGGACGCTTGCGCGTTTGCAGCTTTTCCATTCCGTGCCCCATTTGGCGGAATGATTGCCTTCCTTCGGAAGGCCAGCAAGAGGGATGTTTATTTTGCGGCGATGTCCTTGGCGGAAATCGCCATCAGCCGGCCCAGCTCCTGCTGGATTGCCAGGGAGGAGGCATGGCCCTGATGGCCTTCGCCGGGCACAAAACTGACCAGCAGCGTCTGTCCCACGATGCTGACGGTGGGCTTGCCGCCTTCCACCAGCTTCACCTGGTTGATGCGCTTGATCAGGGCCTGGCGGCCGGGGGATGCGCTTGCCAGGAAACGCTCGATCCCCAGCCCCGCATTGATCAGCGCGTCAAAGGCGCGCCCGCGGGTTTCCGGATCGGACTCCAGCACCGACGGATCGGCCGAGAATTTCAGGTTCACTTTCTGCACATAGGCCAGATGCGCGGCTTCGTCGCTCAGGGCCGCCCGCAATTCCGCCAGCGAAACAGCCAGCACCGGCAGCTGCGGCGCGTCGCCCTGGCGCGTGACCGGCAAGCCGTCGGGCTTGGCAAGGGTGTACAGCGTTAGCCCGCCCCATACCGAAACCCTGAGTGCGGTGGCGCCGGTATCATATCTGAGCAGCTTGGTGCCCAGCGAGCCGCGATCCATGGTGAGCACAAAGCTTTCGGAGGTGCCGGAAAAGCGCAGCAGAAATTTGCCGCCGGGATAGCGATGCAGGATGAAGCTGTCATTCTCCCCGCTGCTGTAAACCCCAGGCTGGACAGCGCTCAGCCGGTCCGCCGCCAGTCGTGATGCCATGGAAGGCGGCACGCCGGGCGCGGCGTCAGGCTGCGCCCGGGCCGGATTAAGGGCGGGGCCCGCCAGCAGGACTGCAATCAGTACAAGGCTTGATCTCACGCGCACTCTCACGGCGGTTGCTTCCGCCTGGACTGGCGGCTGCCCGCCAGACCCCCTTCATTGCGCACACCATGACAGGCCTTTTGGGCATTTTTAAGCCGTCTCGCGCGCTTTTGGCGGCCCATGCGGCCTTGGCGCGGCTTCCTTTTGGGCGGGAATGTGACTAAACCCGAATCTTCCATTCCAGCAAAAAGGGCGCTCCCGTGACGCAGAGCCTCGACACTTTCAAATGCCGCAAAACCCTCAAGGTTGGCAGCAAGAGCTACATCTATTTCAGCCTGACCGCGGCGGAAAAGAACGGGCTGAAGGGCGCTTCCAGACTGCCCTATTCGATGCGGGTGCTGCTGGAGAACCTGCTGCGCCATGAGGACGGCCAGACCGTCACCGCCGATGATATCCGTGCCGTGGTGGCGTGGCAGAAAAGCCGCACATCCGACCGCGAAATCGCCTTCCGGCCCGCGCGTGTCCTGATGCAGGACCTGACCGGCGTCCCCGCCGTGGTCGACCTGGCCGCGATGCGCGACGCCATGAAAGCTCTGGGCGGCAACCCCGAAAAGATAAATCCGCTGGCGGAAGTCGATCTGGTGATCGACCACAGCGTGATGATCGACAATTTCGGTCAGAAGGATTCCTTCAAGAAGAACGTCGTGGTCGAATATGAGCGCAACCAGGAGCGTTATCAGTTCCTGCGCTGGGGACAGCAGGCTTTCGCCAATTTTCGCGTCGTGCCGCCGGGCACCGGCATCTGCCACCAGGTCAATCTGGAGTACCTCGCCGAAACCGTGTGGGTGCGTAAGCAAAAAGACTCGGTCAACAAGAAGACGATCGAAGTGGCCTTCCCCGACAGCGTGGTGGGCACCGACAGCCACACCACCATGATCAACGGCCTGGCGGTGCTGGGCTGGGGCGTGGGCGGCATTGAGGCGGAAGCCGCCATGCTGGGCCAGCCCATCTCCATGCTGATCCCTGAAATCATCGGCTTCAAGCTGACCGGCAAGCTGCGCGAAGGCGTCACCGCCACCGATCTGGTGCTGACCGTTACCCAGATGCTGCGCAAGAAGGGCGTGGTGGGCAAGTTCGTGGAATATTATGGCCCCGGCCTGGACGAACTCAGCCTGGAAGACCGCGCCACGCTGGCCAACATGGCGCCGGAATATGGCGCGACCTGCGGCTTCTTCCCGATCGACGCCGAAACGGTGCGCTTTCTCAAGGGCACGGCGCGCAAGGCGCCGCGCGTCGCCCTGGTGGAAAAGTATGCCAAGGCGCAGGGCCTGTGGCGCACCAAGAAGAGCCCCGATCCGGTCTTCACCGACACGCTGACCCTGGACATGACCACGGTCGAGCCCTGCATGGCCGGACCGATGCGGCCCCAGGACCGTGTGGCGCTGGGCGGTATCGCCGGCAATTTCGCCGAACATCTGATGACCACCTTCAAGAAGGAAGATAGCGCCAACAAGCGGGCGCGCCTGGAAGGCAGCGAACATTCCATCGGTCATGGCGATGTGGTGATCGCCGCCATCACCTCCTGCACCAATACGTCCAATCCGTCGGTGATGATCGGCGCGGGGCTGGTGGCGCAGAAGGCGGTCAAGCGCGGCCTGAAAGTGCGTCCCTGGGTGAAGACCAGCCTGGCGCCCGGATCGCAGGTGGTTACCGATTATCTGAAGAAGGCCGGCCTGGACAAGGCATTGGACAAGCTGGGTTTCACCCTGGCCGGTTATGGCTGCACCACCTGCATCGGCAATTCCGGTCCCTTGCCGGAAGCCGTGGCCAAGGCGGTCACCGAGGCCGATCTGGTCGCCGCCGCGGTGATCTCGGGCAACCGCAATTTCGAGGGCCGCGTCCATCCCCAGGTGCGCGCCAACTATCTCGCTTCCCCCATGCTGGTGGTGGCCTATGCCCTGGCCGGATCGGTCAATATGGATCTGACCAAGGAGCCGGTCGGCTACGACAAGGACAATGAGCCGGTCTATCTGAAAGATGTCTGGCCCAGCCCCAGGGAAATCGCCGCTGCCATCCGCAAGGCGGTCAAGCCCGCCAGCTTCAAGAAGCGTTATGGCAATGTGTTTGACGGCGACGCCAACTGGAAGAAGGTCAAGCTGGTCAAGGGCCAGACCTATCAGTGGGACAAGAAATCCACCTATGTGCAGAACCCGCCCTATTTCGACGGCATGACCATGGAGCCCAAGGCGGTCGAGGAAGTCACCGGCGCGCGCATTCTGGCGCTGTTCGGCGACAGCATCACCACCGACCACATCTCGCCGGCCGGCAATATCAAACCGACCGCGCCTGGCGGGATCTATCTCACCCAGCATCAGGTGGCGCAGAAGGATTTCAATTCCTATGGCTCGCGCCGCGGCAATCATGAAGTGATGGAGCGGGGCACCTTTGCCAATATCCGCATCCGCAACGAGATGATGGGCGGGGCCGAGGGCGGCAACACCATCTATTATTCCGATCCCAATGCGCCCGGCGAAACCATGTCGATCTTCGACGCCGCTCAGGCCTACAAGAAGGACGGCCATGGCACGGTGGTGATCGGCGGCAAGGAGTATGGCACCGGCTCGTCGCGCGACTGGGCCGCCAAGGGTCCCAAGCTCTTGGGCGTGCGCGCCGTGATCACCGAAAGCTTCGAGCGTATCCACCGTTCCAACCTGATCGGCATGGGCGTGGCGCCCTTCTGCTTCGAGGCCGGAAAGACGCGCAAGGATTACGGCTTTACGGGGCGCGAGGTGATCGACATTCCGGGCCTGTCGGGCAATCTGAAGCCCCGCCAGCAGATGAAGGCGCTGGTCACGCGCCCCGACGGCACCCGTTTCGAGCTGCCGCTCCATCTGATGATCATGACGGCCGACGAGGTCGCCTACTTTAAAAACGGCGGCATCCTGTCCTACGTCCTGCGCAACCTGGTGGCCGCTTAAGACAAAGCCATCTGGGATATCCTGTCCCAGATGGCTTTTGATTCCCTCAATCTGATCGCGGCGGCTGCGCTGTTCGGCGCCAGCGTCGGCGCCTGGCTGCTGGCCGCGCCGCTCCGAAGCGTCGCGCGACTCTATCTGCGCTTTGCCGCCATGTTGCTGGCGGCCTTGTCCGTCACCTGCATTGCGGGGCTGGGCGATGTCGCGGCGCTGTTCCTGTTGCCGCTGGCTTGCGTTTCGCTGGCGCTGTCATCGCTGGCGCGCTTCGCGCAACCCTTGGGCAACTTTACCACCACGCTGGCGCTGGTTGCCAGTCTTGCCTCCGGTCTTGCCGCTATGCTGTCGGGAATCTGGATACTGGCTTTGCTGCCGGTGGCGCTGGCCGCTCTGGTGATCGTTGCCGCCAGCCTGAACAGCATGGCGCTTGTTGCGGCGTTATCTGGTGTCGCTTTGTTTGCGGCAGGTTTGGCCACTTTGCAGGGTGCGCAAGCCGGCGCGTTGCTATTCCTGGCGGCGGGTGTGCTGGGCCTGTCGCGGCGTCAGCTTTTGCGGTCCACAGCAAGGCCTGGCGCGGCACCGCGGTGCCATAGGCGGTTTCCACCGACACGGTTTCGCGCCGGTCGGCCATCACCTGACCCAGGAGCTGGGCGACAAAAGACGGCACCAGGCGCGGCCCGTCCCAAATCGGGTCGAAGCTGCGCGTCTCGTCCTGAGACACAAGTTCCACTTGCAGGCGCGGCATGGATTTG
Organism: Pseudomonadota bacterium; assembly: GCA_041178445.1. GTDB lineage: Bacteria > Pseudomonadota > Alphaproteobacteria > Micropepsales > Micropepsaceae > Rhizomicrobium. The sequence goes on along the minus strand of JBEGVG010000079.1, from coordinate 19,864 downwards.
GAGTCCGCTTGTCCAAAGTCCGGCGCCTGGCGGCCCAAATGGCTGGAAGGACTGGCTTTTTCGACAGCGCGCGCGCATCCATCGAAGGTCTTAACACCTCCGCGAGCGATCAAATCCAGGGGTCCGTTAACGCGCATGCCAGGGAACAACGCAAGGCTTGCGCCGCGGCGTGGGGCCTTTGCGATTTCCGCTTTCTTAAGCCCGGTTCGTCATACTGAAAGCCAGCAAAGGCTGGAGAAACCGGCCCTGGATGGTGGACCTGTGTTGAACGCAGCATTGCAGAAGCGAAACGAAATCGCCCAGCTGGCCTCGCTGGAGGACGAACTGCGGCTGCGCCTGTCGGCCCAGGCCGCCGGCGCCGCGGCCTTCGACTGGAATGTTTCGGACGGCGTCATTGCCTGGGACGGCGCCACCGACATCGTGCCGCTGCATCTGGATGCGCGCGATGCCTGCAACTTCCTCGACAATATCGCGCCGGAACGCCGCGCCGCCTTGCTTGCGGTGCTGGACACGCGCAGCACCGGCTCCAGCACCTTCGAACTGGATATCGAATTCGCCTCCGCCATGGGCGCGGTCGGCTTCACCATGGCGGGTACGCGCATGGGCGGCGAAGACGGCCGCACGCTGCGTCTGATCGGGCTGATGCGCGACACCACGGAGCGCTCGCGCGAAGTCCGCCGTCTCAGCTATCTGGCCACCCGCGACGAGCTCACCGGCCATCTCAACCGCAATGCGCTGCGCGAGGAACTGGCGGCGGCAATCGAGGACGCCAAGGCGGAATCGCGCCATTGTGCCTTTCTGGTCGCTTCGATCGACCGGCTGGCGATGATCAATGACAGTTTCGGTTTCGATGCCGGCGAGGAAGTCATTATGGGGGTGGGCGAACGCCTGTCCTGCACCCTGCGCGGCAGCGACATCATCGGCCGCATCGCCGGCAACAAGTTCGGCGTCATCCTGAAAAACTGCTCTGAGCGCAAGATCGCGGTGGTGTCGTCGCGGCTGCGCGCCAGTGTCCGGGCCAACATCGTAGAAACCCGCTGCGGCATGGTCGCGGCCACCTGCAGCGTGGGCGCGGTATGGCTGCCCCAGGCCGCATCGACCAACCAGGAAGCCATGCTGCGCGCCGAACAGGCGCTGGACAAGGCGCGCGCCAACGGCCGCGATGGCTTTGCCGCCTATCAGGCCTCGCCGCACCGCGAAACCGGGCGCCTGCGCCAGATGCAGATCGCCGATGAAGTGGTGCTGGCGCTGAAGGAGAACCGGTTGAAGCTGGCCTATCAGCCGATCGTGCAGGCCCGCTCGCGCAAAACATCGCACTATGAATGCCTGCTGCGCCTGGCCAAGCCCGACGGTTCCATCCTCAGTGCCGGCCATTTCGTGCCGGCCGCCGAGCAGATGGGCATCATCCATCTGATCGACCGGTTCGCGCTGGAAGCCACCATCGCCCAGCTCAAGGCCCACAAGAAAGTGACGCTGGCGGTCAATGTCTCGGGCACGGCGGCCAGCGACCCGGCCTGGCTGCAGGATTTCGTGGAGTATGTCCGCACCGCCAAGGATGTGGCCGACCGCCTGATCGTGGAGCTGACCGAAACCGCCGCCCTGCATCATTTCGAGGAGAATGCCCGCTTCGTGTCACAGCTGCGTGAGCTGGGCGTGCTCGTGGCGATCGACGATTTCGGCGCCGGCTATACCTCGTTCCGCAACCTGCAGATGCTGCATGTCGATACCGTCAAGATCGATGGCTCCTATGTCGAGAATCTCAGCGCCTCGCCGGAAAATCAGGTCTTCGTGCGCACCCTGGTCGGCCTGGCGCGCAGCTTCAACATCAAGACGGTGGCCGAATGGGTCGGCTCGGACGATGATGCGGCGCTGCTGCAGAATTTCGGCGTCGGCTATTTCCAGGGCTTTTATTTCGGCGAACCGATCATGGACCCTGATTGGGACTGATATGCGCAGCGTCGCTGAGCTGCCGCCAGCGACTCCTTACTTGTTCCAGATATCCACGCTGGTGCTGCCATTGCCTTCAACGGTGACGGTGAATTTGTGACGTGGCGCGTCGAAATCCACCAGCCAGCGATCATTGATCTTCTGCGTCTTGGACAGCGTGAAGGCGCCGCAGCGGGCATTGCAGTATTTCGTCATGCGCTGACCGGCGATGGTCTGTGCCTCGCGCGTGGTCATGGGCGCGAAACATCCGCCCAGCGCCACGATACTGAGGATGCTGATGGCCCCCCGACCGGAGAGACGCACTATTTGCGCTGGCTCAGCTCGGCGAGCTGACGGCGCATCGCTTCCATCTCTTCCTTGAGATCGGCGACTTCGTCGGTTTGGGCTGCCTTGGCCGATTGCGGCTTGCTCTCGCCCTTGGCGGCCGCGCCGAACGGCGTGAACATGGCCATGGCGTTTTCGAACAGCTGCAGATTCTGGCGGGTCATGTTCTCGACCATCTGGTTGCCGCCGCCCAGCGCTTCGGCAATGCGGTCGCGCATCGCGCCCTGGTTCTTGGTGAAGCTGTCCATGCTCATGTCCAGATAGCCGGGCACGAAGGTCTGAAGGCTGTCGCCATAAAAGCGTATTAATTGGCGCAGGAACTTGATCGGCAGCAGCGACTGGCCCTTGGCCTCTTCCTCGAAGATGATCTGAGTCAGGACCGAGCGGGTAATGTCGTCGCCGGTGCGGGCATCCTGGACCTCGAACTCGGTCCCTTCCTTCACCATGGCGGCGAGATGGTCGAGCGTCACATAGGACGAAGTCTGCGTGTTGTAGAGGCGCCGGTTGGCGTACTTCTTGATGACCACCGGGCCTTCGTTTTTGGCTTTATCTTCTGACACTTTGGTCCCCAACTGCTGTACTCACGCCTTCCCCAAAAGGCGGCCCCGCACCATGCGGAATAGGCACTAAGACATCACCCCGCAGCGCGGGAGTCCAGCCTCATTTAGCAGCCGCAGCACGGTATAATTTGTCAGACCCCCGTTAAGTGGCTGTTTAAAAAGGGGGTTTTAGCCGCAGTTTACCATTGGGCGCGTTCGCGGCATTTTGCGCGCGGCAATAAAAGACGCGGCAATAAAAGAAGAGATTGGGTCCCATGGAAGACGTCTTCATCGTTTCGGCAGCCCGCACCCCCGTGGGCTCGTTCAGCGGCGCCTTCGCGACCGTTCCTGCCCATAGGCTGGGCGAGGTCGCCATCCGCGGCGCGCTGGAGCGCGCCAAGGTGGCCGGCGAAGAAGTTTCCGAAGTCATTCTGGGCCAGGTTCTGACGGCGGCGCAGGGCCAGAACCCAGCCCGCCAGGCCTCCATGGTGGCGGGTATCCCCCTGGGGACGCCGGCCTGGGGCATCAACATGGTCTGCGGCTCGGGCCTGCGCACCGTGGCGCTGGGCGCCCAGGCCATCGCCGCCGGCGACAGCCGCATCGTGGTGGCGGGGGGGCAGGAATCCATGAGCCTCTCGGCCCATGCCGCTTATCTGCGCGCTGGTCAGAAAATGGGCGACATGCAGTTCATCGACACCATGATCCGCGACGGTCTGTGGGATGCCTTCAACGGCTATCACATGGGCATCACGGCCGAGAATGTCGCCAGGGAATGGCAGATCACCCGCGAGGAACAGGATCGTTTCGCGGTGGCGTCGCAGAACAAGGCGGAAGCCGCCCGCAAAGCCGGCAAGTTCAAGGACGAGATCGTCGCCGTCACCGTCAAGGGCCGCAAGGGCGACACCATTGTCGATACCGACGAATATATCCGCGACGGCGCCACCCTTGAGGCGATGGCCGGCTTGCGCCCCGCTTTCAACAAGGAAGGCACCGTCACCGCCGGCAACGCCTCCGGCCTCAATGACGGCGCCGCCGCCCTGGTGCTGATGAGCGCCAAGGACGCGGCCGCGCGCGGACTGACGCCGCTGGCGCGCATCGCCAGCTGGGCCCAGGCCGGTGTCGATCCCAAGGTGATGGGCTCGGGCCCGATCCCGGCGTCGCGCAAGGCGCTGGAAAAGGCCGGCTGGAAGGCCGCCGACCTCGACCTGATCGAAGCCAATGAGGCTTTCGCCGCCCAGGCCTGCGCCGTCAACAAGGACATGGGCTGGGACCCGGCCAAGGTGAACGTCAATGGCGGCGCCATCGCCATTGGCCATCCCATCGGTGCATCGGGTGCCCGCATTTTGACCACGCTGCTGTTCGAGATGGGCAAGCGCAACGCCAAAAAAGGTCTGGCGACGCTCTGCATCGGCGGCGGCATGGGTATCGCGCTCACCGTCGAGCGCTAAGGCCGCAGTTGCAGCATCGGATTTTGTTGAAACGCCCCAAAAAGCGGGCCTAACTGCTTTCCAACAACGGGAAAGCAAAAGGGAAATTCATGGCTCGGGTAGCGGTGGTGACGGGTGGGACGCGCGGCATCGGTGAAGCAATTTCGGTGGCGCTGAAAGAGGCGGGCTACACCGTGGCGGCGAACTATGCCGGCAATGACGAACGCGCCAAGGCGTTCAGCGACCGTACCGGCATCAAGGCCTACAAGTGGGACGTGGCCGATTTCGATGCCTGCGTCGCCGGCGTCAAGCAGGTCGAAAGCGAGCTGGGCCCGGTGGATGTGATCGTCAACAATGCCGGCATCACCCGCGATGCGACGATGAAGAAGATGAACCGCCAGTCCTGGGACGAGGTGCTCGATACCAATCTGGGTGGCTGCTACAATATGTGCAAGGCGGCCTGGGACGGCATGCTGGAACGCAAGTTCGGCCGCATCGTCAATATCGGCTCCATCAACGGCCAGGCCGGTCAGTATGGCCAGGTCAATTACGCCGCCGCCAAGTCCGGCATCCACGGCTTCACCAAGGCGCTGGGCCAGGAAGGCGCCAAGTCGGGCATCACCGTCAATGCCATCGCGCCCGGTTACATCGACACCGATATGGTGGCGGCGGTGCCGGCCGAGGTGCTGGCCAAGATCGTGGCCCGCATTCCGGTGGGACGCCTCGGCAAGGCCAGCGAAATCGCGCGCGGCGTGCTGTTCCTGGTCGCGGACGAGGGCGGTTTCATCACCGGCTCGACCATGTCCATCAACGGCGGCCAGCACATGTACTAGCGCGGTTCTTTTGCGCTGTGAGTTCGTCGCGAGATCGCTCATGGGCTTTTCGCCCACTTCGCTCGTTGCCACGCGGCCGCTAGCAACCCTGCTCACATCGCAAAATCCCTCGCGCTAGGCTAAAGTGCTTCCCGAATGATTACTTCGCTCACCGCTGAAAAACTCGCCTGCACGCGCGGCGACAGGAAGCTGTTCGACACCCTGTCGTTTCGCGTCTCGGCGGGCCAGGCGCTGGCGGTGGAAGGCGCCAATGGCGCGGGGAAAACGTCGCTGCTGCGGATGATCGCGGGCTTTCTGGCGCCGGCCGCCGGACGCCTGGTGCTGAAAAGCGCGCAAGCCGAAATCACCGACGCCGAAGAGCGCGGCAAATCGGTCGGCTGGCTGGGCCATCATGACGGCCTCAAGCCGCAGCTCACCGTGCGCGAGCAGCTCGATTTCTTCGCGCGGCTTTATGGCCGCGCGCCCGATCCCAGCGCGCTGGAGCGCGTGGGGCTGGCACGGCAAGCCGAGCTGCCCTGCCGCTATCTATCCGCCGGGCAGCGGCGGCGGCTGGCCCTGGCGCGGCTGCTGGTCAGCGAACGGCCGCTCTGGCTGCTGGACGAACCCTTCGCGGCGCTGGATACCGCCGGGCAGGCGCTGATCGCGCAAGCGATGGCGCGTCATTGCGGCCATGGCGGCATCATCATCGCCGCCACCCATGATCCGCTGGGCCTCGGCAACGAAAGCCTGAAACTGTGAGCCCCTTTGCCACCCTGCTCGTGCGCGACTTGCGGCTTGCGGCCCGCAGCGGCGGCGGCGCGGCGCTGGCGCTGAGCTTCTTCGCGCTGGTGGCCACGCTGGTGCCGCTGGGCGTGGGGGCGGACCTGAAATTGCTGGCGCGGGTGGCGGGCGGCGTTTTGTGGGTGGCCGCGGTGCTGAGCGCTTTGCTGTCGCTCGATCGGCTGTTCCAGGGCGACTTCGAAGACGGCAGCCTGGAAGTCATTGCTTTGTCACCGCTGGCGCTGGAAGCGGTGGCACTGGCAAAGATTTTGGCGCACTGGCTCTCCACCGGCCTGCCGCTCACCTTGCTGTCGCCCCTGCTGGCGCTGCTGTTCAATCTCGATGCCGCCCCGACCCTGACGCTGTTCCTGTCGCTGCTGATCGGAACCCCTGCCGTGAGCGCGGTGGGCGCCATAGGCGCCAGCCTGACCCTGTCTCTGAAGCGCGGCGGGCTGATCCTGCCCCTGATCATTCTGCCCTTGCTGGCGCCGGTGGTCATTTTCGGGGCGGGCGCGGTCGCCCTGGTGCTGGACGGGATGAGCGGTGGCGGCGCCCTGGGCCTGTTGGCGGCTTTTGCCTTCGGCGCAGTGCTGCTAAGTCCTTTCGCGGCGGCCGCCAGCGTCCGCCTCAACCTGGGTGGTTAGATGCAGTTCCTGTTTCGCTACGCCAATCCGCACAATTTCATGCGCCTGTCGGGCGCGGTGCTGCCTTTCACCGCCATTGGCGCCGCGCTGGCGCTGATATCGGGCCTGTATTTCAGCTTCAGCGTGCCGCCCGATTATCAGCAGGGCACCACCATCACGATCCTGTTCATCCATGTTCCCGCCGCGATCATGGCGATGGTGGCCTATTCCTCCATCGCGGTGTGCTCGCTGCTGTCGCTGGTGTGGCGCCATCCCCTGTCCGACACCGCCGCCCGCGCCGCCGCGCCGCTGGGCGCGATGTTCACGGTGATGGGCCTGATCACCGGCGCGCTGTGGGGCAAGCCGATGTGGGGCGCCTATTGGGTATGGGATGCGCGCCTGACCAGCTTCCTGCTGCTGCTGTTCATCTATCTGGGCTATATGGCGCTGTGGAGCGCGATCGAGGATGAGATCAAGGCGGCGCGCGCCGCCGCCATCCTGGCGCTGGTCGGCGCGGTGAATATTCCCATCATCAAATTCTCGGTGGAATGGTGGAACACCCTGCATCAGGGCGAAACCATCACCACCGGAAAGCTGGCGGCGGTCTATGTGCCCGCATTCCTGACCATGATGCTGGCCTATTTCCTGCTTTTCCTCACCCTCTGGATGATCCGCATCCGCACCGCCATCCTGGAACGCCGGGCCCGCAACCTGATGCAGGGAGCAGCATCGTGAGTTTCGACATGAGTCCCTATGGCGCATTCATCTGGCCCGCTTATGGCGTTTCGGCGCTGGCCTTGAGCGCGGCGACCATCTGGACGGTCGTGGCCTGGCGCCGGGCCAAGGCGAAGCTGGCGGCGCTGGAAGGTTCGAAAGAAAAATAATGCGGCGCTGGATCTATATTCTGCCAGTCCTGGGATTTGGGCTTTTGGCTTTCTTTCTGTTCCGCAGCCTGTGGTCCCCGCCGCCGCAGGTGATCCCCTCGGCGCTGCTCAACAAGCCGGTGCCCCGTCTGGTGTTGCCGCCGCTGGACGACCGCAGTCCCGCTTTTACGCCCGCCGATCTGGCCTCGGGTCATGTCAGCGTGGTCAATGTCTTTGCCTCCTGGTGCGCGCCCTGCCGCGTCGAGGCGCCCCAGCTGGCCGCCCTGGCCAAGGTGCCGGGCATTGCCATGTATGGCCTGGTGCATAAGGACAAGCCGGAAGCCGCCCGCGCCTTCCTCGATGAAGTCGGTGATCCCTTCAACAAGATCGCCCAGGACATTGACGGCCGCGCCTCCATCGAATGGGGCGTCTATGGCGTGCCGGAAACCTATGTGGTGGATGGCAAGGGCATCATGCGTTTCAAGTATGTCGGCCCGATCACCGATGAGGTGCTGGAGCGGCAACTGATCCCGGCCATCCGTCTTGCCCAGGCCAATCCGTGATGGCCAACCCCCGGCGTTAGGACTTTCCTAACCCTGTTTTGCGAGGGTCGTGGCATGCAGGTCAGTGCCACCCTGATTGCCGCCCAGCAGGCCGCCCGCGAGGCGCGGACCCGCCTGAATGTGCCGCAGCAAGCCCCTCAGACGCCCCAGGCGAATTTCGCTGCCGCGCTCGGTCATGCTGCTCCCGCCGATGCCGGCTTCTCGCCTTTGCCTTTAAAGCAGACCGCAGCGCCGGCGCAGACTGCGCCCGCACAGCCGCCCGTACAGAATGGCGGCGTGCGACTGGGCCAGCACGTCAATATCGTAATCTGAAGTTTTAGGGCGGCCGGAGTGTTCGCCCGGCGCCTCGCCTAAGCTCGGCGCGTTCGTCGCTCGAAATGGTCCACCGGACCATTTCGTTCGCCTTGCGGCGAACCGCTCCTCACCCACCCAATTTACGGCGACGCAGATTGCGGCGGGGGCGGGGGCCACCGTCGCCATCCAGCTGCTCGGCAGCCTGGGCGATCTGGGACAGGGCTTTGACGAATTTCTGGCGGTCGGGAATGGGCAGGGCCTCGAGCAGCGCCCGTTCGGCGCGGTCGGCGGCATTGCGGGCGCCCCTGAGGGCCTTGCGGCCGGCCGGGCTGATGGCAACCGCATTGGCCCGCTGGTCTTCCTCGGTACGCTCGCGCGACAGCAGACCCTTTTCCAGCATCCGGCGCACCATTTCGGCCAGCGTCGAACGGTCGATGCCGGTGATCTCCACCAATGCGGTCTGGCTGGCGCCGTCATTCTGTTCCAGCGCGCATAACAGCGTGAACTGCTGCTTGGTCAGCTCCTTGCCGCCGGCTTCGCGCGCGTAAAGGTCGCCATAGAATTGCTGGCAACGGCGGATGAGGTGAGACGGCGCTTCGGAAAGGTCAAAACCATTTCCCGCTCTGTGCTGCCCCTTCATCATCCCATGACCCCTGATATTTTGGCGATGCTCTTCGCGGTGCGCTCGATCCGATGTCCCGCATTCGGGTTACATGAACGGTAAGCCTGCGCTCCTGACGGGCATTTAAAACGGTTTTGCGCGCCGATGTCCATGCGCAAAATTTTTCTGTTCTCATATTGCAAAGTGCTCGTGGTTCCGGTTGGCCATCGGTGGCTGTCTGCAATTTGACGAAAGCTTTGCGTGGTTTGCATCATGCCGGATACAATGCGTGGTAGCCGGATCACGCAAGGCCACATCAAATTCGCGGGGCCCGTCAACGAGATAGTCCGCGCTGCTGATCCTGATGCGCGCAAAGCGCACTATTGTTGCGCGTTTTTGTCGCCGTCCTGATGTTTCATCACCAGCGGGGTCTGTGCGAGCGCGAACAGGAATAAAAGCGGAATGATGCCCCAGACCTTGAAGGCCACCCAGGTCTCGGTGCTGGTCGTGCGCCATACCGCTTCATTGAGCGCGGCCAGCACAAGGAAGAAAATCCCCCAGCGTACCGTCAGCTTTATCCAGCCCGCCTCCGTCAGCTCGAAGGCCTGGCCGAAAACATACTTGATGAACAAACGGTTGAAGCGCAGGCCGCCCAGCAGCAGCGCGCCGAAGAAGGCGTAGAGGACGCTGGGCTTCATCTTGATGAAAAGATCATTCTGCAGATACAGGGTCAGCCCGCCGAATATCACCACCAGTACGGCAGTAAAAATCGGCATGGGCGACAGTTTTTTTTCCAGCGCATAGCCGATGGCCAGCGCCACCAGCACGGCGACCATGAAGGCGCCCGTTGCGGCAAAAATTCCCAGATATTTGAAGGCTGCAAAAAAAATGAGCAGGGGGCCCAGGTCGAGGACCAGCTTGCGCAGCTGCGGGTTCATTTTGGTTCTCCTGCGCCCACCAGCGCGTTTGCGAAATCACCGGCCACAAAGGGCTGCAGGTCGTCCTCACCTTCGCCCACGCCTATATAGTGTACTGGCAGGCCAAAACGGGCCGCCAGCGCCACCAGGATGCCGCCCCGCGCCGTTCCGTCCAGCTTGGTCATGACCAGGCCGGTCAGGGGAACGGCCGCGCCAAAGGCATCGACCTGGCTGAGGGCGTTCTGGCCGGTGGTGGCGTCCAGCACCAGCAGCACGGCATGGGGGGCGGACGGGTCCAGCTTCTTGATTACCCGGGCGATCTTCTCGAGCTCGGCCATCAGCCCGGCCTTGTTCTGCAGCCGGCCCGCGGTATCGATCAAAAGGATGTCGCTGCCATTGGCGCGCGCCTTTTCCAGCGCCTCATAGGCCAGACCCGCGGCATCGCCGCCGGCCTTGGTGGCGACGAACTGCGCGTGCGCGCGGTCGGCCCACACCTTGAGCTGCTCGATGGCCGCGGCGCGGAAGGTGTCGCCCGCAGCCACGGTCACTTTGGCGCCTTCCTCGGCCAGGCGCTTGGCCATCTTGCCGATGGTGGTGGTCTTGCCGGTGCCGTTGACGCCCGCCACCAGGATCACGAAGGGCTTCTTGCTGTCATCCATCACCAGCGGCTTCTGGATGGGAGCGAGAATGGCGGCGATCTCACGCGCCAGCACGGCGCGAAGCTCGCTTTCCGAAATTTCCGCGTCGTAACGGTTCCTGGCGACGGCGGCGGTGATCTTCTTGGCCTGGCCCGCGCTCATATCGGCGCGGATCAGCGCCTCTTCCAGTTCGGCGATGGCGGCGGCATCCAGCTTCTTCTTGGTCAGGATCTCGCCCAGGCCGGTCTTGGACAGGCTGGTCTTGAGCCGCTCGAAAAATCCGGGCGGCGGCGGGGCTTCGCCGAAGGTTCTCATAGCAGCGCGCCTGTCAGTCGTTCGCCCTGGCGCCCCGTTATGGTCACGCCGCGCAGGGTGCTGGGGGCGTGTGCCCCCTCCAGCAGCACGGGCGTGAAGCAGGGGGTGCGGCCGATACCGCCGCGCTCGGTCAGGACGGTCTGGACACTGCCGGCCATGGCGTCCAGCCGGGCCGCCAGCGCGGCCTCGCCCTTCTGGCGCAGCCGCGCGGCGCGCTCGCGCACGATTTCGCCCGGAAGGCGCGGCAGCCGCGCGGCGGGCGTGCCGGGACGAGGGGAATAGGGAAAGACATGCAGCGATGACAGGCCCGCTTCGTCCACCAGCTTCAGGCTGTTTTCGAACATGGTATCGCTTTCGGTAGGAAAGCCGGCAATGAAGTCCGCGCCAAAGGCTGCCTCGGAACGGTAGCGGCGAACGGATTCGCAAAATTCGATCGTATCGGCGCGGCTGTGGCGGCGCTTCATGCGCTTGAGGATCAGATCGTCGCCCGATTGCACCGAAAGATGGAAATGCGGCATCAGCCGTTCCTCCTCGGCGATCATCCGCATCAAAAGCGCATCGGCCTCGATGGAATCGATCGACGACAGACGCAGGCGTGCCAGCTGCGGGACCAGTCTGAGAATTTTTTCAACCAGCGCGCCTAGGCCTGGTGTGCCGGGCAGGTCCGCGCCATAGGATGTCAGATCCACCCCGGTCAGCACGATCTCGGCAAAGCCTTTTTCCACCAGCCGGCGGGCTTCCTGCACCACCGCGCCCAGCGGCACGCTGCGCGAGTTGCCCCGGCCATAGGGGATTATGCAGAAAGTGCAGCGATGGTCGCAGCCATTCTGCACCTGCAGGAAGGCGCGGGTATGGCCTTCGAAATGATCCACCATCTGGCCCGCGGTCTCGCGGATGCTCATGATGTCGTTGACGCGGATTTTCTCGCCGCCGCCGGTCCCGAAATCGGCATAGGCCTGGGCGGTCAGCTTTTCGGCATTGCCCAGCACGGCGTCCACTTCGGCCATGGCGGCATAGGTCTGGGGCTGAACTTGCGCGGCGCAGCCGGTGACCAATATTCGCCGCGCCGGGTTTTCGCGCTTGAGGCGACGAATGGCCTGGCGCGACTGGCGCACCGCTTCGGCCGTCACCGCGCAGGTATTGACCACCACCGCGTCCCTGAGCTGCGCTTCCCCAGCCCGCAGGCGGATCGCTTCGCTCTCATAGGCATTGAGGCGGCAGCCGAACGTGACGACGTCCAGCGTCATAACTTGTCCAGATCGACGCGGCCGCGGAAGGGAAAGGCGGCCGGACCGGTCATCAGTACATGATTGTCGTCCTCGCGCCATTCGATGAATAGCGAGCCGCCGTCCAGGATCAATTCGACCTTGCGGTCGGTCAGGCCCCGCCGCACCGCCGCCACGGCTGTGGCGCAGGCGCCGGTGCCGCAGGCCAGGGTAATGCCGACACCGCGCTCCCACACCCGCATGCGGATGCGCGCCCGGTCCAATACCTGCGCGAATTCGACATTCACCCGGTTGGGAAACAGCGGCAGAGTCTCAATCTTGGGGCCCAGCGTCGCGACCGGGGCCTTGGCGGCATCGGGCACGAACAGGATGCAATGGGGATTGCCCATCGAGTTGGCGCTGGCCGGGATTTCCGTGCCGCCAATGTCCAGGGCGAAGTTGCTGGTATCGACCGGCTTGATCATCGGGACATCCCCCCAGTCCAGCCTGGGCTCGCCCATGTCCAGCGTCACCAGGCGCTTGCCGGCATCGCTGCACACCAGCATGCCGCCCTTGGTGGAGATCTTCACCCGCGCCAGGCCGCGCTCGTCCATCAGGAAACGCGCCACGCAGCGCGTGGCGTTGCCGCAGCTTTCCGATTCCGCGCCATCGGCATTGTAGAACAGCAGGGCGGCGTTGGCGGCTGCGCCGCCGGGACGGATCACCACCACCGTGTCGCAGCCGATGCCGAAATGGCGGTCGGCGATCTTCTTGGCCTGGTCGCCGGTCAGCGCGAAGGCGGTGTCGCGCGCATCGAACACCACAAAATCATTGCCCAGGCCGTGCATTTTCAGGAATGCGGTCATGGCTGGGTTATAGGGGGCCGGTCCGGCTTTTTCCATGGACTTGGCCTGCGAAAATTTCCATCCTGCCCCATCGAATATTGGATGATGCAATGCGCGCGAAATTGAGCCTCTTTGCCCTGCTGCTCGGTTCCGTCCTCGCTTCGGGAGCCTATGCCGTGGATGATCCCTATGTCTGGCTGGAAGACGTGCATGGCGCCAAGCCGCTGGCCTGGGCGAAGGAACAGAATGCCAAGTCGCTAGCGCCCCTGAAGGCCGATCCGCGCTATCAGAAGAATTACGACTCCGTCCTGGAAGTGCTGGATGCGACCGACCGTATCCCGATGGGGGCCCTGCGTGGCCGCAACGTCTATAATTTCTGGCAGGACGCCAAGAACCCCAAGGGAATCTGGCGGCGTACCAGCATCGCCAGCTATCAGACGGCCAGTCCGGACTGGCAGGTGCTGCTGGATATCGACGCGCTGGCGAGGGACGAAAAGGAAAACTGGGTTTTCAAGGGCGCGGGCTGCGCGCCGGGTGAAACACGCTGCCTGATCCGGCTGTCGCGCGGCGGCGGCGATGCGGTGGTGGTGCGTGAATATGACCTTGCCACGATGACGCTGATGGAGGGGGGCTTTTCGCTGCCCGAGGCCAAGGTCAATCTCGAATATCTGGATGGCGACACCATCCTGTTCGGCACGGCGAAAGATGGCGAGACCAATTCGGGCTATGCCCGCACCGTGAAACTGTGGAAGCGCGGTACGCCGATCGCTTCCGCGCCGCTGGTATACGAAGGCACCAAGGAAGACGTGCTGGTGGCGCCCATGGTGTTCCACACCAAACAGGGCAGCTTTGCCTTTGTCGTACGCGCCGTCAGCTTCTTTGAAAGCGAATATTTCGCGGTGGAAGGTGGCCCAGGACAAGAAATGAAGGCGCGCAAGCTCGACATGCCACTCTCGGCAGACGTCAAGACCATGATCGACGGGGCGCTGATCGCGGTGCTGCGCCAGGATTACGAGAAAGACGGCGCGAAATTCCCCCGGGGGACGCTGGTGGCGTTCCGCGACGGACAAAGGCCGCAGACCATCTTCGCGCCCCATGCGCGCCAGAGCATCGAGGTGGTCGAGGCTGGCCGTGACAAGCTTTATGCCGCCATCACCAGCAACGTCACCGGCGCGCTGCATGTCTTCACCACGAATGGGAAAGGCTTGAGCAACAAGGTGCTGGCGCTGCCCCCCAATGGGACCGCCAATATCGTCTCGGCCAATGAAGATGGGCCGGAAGTGATGTTCAGCTTCCAGAACTACCTGACGCCGACCATGCTTTACTTTGACGGCGGCAATGACGCACCCAAGCCGATCAAATCGCTGCCGGCGCGGTTCGACGCCTCCGGCATGGTCACCGAGCAGTTCGAGGCCAAGTCAAAGGACGGCACCAAAATTCCCTATTTTGTCACCCGCCCCAAAAACCTCAGCGGTCCGGCGCCCACGGTGCTTTATGGCTATGGCGGCTTCGAGATTTCGCTGACCCCCAGCTACAGCGCCAATTTCGGGCGGCTATGGCTGAGCCAGGGCGGCATCTATGTGGTGGCCAATATCCGCGGCGGCGGCGAGTTCGGCCCGGCCTGGCACGATGCCGCGCTGAAAACCAAGCGCCAGCGCGCCTATGACGATTTCGCGGCGGTGGCCGAGGACCTGCAGCGCCGCCGGCTGACCACGCCCAAGCAGCTGGGCATTCTGGGTGGCTCCAATGGCGGGCTGCTGGTCTCCACCGTGATGGTGCAGCGGCCCGACCTGTTCGGGGCGGTGGTCTGCCAGGTGCCGCTGATCGACATGATCGCCTATACCCATATCGGCGCGGGGGCGAGCTGGGTGGGCGAGTATGGCGATCCGGCCGTTCCGGCGGAGCGCGATTACATCCTGACTTATTCGCCGTACCAGAATGTGAAAAAGGGCGTCAAATATCCGCCGGTGTTCTTTGTCACCGCCACCAGCGACGACCGCGTCACGCCGGTGCATGCCCGCAAGATGGCGGCGCGGATGATGGAACAGGGCCATGAGGTCTGGTTCTATGAGAATACCGATGGCGGCCACAGCGCCGCCGCCGATCATCGCCAGGCGGCGGAAATGTGGGGCCTGTCCTTCGTCTATCTAGCGGAAAAGCTGGGCCTGAAAAATTAATCCGCGCGAATTAATCAGGATGGGAAATTCCTCTGTGCGCATTAACAGGTGTTACTTTAACGATGCCTGTTAAGCGCGCCCGTTAAGCGTAAAAGCATGTAGGCGTTAGCATCGCCGCCATGGCGCGCTACACCGCGACTGTCCCATTTTGAGGCAATCGCATGCGCAAACTGATCCAGAACTTCATCGCCAACGAAAGCGGCGCCACGGCCATCGAATATGGCCTGATCGCCGCCCTGATCGCTGTCGCCATCATCAGCGGCGTCACCGCGGTGGGCACCAAGCTGTCGACCGCTTTTGACACCGTGTCGACCGGCCTGACCGCACAGTAATCTTCAAGCATTCTGAAAATGAAAAGGCCCGCCGGGTGACCGGCGGGCCTTTTTGCTTTCGGGACTGCCTGGGATTAACGGCCATTATTGCTGAAGGCCTAGCGGCCTTTTGCGATCCGTGGCTTGGGCGGGGCGGCAGGGGCTTCCTTGGGCTTGGAGGCCTTGTAGATCTTGGTCAGGGCCTCACGGGCCTTGATCGCGGAAGCGGATGAATCGGGCAGTTTGGGCATGGGGAACTTTCGAAGGGAACTTCTGCCCCCACCTTAAGTGCCCCATGCCAATCCGTAAACGGATGATTTTGCAAGGCTAAGTCCCGTCAAGACCTCACCCGATAGCGGCCCCCTGTACTCCCACCCGCAACAGATAGGCGGACTGGGAGCCGGCCATGAACAGGAAGTCCCGCTTGGGCCCGCAGAAGCAGACATTGGCCACCGTTTCGGGGGTACGGATACGGCCGATCAGCTTGCCCTGGGGGTTCCACACCGTGACGCCGGCATAGCCGAGCGGCGCGGTGGAGCCGGACCAGACATTGCCATAGGCGTCCACCCGGTGGCCGTCAGGGCCGCACTTCACGCCGTCCACCATGCAATCGGTGAAGGTGCGCACATTGGCGAGCTTCTCGCCCTGCACATCGGCCACCGCCAGTTCGTGGCCCCAGCACAGATAGACCTTGCTGTAGTCGGGCGAGAAGGCGATGCCGTTGGCCACCAGCTTGGGATTGCCCTCCAGCACCATGTCGATGCGCCCCGATGGATCGACGCGATAGACCGCCGGCGGAAGCACCTGCTTCCTGGAGCCGATCACGCCCAGCGCGCCGTTGCCGATATTGCCGTTGGCGACGCCGTCGGTGAACGGGCCGGGACCGTCATCGGGATGGCCTTCCGACAGCTGGCCGCCATAATAGGGATCGGTGAACCAGATGCTGCCGTCCTTGTGCACGGCGATGTCGTTGGGCGAGTTGAGCGGCTGGCCGTTATAGCTGTCGGCGATCACGGTCAGCGTGCCGTCATGCTCGAAGCGCACCACGCGGCGCAGGTAATGCTGCGCTGAAATCTGGCGGCCCTGGAAGTCGAAGCAGTTGCCGTTGGAATTGTAGGACGGGCGGCGGAACGGCGTGATCTGGCCGGTTTCCCAGATATAGCGATACTGCACGTCGCCGGTGACGTCGCTCCACACCACATACTGGCCCTGGTTGCTCCAGGCGGGGCCTTCCGCCCAGACCATGCCGGTGCCGACGCGCACGATATTGGAATGGCCGATGAAACAGCGCGCGCCTTCCGGCGAGACGATCAGCACGTCAGGATCGGGATAGTTGATCGGCGGCGCATCGGGGCCATAGACGCGACCCGTCAGAACCGAGGTCCCGGGCGCCGGCGGCTTGGTTTGCGCGAAGGCGATGGTGGGCAGCATGGCGGCGGCGCCAGCGACCAGGGCGCGGCGTGACAGATCAAAAGACATGAAAATCCTCCCAGCATTTGTTGTTCTGGAACGACTGGAACCTGCCGAAAACCGGCTGTCAATGTTGCGGCGCGTCAGCCGGGGGCGGCGCCTTGGATGTTGACCCGCAGCATGTAGAGCGACTGGGTCGCGGTCATGAACAGATGATCGCGCTTGGGGCCGCCGAAACAGACATTGGCGCAGCCCTCCGGCAGGCGGATGCGGCCGATCAGCTTGCCGGCCGGATTCCACACCGTCACGCCCGCATATCCCAGGGGCGCGCTGGAGCTGGCCCAGATGTTGCCGGCCTTGTCGGCGCGCATGCCGTCGGAACCGCAGCGAATGCCGTCCACCATGCAGTCGGTGAATTCGCGCATGTTGGTGAGACGACCCGCGGAAACGTCACCGACATGGATACGCCCGCCGCGGATGACATAGAGCTTGGTGTAATCGGGCGAGAAGCACAGGCCGTTGGGGCCCAGGCCCTGCTCAAAGGGCAGCACCAGATCGACCCGGCCCGACGGGTCGACGCGATAGACATTGGCGGGCAGCACCTGCTTCATCGAGCCGATCAGCCCGACCCCGGAATGACCGATGCGCGGATCGCGCAAGCCCCCCGGATTGGTAGGCCCGTCGCCGTCATCGGGATGGCCTTCGGCCAGGTTGGCGCCGAACAAAGGATCGGTGAACCAGACGCTGCCATCGCGATGGGGCGCCACATCGTTGGGCGAGTTGAGCGGCTTGCCGTCAAAGGCATCCGCCACGATGGTCATCGAACCGTCCAGCTCCCAGCGCACCACGCGGCGGAAATAATCCTGGGTGGAAATCTGGCGGCCCTGGAAATCGAAGCAGTTGCCGTTGGTGGAGAAGGAAGGCTTGCGCATCACCGTCACCTGACCGTCGTCCCACAGATAGCGGTAGAGCGTGTCTTCCTTCACGTCGCTGAAGATCAGATAGAGGCCCACCGCCGACCAGGCCGGGCCTTCCAGAAAGTGATAGCCGGTGGAGACGCGCTTGATCGCGGCCTGTCCGATCAGCACGCTGCCGAAGCTGGGATCGACCCGGATGATGTCGGGATCAGGGGATCCGGGCGGCGGGGCGCCGGGACCGAAATCGCGCGGCGGATTGGTGATCACCGAGCGGGGCGTGCCCAGCTGCGCCTTGGAATCCTGGGCATAGGCCAGGCTAGGGATGGCGGCGGCGCCAGCCAGCATCAGGCGGCGGCTCATATGGGTCATTGGGTCCTCCCGGTCTTGGTTTTACGGGAGCATTCAAGCCGCCCGGGAACCTGTCAATTCCGGGAATATTTGACTTTTCCGCCCCCCCGGGCCTAAAACCCGCCCGTTTTCCGGAAAGCCGCTACGACTTTCCGGTCCCCCGCCCGGCGCGGGGGATCGCCCCCAGGCAGCGCAGGTGCGCCCCCTGGGGCAAAGACGTTTGGAGAATTGCATTTGTTTGAGTCCTTACAGTCCCGCCTGAGTGGCGTCTTCGACAAGCTTCGCGGCCGTGGCGCCCTGACCGAAGCCGATGTCGATGCCGCGCTTGCGGAAGTGCGCACCGCCCTGATCGAGGCCGACGTGGCCTTGCCGGTGGTGAAGGATTTCATCGAAAAAGTGCGCCCCCGCGCTATCGGCGAAAACGTCATCCGCTCGGTGACGCCCGGCCAGCAGGTCATCAAGATCGTCCATGACGTTCTGGTCGAGACCCTGGGCCAGGAAAATGCCGCCCTGAATATCGGTTCGCCCCCGGCCCCCATCCTGATGGTGGGTTTGCAGGGCTCGGGTAAAACCACCACCAGCGCCAAGCTGGGCCTGCTGCTGCAGACCAAGGACAAGAAGCGCGTGCTGATGGCCTCGCTGGACACCACCCGTCCGGCCGCCATGGAGCAGTTGCGCGTGCTGGGCGAACAGGCTGGCATCGCCACCCTTCCCATCATGCCCGGCCAGGGTCCGCTGGACATCGCCAAGCGCGCGATGGCATCGGCAAAAGTCGGCGGCTATGACGTGGTCATTCTCGACACCGCCGGCCGCCAGCATGTCGATGAACAGCTGATGGCCGAGGTCGCCGCCGTCAAGGCGTTGGTGAACCCGCACGAAACCCTGCTGGTCGCGGACTCGCTGACCGGCCAGGACGCGGTGAACATCGCCAAGTCCTTCCATGACCGTGTGTCGGTCACCGGCATCATCCTGACCCGCGTCGATGGTGATGGCCGCGGCGGCGCGGCGCTGTCGATGCGTTTTGTCACCGGCGCGCCGATCAAGTTCTTGGGCGCCGGCGAAAAGCTGGACGCCCTCGAAGCCTTCCATCCCGAGCGCGTGGCCAGCCGCATCCTCGACATGGGCGATGTGGTGTCGCTGGTCGAGAAGGCGTCCGAGACGCTGGACAAGGAAGAAGCGGAGAAGATCGCCGCCAAGATGAAGAAGGGTACGTTCGACATGAACGACCTGAAATCGCAGCTGAACCAGATGAAGAAGCTGGGCGGCATGAAGGGCGTGCTGGGCATGCTGCCGGGCGTGGGCAAGATCAAGGGCCAGCTTGATGCAGCGGGCCTCGACGACAAGATCCTCACGCGCCAGGAAGCCATCATCCAGTCGATGACCAAGAAGGAACGCGTGGACCCCGATTCCATCAACGGCTCGCGCAGGAAGCGCATCGCCGCGGGCGCCGGCGTGGAAGTGTCCGAAGTGAACAAGCTTTTGAAAATGCACCGCCAGATGGCGGACATGATGAAGAAAATGGGCAAAGGCGGCCGCATGCCGATGATGCCCGGCATGGGCGGCGGTATGCCCGGTGGATTACCGCCCGGAATGTTTCCGGGTCGGCGTTGATTTGGATCTTTAAACGTAAGGAAAACTGAACATGGCTCTTCGCATTCGTCTTGCCCGCGGCGGCACCAAGAAACGCCCGCACTACAATATCGTGATCTCGGATTCGCGTTCGCCCCGCGACGGCCGCTTCATCGAGAAGATCGGCTTCTACAATCCGCTGCTGCCGTCGGATCACGCCGACCGTCTGAAGCTGGACCTGGATTCCGCCAAGGCCTGGATCGGCAAGGGCGCCGTGGCGTCCGATCGCGTCCACAAGTTCCTGGCCAATGCCGGCCTGGTGAAGGCGCGCGTGCACAACAATCCGCAAAAGGCCCAGCCCAAGAAGAAGGCGCAGGAACGCGCCGCGGCCGCCGCCAAGGCCGCCGAGACGGCCGAAGCGCCGGCGGCGTAATTGCCG
>JBEGVG010000078.1:0-10495 GCA_041178445.1 Pseudomonadota bacterium | reverse complement strand
CAGCGCCGGATGGCGGTCGCGCGCCAGGAAATCGGCATAGGCGCCGCGCACCGCTCCCACCAGCAGCTTGTCGCGCACCGGCCGGCCATTGACGAACAGGAACTGCATCGCGGCATTGGCGCGGTTGTAGGTGGGAAGCCCCGCATAACCGGACAGGCTGACGCCTTCGCGGCTGGCCTCCACCAAGGCAGCGTTATCGCCAAACTCCCGCCCCATGATGCGGGCCAGGCGCGGCAAGCGTCCGTCCATCAGGTCCGGCTCGGCGGCGAGTTCGAGCGCCCTGCGCCCGTCCAGGGTCAGCGTGAAGGCGATGTCGGGCCGGGCCATCGCCAGCCGCTTGACGATATCGGTGATCGCCAGGTCTTCCGAGCGCGATGACTTCAGGAATTTCAGCCGCGCCGGCGTGGCATAGAACAGCTCGCGCACCTCGGCACGGGTGCCGTGCTGGCTAAAGGCGCGAAAGGCGGCGGGCATCGGTCCCTGCACCCGCCCGCCATCCACTTTGATTTCTGAGGCCTCGCCGCTTTCAGTCCGGCTGGTGAGCGAAAGGCGTGCCACCGCGCCAATCGAGGGCAGCGCCTCGCCGCGAAAGCCCATGGTGACGATGTGCGAAAGATCATCCTCGCCGCCCGCCACCGGCAGCTTGGAGGTGGCATGACGCTGAATCGCAAGTTTGAGGTCGTCGGCGCTCATTCCGATGCCGTCATCTTCCACCAAAAGAAGATCGGCGCCGCCATTGGACGCGGCGATGTCGATGCGGGTCGCGCCCGCGTCGATCGCGTTTTCCACCAGTTCCTTGATCGCCGCCGCCGGGCGTTCGACGACCTCGCCAGCGGCGATGCGGTTGACGGTGCCTTCCGAAAGCTGGCGGATTCTGCTCATGCACCAAGCCTAGCAGCCACGCGGCCAGAGGCGTCGGCGCGCGGCTTGCCTATCAACAGATTCACGGCTTCTGGGCGTCCTGCGGGGCGGTCACCGGGCCCGGCACCGGCTTTTCCGGCGTCGCGGGCGGCTTGGCAGTACCCGGAACGCTCGCAGACGGCTTGGGCGCTTCGCCGGGCGGAACCGGCGGGCGTGGAACCTGCGGCGCCGGACGCCCATCGGACGGGCTGCCGGCGATCACCACGGTCAGCTTGGCCGGATCGTAGATTCGCTGGGCCACCCGCCGCACATCGGCCAGCGTCACGGCCTGGATCAGCGAATTGCGCCGCGCCATATAGCCGATATCCAGATTCTGCCGCTGGAAGGTTCCGAGCTGCGCGGCGGTGCCCCTGTTGGAGGCAAAGGCCATCGGGAACGAGCCCGTCAGATAGGTCTTGGCGTCATCCAGTTCCTGCTGGGTGGGGCCATTCTTGGCGAAGGTCGCCATCGTGTCCTTGACCACCTGCACCGTCTGGCGGATCGCATTGGCGCGGGTGGCGACAGATCCCATCATCACACTCGCCTTGCTGTAGGCGGTCAGCGAGGTGGAGACGCCATAGGTGAGGCCGCGCTTGACGCGCACTTCATCGGTCAGGCGCGAGGAAAAGCCGCCGCCGCCCAGAATATAATTGGCGACATAGCCGGGAATGAAATCCGGGTCGTCGCGCATGATGCCCGGCAGGCCGAAGACCGCGGTGGACTGGGGCACCGGCATCGGCATCACCTGCACGCCGGGCCGCCCCAACCGGCCGATATTGGGCAGTGCCGGCACCGGCGTGCCGGGCACGGGAAGGAAAGTGTCCGCCAGCAGTTTGGTCAGCGCCGGCTTGGTGATGTCCCCTGCCACCGCCACCTTCAATTCATGCTTCACCCAATGGCGGCGGGCGAAAGCCTTCAGATCCGCGGCGGTGATGGAAGAAACCGATTTGATGTCGCCAATCGTGGAATGGCCATAGGGATGGCCGCCGAAAAAGGCGCGGGCAAAGGCGCGGCCCGCCACCCGCGGCGGTTCTGCCTCGTCCTGCTGCAACGACTGGATGGTCTGGGTCCGCACCCGCGCCAAGGCGTCGGCCTCGAAGCGCGGCTTGGTCAGGGCCATCTGCAGCAGCCGCATCGCTTCAGGCGCATGTTCCTTCAGGGTGGTGATGGAAATCACCAGATGGTCGCGGTCGGCCCGCGCCGAAAAACCGATGGCGCGGTTGGCGATGGCTTCGTGGAAGGCCTTGGAGGAAAGATCGCCCGCGCCCTCGTCCATCATGGTGGCGGCAAAAGAGGCCAGCCCCGCCTTGCCCGCCGGATCATAGGCCGAGCCCGCCGGCATGGAGATGTTGAAGGCAATGATCGGAACGGTGTGATCCTCCGCGAACCAGATCGTCGCATTCTTGCCCAGGTCGATATTCTGGATCTCCGCGGCGCGCGCCGGAAACGCGGCAAGCAGCACAAAGGCGAAGGCGCAAAGGGCGCGGATCATTTGGCGCCTCCCGGCATCAGATAGGCGGTCACCGCCTGGTTGCGCGAAAGGCTCTGTGCCGCGCGGCGGACATTATCGGCTGTCACGGCACGGATGCGGGCCGGCCATTCGTTGACGTCATCCACCGTCAGGCCGATCGTCAGCGCCTGGCCATACGCCATCGCAAGCGCCATCTGGCTGTCGCGGCGATAGGTAACCGAGGCCACCAGCCCCGTCTTGGCGCGGGTCAGGTCGACGGCCTGGGGCGGGGCGCTGCGTGTCGAAGCCAGCACCTGGTCGACCGCTCTTTCCAGCGCCTGCAGGGTCACGCCGGGGCGCGGCACGGCATAGACCGAGAATTCCCCCGCGTCGCGGTTGTTGCCGTCGTAACTGGCGCCCGCATCGCTGGCGAGTTTCTTTTGTTCCACCAGCACCCGGTACAGGAGGGAGGTCTGGCCGCCGCCCAGAAGCTGGCCATAGGTTTCCAGCGCCGGCGCCTGGCCGGGACGTCCCTGCGCATAGGACGGCACGCGATAGATGCGCGAGAAGATCGGCACACGCGCATCGGCGCGGGTGATGGTCATGAGCGTTTCCGCCAGACGGGGCGGCTCGGCGGATTCGCTGCGGGGCTCAAGGTTGCGCGCCGGCAGCTTGCCATAGGCTTCCTGCGCCATCACGCGCACTTCCTCGGGCGTGACGTCGCCCGCAACCACCAGGATCGCGTTGTTGGGCGCATAATGGCGATTGTAGAAGCGCTGCGCCGAAACCCGGTCGATGCGGCGGATTTCCTCGGCCCAGCCGATAATCGGGCGGCCATAGGGATGGGTGAGATGCAGCGCGGCGCGCATTTGCTCGCTCATCAGCGACTGGGGATCGTTTTCCACCCGCATGCGGCGCTCTTCCAGCACCACATCGCGCTCCGGGCCGACGCTGGCATCGGTCAGAATCAGGTTGGTCAGCCGGTCTGCTTCCAGCCGCATCACCAGCGGCAGCCGGTCCTTGGCGATCTGCTCGTAATAGGCGGTATAGTCATGGCTGGTGAAAGCATTCAGCTCCCCGCCATTCTTGGAGACGGTCTGCGAGAACTGGTCGCCCGGCACGGATTTGGTGCCGCGAAACATCATATGCTCGAAGAAATGCGCGATGCCCGAGATGCCCGGCGGATCGTCCACCGCGCCCACCCGGAACCACAGCATCTGGGTGACGACCGGCGCGCGGTGATCGGGGATCACCAGCACCTGCATGCCGTTCTTCAGCGCGAACTGGAAGGTGTTGTTGCCGGTCTGGCGCGGATTGACCGGCGCCAGCGCCGACAATTTGCTGCGGTCGCCCGACTGGGCCAGCGCCGCGAAGGGTGCGGCACTGATCAGAAGGGCGGCGCAAAGGCTGGCAAGCTTAGAACCAGTCAAACCAGCCGCCACTGTCTTCTTTTTTGGGAGCGGTGGTCGTGGTGGTTCGGCGGCCGCTGCGCGTGGTGGAGATGGCCGCGTCGGCATTGACCGGCCGGCCAGTGTCACGCGTGGCGGCACTGCTCAGGATGCGGTTGGTGAAACTGCGGTCGGCATTCTGCCGGGCCCGTTCCTCGGCGCTCAGGCGCGCGCGGACCGCCGGATCGCTGTTCTGGGTTCCGGCATGGGCCAGCAGCAGCTTTTCCGCCGGGCTGTAATTGCCCCGCATGCCATTGGCCACGGTCTGGGGATCGGAATTGTTGAACAGCGCCTGCTGGGCGTTGCTGGAGGGATCCAGCGTGTTGGCCGGCGGCGCGCCGGGCATCGGCGGGCGCAGGTTGAAGTCGGGCGGAATCACCAGCGGTGCCTTGGTGGTGACGGCGAATTCGTCGGGCGATTTTTTCTGCAATCCCGCCATATCGCGGATGGTGTTGCAGCCCGAAAGGACAAATCCGCACAATGCCGCCGCCAGGGCCGCGTTCAACCGTCTCATTTCAAACCTCATGGGCCGTGCTCCGGCGGCGGTTCGGGCTTGACCACGTCATAGATGATGGCCATGGCGCCCAGTGTAATCGCCAGATCGGCAATGTTGAAAACATACCAGTCATAACCAAATCCGTAAAAGTGGAAAAAATCCGCCACTTTCCCATAGATCACCCGGTCCACCAGATTGTTCCCCAGCGCCCCCCCGATAATCAGGCCATAGCCGATGGCCAGGGAGAGGGTGGTGGCCCGCCACAAAAGCCAGCTCAGAACAGCCACGGCGACCACCGACAGGCCGATCAGCAGGAAGCTGCCAAGCCGGCCCGAGGCGGGAAACAGGCCGTAGGAAATGCCCGGGTTCCACACCATTACGAGATCAAAAAATGGCAAAACCGGGACATTCTCCCCCGGCCCCATCTGGGCGAAGCCCAAGCCGTAGAGCATGACCAGCTTGGAACCCTGATCGGCGACAAGCGCCAGGATGGCGGCGATCAGGCCGATCTCGCGCGGCTGAAGGTTGGTCATGCCGGCACGCTGGCGGCGACGGCATCGGTGCAGCGGTTGCAAAGATGGGTTTGGGGATGTGTCTCTTCCAATACCATCCAGCAGCGGGCGCATTTTTCGCCCGTCGCGGCGGCAAATTTGGAACCCGCCCCGGCAATCCCCGTCACGCCGTAGAAATCATCCAGCTCCGCCGCCACTTCGACACGGGCGCCAGAGGTGATGGCGATCTCCGCCAGGCTGACCGTATCGAACAGCGCCTTGTCGGCGGCGTCCGTCACATACAGGATTGGCGCGGCTTCCAGGCTTGAGCCGATATCCTTGTTGGCGCGCGCCAGTTCCAGCACCCCGGTAACGACCTTGCGAAGTTCGCGGATGCGGTTCCATTTGCGGATCAGCTCGGGATTGGCCCATGCCTTGGGCGCGGGCAGGAAATCGTTGAGGTGAACGCTTTCGCTCATGCCGAAGCGCAGCGTCCAGGCTTCCTCCATGGTGAAGCACAGGATGGGCGCAAACCAGGTCACAATGCGGCGAAAGATTTCGTCGGTGACGGTGCGGGTGCTGCGGCGGCGGACGCTGTCCTTCGGGTCGCAATAGAGCGCGTCCTTGCGGATGTCGAAATAGAAGGCCGACAGGTCGTTGGTGCAGAAATTGAACAGTGTGGAATTCACCAGCCCGAAATCGAACGCCTCATAGGCCTGGCGCACCGTGACATCGAGATCGGCCAGCCGCGCCAGCATGAAGCGCTCCAGCTCCGGCATCTTCGAATGCTCAATGCGTTCGCTTTCGTCAAAGCCCGACAGGTTGGCGAGCATGAAGCGGATGGTGTTGCGAAGGCGGCGATAGCCCTCGACATTGGCCTTGATGATGTCATCGCCAATGCGCAGGTCTTCGGTGAAATCGGAATTGGCCGCCCACAGGCGCAGGATTTCCGCGCCATTCTTTTCCGCGATCACCTTGGGCGCCAGCGTGTTGCCGAGACTCTTGGACATCTTGCGGCCGTCCTTGTCGAGGACGAAGCCATGGGTCAGCACGCCGCGATAGGGCGCGTGGCCGGTGGTGCCGACACTTTCCAGCAGCGAAGACTGGAACCAGCCGCGATGCTGGTCCGAGCCTTCGAGGTACAAATCGGCGCGTTCGGCTTTCGGCCAATTGGGATCGATGGGATTTTCCACCACGAACACATGGGTCGAACCGGAATCGAACCAGACGTCCAGAATGTCGGTGACCTGTTCATAATCGTCGGGGTTGCGGCCCTCGCCCAGGAAGCGCGACGGGGGCGCGGTGAACCAGGCATCGGCACCTTCGGTTTCGAAGGCCTGTTCGATGCGCTTAAAGACGGCGGGATCATTGAGCACCGTGCCGGATTTCTTTTCGACAAAGATCGCCAGCGGTACGCCCCAGGCGCGCTGGCGCGAGAGCACCCAGTCCGGGCGTCCTTCGACCATGGAGCCGATGCGGTTCTGGCCGCGCGGCGGATACCATTTGGTTTCCCCGATCGCTTTCATCGCCAGCTCGCGCAGCGTCTTGCCATCAAGAAACGGCTTGTCCATCGCCACAAACCATTGCGGCGTGGCGCGGAAGATCACCGGCGCCTTGGAACGCCACGAATGCGGATAGGAATGGCGCAGCGTGCCCTTGGCCAACAACTTGCCATGAGCGATCAGTTCCTTGATCACCGCGCCATTGGCGTCGCCGTCCTTGCCTTCAGGCGTCAGGATTCGCTTGCCCGCGAACACCGGCACGTTCGGCGCATAGGACCCGTCGGGCAGCACAAGATTGAACGCATCGGGATTCTTTTGCGGGTAATCACGATCCGCACCCACCATCAGTTCGAAGTCGTCTTCGCCGTGACCAGGCGCATTGTGGACAAAGCCGGTGCCGGTATCGGCGGTGACGAAAGCGGCCGGCAGCACCGGCACTTCGAAATTGTACCCGACGCTGCGCAGCGGATGCGCCGCCACCAGCGACTTGAGTTCGTCGGCCGGAACCGTGCGCACGCGGCTGAGCATCATCTTGGCGTGCTTGGCCACCTGCTCGGCCAGTGTGTCGGCCAGCAGCAGATTTTCGCCCGCGCGGGCCAGCGAACCGTCCGAGGCATCGGCAATCTGATAAAGGCCGTAGGAAATCTCGGGCGAAAAAGCGATGGCGCGGTTGCCCGGAATGGTCCAGGGGGTGGTGGTCCAGATCACGATGAAGGTGTGCGCCAGTTCGGGTGACGATTTCGCCAACGGAAATTTCACATAGATCGTCGGCGACTGCTTCTCATGATACTCGACCTCGGCATCGGCCAGCGCGGTCTTTTCCACCGGCGACCACATCACCGGGCGGAAACCGCGATAGAGCAGACCATTCTCCACGAACTTCATCGCTTCGCGGGCGATCGCCGCCTCGGCCTTGAAGTTCATGGTGGTGTAGGGATTGGCGAAGTCGCCGATCTGGCCCAGGCGCTGGATCTGCTCGCGCTGCACATTCAGCCAGTGGCCGGCGAACTTGCGGCATTCACGGCGCAGCTCGTCCTTGGGGATGTCGTCCTTGTTGCGGCCCTGGGCGCGGAAACCTTCTTCCACCTTCCATTCGATCGGCAGACCGTGACAGTCCCAGCCCGGCACGTAAGGTGCGTCCTTGCCCAGCATCCCCTGGGAGCGGACCACGAAGTCCTTCAGGATGTGATTGAGGCCGGTGCCCGAATGGATGTCGCCATTCGCATAGATCGGGCCGTCATGCAGCACGAACAAGGGCCGGCCCTTGGCGCGCGCCCGCAGCTTGCCGTAGAGGTCCATTTGCGCCCAGCGCGCCAGCCATTTGGGCTCGGCTTCGGGCAGCCCCGCCTTCATGGGGAAATCGGTGGCGGGCAGGAACAGAGTCGCCCGGTAATCGGGGGATTCGGCGGGTTTTTCGGGCTTTTCGGTGCTGTTTGTCATGGGGGTGTCCGCTTCTAACAGGGGCCCCCGGAACCGTCCAGCTGGGGGCAGCTAGGGCGTTTTGGCGAGGATTTCCCGGGCCTTGGCGGCATCCGCGCCGATCTGGGCAATCAGCGCCTCCAGACTGGGGAATTTGGCTTCGGCGCGTATCCAGCGCACCAGCTCGACCGAGAGATACTTGCCGTAAAGGTCGCCGTCGAAATCGAACAGATGGGTTTCCATCAGCGGCACATTCACCTGATACATGGGCCGAATGCCGAAATTGGCGACGCCGTCATGGCGCGACACCACCTTGTCATTGTCCAGGATGTTTACCCGCACCGCATAGACGCCAAAGGCCGGAGCCAGGCAGTGGCCCAGATGCATATTGGCGGTGGGAAAGCCCATGGTGCGGCCCCGGGCGTCGCCATGTTCGACCCGCGCCTCCACCGCCCACCAATGGCCCAGCAGCCGGGCTGCTTCTTCCGGCTTGGCGTCTTTCAAAAGCTGGCGGATCAGGGTGGAGGAAATCTTTTCATCGCCGGCCGCGGTGACGGTGTCGAAGGCGGTGACGGTGAAGCCCTCCATCTCGCCCATATAGGACAGCGCCGCCAGATTTCCGGCGCGGCCCTTGCCGAATTCGAAGTCATGCCCCACCACCGCGCCGCTGATGCTCAAGGAATCCAGCAAAATCTTCTGCACAAAATCCTGCGGGCTGCGGCTGGCCATCTCGGCGTCAAAATTCAGCGCGAACAGCGCGTCCACGCCCAGATCTGCCAGCAGCCGCGCCTTGGCGCGCAGCGGCGTCAGGCGGAAGGATTGCGCATCGCCCTCCCCGCGCAGTGCGCGGAAATATTCCTGCGGATGAGGCTCAAAGGACAGCACCGCCAGCGGCGCCTTGCGCACCTCTGCCTGGACCTTGGCTTCGGCAATCAGGGCGCGATGGCCGCGATGGACGCCATCGAAATTGCCGATCGCCACCACCGCACCGCGAAGGCCAGCAGGCACATCGTCGAAATGGCGAAAAATTCGCAACGTCAATCTTTCGTCGCCGGCCGCCGGGGCGCCAGCACATGCGCCTCGGATTCCAGCACCAGCCGGTCATCCACCTTGCAGACGCAATCCAGCACCACGGCGCGGCCGTTGATCTCGCGCACCGTGGCGGTGGTGGTCACGGTATCGCCGATCCGCACCGGCGTCTTGAAGACGATGCTGGCGGATAGGAAGATCGAACCGTCGCCCGGCAACTGGGTGCCCAGCAGCGCCGAGATATAGCCGATGGACAGTGCGCCATGCGCCACCCGGCCGCGGAACACGGTCTTCTTGGCAAAGTCCTCGTCGAAATGCACCGGGTTCATGTCGCCGGTGGCTTCGCCGAACAGCTGGATGTCGCGCTCGGTAACGGTGCGAACCGTCTGGGCCGACATGCCCGGCTTGAGTTCGTCGAGATATACGCTGGTCATGGCATTACCATTTCAGGGCGCGGGTGGCGGTGGCGGCATGCACCCCGAAACGCGCGAACAGGGCGGCGAGATGTTCGGGAGTATAGGGGGCGATGTCCTCGCCATGAACCCCATCGGCGATGAATAGCACATCGAGCCCCGCGGCATTGGCGCCCCTTATGTCGGTCACCAGCCCATCGCCCACCGCCAGCGGGCTCTTCGGGTTGCCAGCAGCCGCCAGGGCGGCGGCATAGATCGGCAGATGAGGCTTGCCGTAATAGACCACCCCGCCACCCAGCGCTTCATAGGCCTGGGCCAGGGAGCCGGCGCAGTACAGCAGCCGGGGACCACGATGCACCACCAGGTCGGGATTGGCGCAGAGCATGACCAGCCCCCGCGCCTTCATCGCCGCCAGCACCTCGGCATAGTCGGCAACGGATTCGGTCATGTCGTCCACCAGCCCGATGCACAGGACCAGGTCGGCCTCTTCGATCCCGGTGCGGCGGATATCCAGCCCCTGGATCATCGGCAGGTCGCGGTCCGGGCCTATATAATACAGTGACAGGGCTTTGGCGGCGCTACGGCGGGCCAGCTCGTCGCGAGCGGCCCCGCCCGAACTGACGATGGCGTCATAGCAGCCGGACGGCAGACCATAGCTGGCGCACTGGGCCGCGACCTCTTCGGGTACGCGCGGGGCGTTGGTCAACAGCACCACCGGCCCATGCTTTTCCTTGAAACGGAACAGCGCATCGGCGGCGGCGGGATGATGGCGCGCGCCGTCATGCACCACGCCCCAGACATCACAAATCAGGGCGTCATGGCCAGAGGCTATTTCGGAAAGACCGGAAATCAGGCGGGGCAAAGACATGACAGCCAAGCGGTATGCCGCCCTGCCCGCCGGGTCAATGCGGCATCGCGGTGGTCAGCCGGCTTTCTTGCCCCGCGGGCGTTAGCCCGCTTTTTGAAAGGAATAATCGCGGCGGGTTCCAGCGCGCTGATGGGCTTGAGCGAATCCTCGCGCACCGCACGCGGCTCGCCGAACAGATAGCCCTGGGCATAGTCCACGGCATAGTCCAGCAGCTGCACCACGGTCTTTTCGTCTTCCACCCGCTCGGCGATCAGGTTGAGGCCATGGCGGGTGAGCAGCTTCTTGAAGTCTTCCGCCGCTACATAGGCGCCCGCGCCGGTCATGCCGCGCGTCAGGGTGGAGGAACGCACTTTGAGATGACGGAAGCCTGACCGGCCCCCAATGAGTGGTCCATTTGCAATGTTAGTTTATGAGCGGTGTTTGCGCTAGCTGGCCGTCTGCGGACTGCCCCGGCG
This sequence comes from Pseudomonadota bacterium, assembly GCA_041178445.1. Classification (GTDB taxonomy): domain Bacteria; phylum Pseudomonadota; class Alphaproteobacteria; order Micropepsales; family Micropepsaceae; genus Rhizomicrobium. The sequence continues at coordinate 24 of JBEGVG010000078.1, read as the reverse complement.
GCCAGCAGATTGCTTCTGGTGCTG
>JBEGVG010000077.1:0-9896 GCA_041178445.1 Pseudomonadota bacterium | reverse complement strand
TGTCCGGCGCCATCGGGCCGTCCATCTTGATGCCGCGCAACAGAATGGGCAGCGCCTTGAGCGGGTTCTTGATCATGTCCTTGGCGGCAGTGCCTTCAAAGCCGCAATGGACCATGCAGTCGGCGCATTTTTCATACTTGCCGACGCCATACTTCTCCCACTCGGTGCCTTCCATCAGCTCGTCAAAGGTCTTGGCGTAACCTTCGCCCAGCAGGTAGCAGGGCTTCTGCCAGCCGAAGACGGTGTAGAGCGGCATCGACCAGGGCGTGCATTCATAGGTCTGGTTGCCGGCCAGGAAGTCGAGGAAGAGGCCGGAATTGGTGAAGTCCCAATTCTTGCCGCCATTGCCGCGCGCGAAGATCTCGCGGAACATCTTCTTGGTGCGCTCGCGGTTGAGGAAATGCTCCTGGTCCGGGGCGCGCTCATAGGCATAGCCGGGCGAGACGGTGATGCCGTCCACGTCCATTTCCATCATCAGGTCGAAGAAGGCCGCTGTCCGCTCGGGGTCTGCACCATCAAAAAGGGTGCAATTGATCTGGGTGCGGAAGCCGCGCTCCTTGCACATCTTGATGGCGGCGATGGCCTTGTCATAGGTGCCGTCCAGGCAGACCGACTTGTCATGCATCACCTTGTCGCCGTCCAGATGGATCGACCAGGTGAAATTCGGGTGCGGCTTGTACTGGTCGATCTTCTTGGCCAGCAGCAGCGCGTTGGTGCAGAGAATGACGAACTTGTCGCGCTCCAGATAGCCTTCGACGATCCTGGGCATGTCGCGATGGAGCAGGGGCTCTCCGCCGGCGATGGAGACGGCGGGGGCGCCGCATTCCTCGATCGCGTCCATGCATTGCTCAAAGCTCAGGCGCTGGTTGAGGATGTCGTCCGGATAATCGATCTTGCCGCAGCCGGCGCAGGCCAGGTTGCAGCGGAACAGCGGCTCCAGCATCAGCACCAGCGGATACTTCTTGCCGGAGAGCTGCTTCTTGACGACATAGGCGCCGATCTTGGCGGCCTGGCGAAACGGAAGTCCCATGACTTAAGCCCTCAGCTCGGCGGGAAGGCGGAATTCGATATGTTCCTTCTTGCCGTCCATCGTTTCCACTTTCACGTCTTCGATTTCGCCCAGCGCCTCGATCACATGGCGCACCAGTTCTTCAGGCGCCGAGGCGCCGGCGGTCAGCCCGACCACCTTCTTGCCGCGCACCCATTCGGCTTTCAGTTCGCTGCCGTCATTGATCAGGTAGGAGGGAATGCCCTCCTCGATGCCGATTTCGCGCAAGCGGTTGGAGTTGGAGCTGTTGGCCGCCCCCACCACCAGGATCACGTCCGCCAGCTTGGCCAGCTCGCGCACGGACGTCTGGCGGTTCTGGGTGGCGTAGCAGATGTCGCTGGTCTCGGGCCCGACAATGTCGCTGAAGCGGTTCTTGAGGGCGACGATGATGCCCTTGGTGTCGTCGATCGACAGCGTGGTCTGGGTGATATAGGCGACCGGCGTGTTGACCGGAATGTCCAGCGTGGTGACATCGGCTTCGTTCTGCACCAGATGCACCGGGGCGCCGACCTGGCCCATGGTGCCTTCCACTTCGGGATGGCCGGCATGGCCGATCAGGATCAGGGTGCGGCCATGGGCGACGTAACGCTTGCCCTGATTATGCACCTTGGAGACCAGCGGGCAGGTGGCGTCCAGCACGGGCAGGCCACGGTCCTGGGCGGTCTTGACCACCGACTGGGGCACGCCATGGGCGCTGAACACGGTGACGGCGCCATTGGGCACTTCGTCCAGTTCCTCGACGAAACGCGCCCCCTTGCTCTTGAGGGTGTTCACCACATGCTTGTTGTGCACGATCTCGTGGCGCACATAGACGGGCTCGCCATATTTATCGAGCGCCTTTTCGACGATATCGATGGCGCGCACGACGCCGGCGCAAAAGCCGCGTGGCTGGGCAAGGATAACTCGCATCTGAACCCTGAAATTCCTAGGTTGCGCTACCGGGCAGCACCAGGGCCCCCGCTCGCGGCACTGCAACATGCCATTGTCCTGCATTGGGCAAAGGGGTGCAACCCCTGGCCCTGTATGGGCAATAGCCTGCAGGGACGTAGCCCAAAATGGGGCAGGAACCCAAGCGCAAACCGGGGCCAAGAGCGGGCTGGAAAAAGCGCAGGCTTAGGGGCTAAAAGCGGCACCAGCCGGCCCTCAGGGCCCACGGGGAAATATCGTGTCAGACAATGTGAAAATGGAGGTCCAAGCCGACCTGGAAGCCCTTCCCGGGGCGATCGCGGCCAGCGCCAAGCTGGTGGACGGCGCCCTGGATTCGGTGTTGCCCAGCCCGGCAGGTCCCCAGGGGCGGGTCCAGGAGGCCATGCGCTACGCCATCATGGCGGGGGGCAAGCGGCTGCGCCCCTTCCTGGTGCTGCATTCGGCCCGGTTGTTCGGGGTGGATGATTCGCGGTCCCTGCGGGTGGGGGCGGCCATCGAGGCGCTGCATACCTACTCCCTGGTGCATGACGATCTGCCCTGCATGGACGACGATGACATGCGCCGCGGCCGCCCCACCACCCATATCGCCTTTGACGAAATGACGGCGGTTCTGGCCGGCGACGCGCTGCTCACCATCGCGTTTGAGATTCTTGCGGACGCCCGCACCCATCCCAGCGGCGATGTGCGCTGCGCGCTGATTGCGCGGCTGGCCGAGGCTAGCGGCCATAGCGGCATGATCGGGGGCCAGATCATCGACATGCTGGCCGATACTTTACGATCGGAACATGGGGGCTTCGGCATCGACGATGTCATCAATCTGCAGCGGCTCAAGACCGGCCAGCTGTTTGAATTCTCCTGCGAAGCCGGACCGATCCTGGGCGGGGCGTCGGGGCAAGACCGCGCCCGGCTGAAATCCTATGCCGAGGAAATGGGCGTGGTGTTCCAGATCACCGACGACCTGCTGGACGTGACGTCCACTGCCGAAAAGACCGGCAAGGCGGTGGGCAAGGATGCCGACATGGGCAAGCAGACACTGGTGACCTTGCTGGGGGTGGAGGCCGCGCGCGCCGAAGCGCAAAAACGCGCCAACCGCGCGGTCGACGCGCTCGGCCCCTATGCGGCACGGGCGCCGGAATTGTCGGCACTGCCCTTTTTCCTGCTGGGACGCGACGCCTGACGTCCCGTTTCAGGGGCCCAAAAAAGCCGTCTTCTGGCGTGAACCTCGGGCTTCTTGTGCGTTACACTGGGGCATAGGGAGTTTTTCAATGAGCCGCATTCTGAAGTCCTTGGCCATGGCCCTGACACTAGCCGCCGCCCCCGCTCTCCTCGCAATTCCGGCCCAGCCTGCCCAGGCGCAGGCCTTCGACCCGGCCGCGAGCCAGGTGCGGGGCTTTTACGATGTCCTTACCGCGTCGATGCAGATGGGCGGCAGCACCAAGGGGCGCTACGACAAGCTGCGGCCGGCCGTGGAAAAGGCCTTCGACCTGCCGGCTATGACCGCCATCGCGGTCGGCCCCAGTTTTGCCGCCATGTCGGATGCCGACAAGAAGGCGCTGATCGAAGCCTTCACCCGCATGACCGTGGCCAACTATGCCAAGAATTTTTCTTCCTTCGGCGGCGAAACCTTCACGGTGGAACCCGTTTCGATCGCGCGGGGCAATGATCGCTTCGTCAAGAGCGCGATGAAGACCACCAACCAGACCATCGCGTTCAATTATCGCACCCATCAGGTGGACGGCGACTGGAAGATCACCGACGTTTATCTGGCCGGCAATATCAGCCAGATGGCGCAGAAGCGTTCCGATTTTGCCAGCACGTTGGCGGCGGGCGGTCCTTCGGGGCTGGCCAAGCGCATCAATGCGCTTACTGACCAGATGTTGGATTGACCCCCTCCGATTTCAGCTTCCACTCGGCCTATCGGCCTCGTTCGCTGAAATCACCTCCCCCTCTTGTGCGCTGACGCGCACGATGGGGAGGCGGGGCCTGCGCTCGCTTCACTTAAGAGGAAGCTGAAACCGGAGGGGGTTGGGATTAAACTTCCGGATCGTGCATTTGCAGCGTGTGCGGCGGCGGGCCCAGCAGCGCCGGGAACAGGAACAGGGTTGTCACCAGTGACCAGCCCAGCGAAATCATCAGCAGCTCGCCCATGCTGGCGGTACCAGGATGGATGCTGAGCCACAACGTGCCGAAGCCCGATGCGGTGGTGGCGGCGGAGAAGATCACCGCGCGCGTCAGGGGCGAGGCCAGGAAGCAGCGCTGGCCGTGCCGCCAGGCCATCACAAAATAGATGTTGAAGGCCACGCCAATGCCCAAAAGCAGCGGCAGGGCGATGACATTGGCGAAATTGAGCCGCAAGCCCAGCACCACGCAGCTGGCCAGGGTCAAAAGGAAAGCCAGCACCAGCGGCGCCATGGTCATCAGCACATCATGGAAACTTCGCAGCACCACCGTCAGCAGAAGGGTGATGACGACGAAGGACAGGATGCCGGCCTCGGTAAAGGCGCCGACAATGGTCTTGCCGGATTCGCGAATGGAAATGGGAGCGCCGGTGGCCTCTGGCGCGATTCGCAAGACCTGGTCGGAGAAGGCGGAGATCGCGGCGGGTTCGTTGCTGGTGTCCTTGGGCGAAACCTGGATGCGCGCGGTGCCGTCCTTGGCCACCCAGTCCGCGCGGATATCAGCCGGGATGGTCTGGGCCGTGAAGGGCGCGGCTTTGAGCGAATCCGAAACCTGGGTCAGCATGGTCTTCAGGCCCGGCACCAGAGTCTCTTCGGCGCGGGCGCGCGCCGCGGGGCCGGCCTTGATCACCGCCTCCAGACTGGAGGCCAGGCGGCGGGCATTTCCCGCCGGACCGCTCTGATCGGTCCCGGCGGCGGCGCGCAGCGCTTGCGCGGTTTTCCGGAAGCTTTCGACCACTTGCGCATCGCTGGGCGGCGGCGTCACGTCAAAGGGATTGATGGTGGCGTCCAGCAGCGAATTGGCGTCGGCGATCAACGCTATCTTTTCGGCCTGCTGGTCCGGCACGAAGCTGGAAAGCGTGATGGCCTGGGCTACCAGCGACCCCTGCGCGATGTGGTCCCGCAGGTCGTCCGCCGCCGCCAGCGAGGAGGCCGGCACGTCGATCTGGTTGGGGGAGGTCTGGGGATTCTTCATCAGGTCCAGCAAGGTGGACACCGACTCCACTTTGGGACTGCGCAGATTGAGCGGATTGGAATCGAATTGCACAAAGGCCGCCAGTACCAGCGAGATCACGCCGGCCGCCATCGCCACCTGTTTCACCCGCTTGCGGTTGCGGGTCATGAAATCGTCCAGCGGCCCCAATGCGGTGAAGCCGACTTCCTCACGCTCGCCGGGCGGACTGAGCAGCATCAGCAGCGCGGGCAGCATGGTGATCGACAGCGCGAAGGCCACGATCATGCCGATGCCCGCCACCTTCCCCAGTTCGGCCACACCGGTATAGGTGGTGGGCAGGAACGAGAAGAAGCCAACCGCCGTGGCGGCGGCAGCCAGCGCCAGCGGAACGCCCACGCCATAGCCCGCAGCGCTCAGGGACCGTGGCAGGCTGTCATCGAGATATCGTTCGTGCCGGTATCGGACCGAGAACTGGATGCCGAAATCCACCCCCAGTCCCACGAACAGCGCGATGAAGGCGATGGAGATGATGTTGAAGACCCCTACCAGCATCAGGCCCAGGCCCATGGTGATGGCCAGCCCTACGAACAGAGTCACCAGAATGGCGGAGATGATCTTGAAGGATTTGAGCGCTAGCCACAGGGTCAGCAGCACGCCGCCCATCATAGCCGCGGTCATCAGATAGACACGGTCGGTGAGGGTGGCGAATTCCTCGTCCGCCATCGGTATCGGTCCGGTCAGCCGCACCGTGACCCCATGCTCCGGGGTCAGGTTCAATTCGCGCGCGGCGGCGCGGATGGCGCTGCGGGCCTCGGCACCCGGCTCCAGCGCATTGAAGTCCAGCCGCGGCTTCACTTCCATGAAGCGCCGCATTTCCTCCGGCCGCGCGGGCGCGCCGGTAATCAGTGAGCGCCAGGACAGGAATTCCGTCTTGCCTTGCGCCGCTGCGCTGAAGGTGTCGGCAAAACGAGCCATCGGCCCGTCGATATCGGCCAGTTTCGCTTCGCCCGCGCCGACCCCCAAAAGCATGGTGTCCAGATTGGTCATGATGCCGCGCAGCGAGGGATCGCTGGCGAGCCCGCCCAGGAAAGGCTGCGCCTTGATCAGCTGCTGGGTGGTGTCGCGTACTTCATCCAGTGACAGGAACAGGAGGCCGTTCTGGTTGAAGAATGTGCCGCCATCGGGACGGCGCACCAGGGTGAACAGCTTGGGGTTGGCCTGCAGCCTTTCGGTCAGCCGGGCAGCGGCGGACTCGGCCAGTTCCGCCGTCTTGCCGTCGATCACCACCGCGGTCAGGTTGGTCTTTTGCGGGAAGGCCTCATCGATGCGCGCCTGGCGTACCCGCCAGTCCACCTCGGGGTCGATCAGCTGCTCGCTGTCGGTGTTCATGGCGAAATTCTGGCTGGTGTACCAGCCCCCGCCCAACGCCAGCAGCAGCGAAAGCGCGATGACCATCAGGGGCCAGCGGCAGCAGAAGGCGACGATGCGCTCCACGATCTTCATGGAGGCGGGTTAGAGCATTTTTGCACCGACCTTAAAAGGCGGATGCGCTTGGGAAACCCGGCGATTTGGAGGCAGTCCGTGTCGGTGGCGCGAACGCTTGGCTGGGGGGCGGGCTTGGCTTAAACACGTCCGGCTACCTTCTTCGTGGACTTCGAAAGATCGTCATGACCCATCCGGACCTGCTGCGTTTGCGAGACAGCATCGATAATATCGATGCGGCGCTGATCCATCTTCTGGCCGAGCGGTTCAAGTGCACCCAGGCGGTGGGCGAATTCAAGGCGACGCATGACCTGCCGGCGGCCGACCCCTCGCGCGAGGCTGCCCAGATCGCCCGGCTGCGCGAACTGGCCGCCGGGGCCAAGCTGGATCCCGACTTTGCCGAAAAATTCCTGAATTTCATCGTCAAGGAAGTCATCCGCCACCACGAGGCGATTGCCAAAAACAAAGGCGCCTGAGGCGCCCTTGTATTTTCTCAATATCCTCCATGGGCGGCCTTGAGCCGCCCATCCAGTTTTCAGACTGTTGCTGGATGGCCGGGTCAAGCCCGGCCATGGAGATGAGATTAAAACGCCAGCGGTTTGGCGTGCTTGACCTGGGGCAGCTTGGCGACGGCTTCCGCCACATCTGCCGGCACCGGGCCGTCCACCTCGATCAGGGCGATGGCATCCTGTCCCGGCGCGCTGCGGCCAAGCGTGAAGTTGGCGATATTGACCTTGGCGTCGCCCAGCATGGTGCCCAGCTTGCCGATGAAGCCCGGCTTGTCCTCATTGACGATGTAGAGCATGTGCGGCGCGAATTCGGCGTCCAGATTGATGTCCTTGATCTGGATCAGGCGGGGGCGGCCGTCGGAGAAGACGGTGCCGGCAACCCGGCGGGTGCTGTCGACCCCCTTTGGATCGGTCATGCTCACCACGATCTTGATATAGCCCTCATAGATGCCCTGCGCGTCGCGGCGGGTCTCGCTCACCTTGATGCCGCGGTCCTTGGCGATCACCGGCGCGTTGACCATGTTGACCTCCGACAGCATCGGCTTGAGCAGTCCCGCCAGTGCCGCCTGGGTCAAAGCGCGGGTGTTGAGCATCGAAGGCGTGCCTTCATAGATGATCTCCACCGCTGTCAGGCTGGTGCCGGTCAGCTGTCCGGCAAACGAGCCCAGCTTTTCCGCCAGGGAAATCCAGGGACGCACCTTCTGCGCTTCGCTGGCCGAGATGGAGGGCATGTTCAGCGCATTGGTGATGGCGCCGGTCAGCAGATAGTCCGAAATCTGTTCGGCCACCTGCAACGCGACATTTTCCTGCGCCTCGCTGGTGGAAGCCCCCAGATGCGGCGTGGCCACGACTTTCTCATTGCCGAACAGGATGTTTTCCTTGGCCGGCTCGGTTTCGAACACGTCCAGCGCCGCGCCCGCGACATGGCCATTGTCCAGCGCCGCTTTCAAGGCGAGTTCATCAATCAGTCCGCCGCGGGCGCAGTTGATGATGCGCACGCCCTTCTTGGTCTTGGCGATGGCGTCGGCGGAGAGGATATTCTTGGTCTCCGGCGTCATCGGCACATGCAGGGTGATGAAATCGGCCCGCGCCAGAAGATCGTTTAGCTCGACATTCTCGATGCCCAGATCGTTGGCCCGTTCCTGCGACAGGAAGGGATCATAGGCGATCACCCGCATCTTCAGGCCCTTGGCGCGGTCGGCGACGATCGAGCCGATATTGCCCGCGCCGATCAGCCCCAGGACCTTGCCGGTGATCTCCACGCCCATGAAGCGGTTTTTTTCCCACTTGCCGGCCTGGGTCGAGGCGTTGGCGGCGGGCAGTTCGCGCGCCAGCGCCAGCATCAGCGAGATGGCGTGTTCGGCGGTGGTGATGGAATTGCCGAAGGGAGTGTTCATCACGATCACGCCGGCGGCGGTGGCGGCCGGAATGTCGACATTGTCCACGCCGATGCCGGCCCGGCCAACCACTTTCAGGTTCTTGGCTACCTTGAGGACATCGGCGGTCAGCTTGGTGGCCGAGCGCACGGCGATGCCGTCATACTGATCGACGATCTTGATCAGCTCTTCCTTGGTAAGGCCGGTCTTCACATCGGCTTCGACGCCGCGTTCCTTGAAGATGGCAACGGCGGCGGGAGACAGTTTGTCGGCGATCAGAACCTTGGGCATGGGATCAGTCCTTGTTCGAAGGAATTAGTTGAGAAACTGGCCGGGAACGGCGCCGCCGCGCTGATAGAAGGGCTGGGCCTGGAGCAGGGCGGCGGCCATGCCGGTGGGCCGCGCGCGATCCACTCGCTGCACGTCGAACACGATGCCGGGCGCGCCTTCCGCGGCGGCGCGCTCGATGTCGGCCACCAGCGCGGCAATGTCGCCGCTGGTCTCAACACCGACCAGCGGCTGGGCCTGGCTGCCCGCTTCGCCGATGCCGATACGGATCATCCAGGCGGTCTGTACGTGCGGATGATTTTCGAACACCGAGGCCAGGGTATTGATCAGTGCCATGGGGTAGAAGGCGTCGCTGGTGGTGAGCGCAACCTGCGGTGAAGGCGCCATGGGATTGAGCAGCTGTTCCACTTCACCGGGGGTGAGTTCACGGCCATATTCGGAGGCCGGGTTCAGGATGACCGGCGCGCCGCGGGTGAGGTCGAGCAGGGCGCGGCCATTGATGGAGAGATACTTGCTCTCCTCCTTCACATATTCCTGCATGCGCGCCAGCGACGAGAAGACCGGCAGGAATTTTTCGCCCTTATTCTCGCCGGTGACGAGCTGGAGCTGGCCACCCGGCTCCAGGCTGAAGGCAGCGCCCACATCTTCCTGGCCTTCCACCGTGCCCAGCACCAGCAGATCGCTTTCCAGCAGCAGGCGATAGAAGTCGGGCGCCGTGGCCGGGCTCTTGACGGCGCGCACCAGGGCTTCTTCCAGCTTGTTTTCCGAGATGAACGGCATGGGATTTTTCCTTGCGTTAGGCTTTTACTTGCGCCCAGGCCCAGTCGAGCCAGGGCGTGAGTGCTTCGAGATCGGCTTGTTCCACCGTGGCGCCGCACCAGATGCGAAGCCCTGCCGGTGCGGCGCGGTAGCCGGCGATGTCCAGCGCCACCCCTTCCTTGTCCAGAAGGGTGGCGATCTTCTTGGCGGCGTCGGCCTTGGCATCGTCGCTGAGCGATTCAAACCAGGGATCGGTGATCTTGATGCAGACGCTGGTGTTGGAGCGGATGGACTTGTCGTCCGCCAGGAAGCCGGCCCAGTTCGAACCTGCCACCCAGTCTTCCAGTACCTTGAGATTGGCGTTGGAGCGCTGGA
>JBEGVG010000076.1:0-3236 GCA_041178445.1 Pseudomonadota bacterium | reverse complement strand
GCGCTGCTGGCGGCGGTGCCGTCGAGCCTGCTGGCCGGCGTCACCACGCTGATCACCACCGACATCGCCTCGGCGCCGCTGTTCTGGGTGGTGCCTTTTGCGCTTTATCTGCTGTCCTTCGTCATCGTCTTCGCCCGCCCGCTGAACCGGGACTGGGTGCTGATGGCGCAAGGCGCCGGCATCGTCGCCATCGCGGTGATGACCATCCTGGTGCTAGCCTTCGGCCTGGGCAGGACGGTGCTGCTGACGGTGGGCATTCATCTTTCCGCCTTCTTCGCCACTGCGCTGATGTGCCATGGTGAGCTGGTGCGCCGCCGTCCGGCGGCATCCGGCCTCACCACCTTCTATTTCTGCATGTCGATCGGCGGCGCGCTGGGCGGCATCTTCAACGCGCTGGTGGCGCCGGCGCTGTTCTCGTCCGATATCGAATATTACCTGGCGCTGGTGGCGGCCTGCCTGCTGCGAGGCTTGGTCAAGGGCGACCTGCGCGAATACAGGATCGGCGACTCTCTATATCCCCTGTTGCTGGGCCTGGTGGTCCCGCTGGCGGTGTGGCGCTTTGTCGATGCGGCGCCTTTCGCCATGGTGGGACGGCTGCTGTTCCTGCTGCCCTGCGCTCTGGCGCTCTACTGGTTTTCCGAACGCAGCCTGCGCTTTGCGCTGGGGATCGCGGTGGTGCTAGGCGGCGCCTTCTTTGTGCGCAGCTCGGTGGATGTGCTGCATATCGAGCGCAGCTTCTTTGGCATCAACAAAGTCAAGCTGCTGGAAAAGGATCGCAAGATCGCGCTGGTGCACGGCACCACCATCCATGGCACCCAGTTCACCGATCCCGCCCGCCGCCGCGAACCGCTCTCTTATTTTGCGCGCTCAGGTCCGGCGGGCCAGATGTTCGCAAGCGATGGCGCGCGCCCCCGCACCGCCCTGATCGGGCTGGGTACCGGGGCCCTGGCCTGTTACCGCCGCCCGAACGAGGACTGGACCTTCTTTGAGATCGATGGCGCGGTGGAGCGGATCGCACGCGACACCCGCTATTTCCACTATCTCAGCGCCTGCGAGGGCGCCAAGGTCCGGCTGGGCGACGGGCGGCTGTTGCTGGGCCGGGAGCCGGATCGCAGCTACGACCTGATCGTGATCGATGCCTTCAGTTCCGACGCTATTCCCACCCATCTCCTCACCCGCGAGGCGCTGGCGCTTTACCTGCGCAAGCTGCGTCCCGGCGGGGTGATCTTGTTCAACCTCAGCAACAAGTATCTTGAGTTGGGCCCGGTGCTCTCCAACGGTGTTTCCAGCGTGAACGCGTTCGCCCGGCGCCAGCTTTATTATCCAACCGATGCGCAAACCAGGCAGGGCGCGGCCGCATCGGAATGGATGGTGATCGCGGCGACGCAGGCCGACCTGGAATTCCTAAAGCCCGACAAGCGCTGGCTGGCCACGCAAGGCCAGCCCGGCGCGGCGCCCTGGACCGACGACTTCTCCAACATCTTCCGCGTCATCGTCTGGTGACGGGCTAGCCTAGGTTCTGGATATGGCTTGAGGCCAGCATCAGCTTGGCCACCGACAGTTCACCGCTGGCGTCCAGGTCGGCCAGAAAGCCGCGCATGCGCGTCAGTGCCTCTGCATGGGTCTTGGCCCAAGTTTCCGCCGAGCTTCCGCCCGCCAGCAGCTTGCGCGCGATGCGCCGCTGGGCGGCATAGAGATCGTCCAGCAAGCGCCGCAGCGCCAGGCGGTCCCAGTGATCGGGTGGCGAGAATTTCGCCGCCAAAGCGCGCAGCCGGTCCAGGCCCAGCATGTCGCCCACCGCGAAATAGATCGCGGCGACTTTCGCCGGTTCAAGCTCCGCGTCATGCGCCAGCAGCGCAACGTCCAGCGCCGAGGTCAGCGCCGGCAGCAACGCCACGTCGCGCGCCACGTCATCCGGCACGCCGCTGCCGGTGAGTTCGGCGATCCTGCCATTTTCTTCTCCCGTCATCAGATGGCTCTGGCGCAGCGCCTCGACACCGGCGCGATAGAGCGCACTGGTGTCGACGATCCTGGCGTCCTGCGGCACATGGGTGAGAAACCAGCGCGTGGCGCGGCGAAACTGGTCGGCGATGGCGCCATAAAGCTGGGTCTGCACCCTGGCATCGACCTTGCCGTCCAGCGCGTCGATGCGGGTCTTGAGGGCGGAAAGGCCGAATGCGCCGTCGCTGAGCACAAAGCCGCGCGCGATGGCCGCGCCGGGCAGACCGGTGACTTCGGCGGTGCGCAACACGAACAGCGGGCCGGCCAGGTTGACGATGGCATTGACCAGCAAGGTGGAAATGATTTCGCGCTTCAAGCGATGGCGCTGCGGTTCGTCCGGGAAGGTGCGCACCGCTTCGGGCGGGAAATATCCGGCCAGCAGCGCGGCAAAGGCGGGATCGTCGGGCAGGGTGCTGGCCAGCACCTCGGCGTCCAGGTCCAGCTTGGCATAGGCCAGCAGCACGGCGAGTTCGGGCCGTGTCAGGCCTTTGCCGGCCTGTGCCAGCGCCTTCAATTCGCCGTCCTGGGGCAGGAATTCCACGGCGCGGTTCAGCCGCCCGCGAGACTCTAGGTCGCGCATCAACCGGGCATGGGCATCGATGTCGCGGGGACTGCGGGCCTCGGCTACCGACAGCGCCAGGGTCTGGTTGTAATTGTCAGCCAGCACATGCGCCGCAACCTCGTCGGTCAGGGAGGCAAGGAACGCGTTGCGCGTTTCTTCGCTGATCTCGCCGCGCATCACCGGGCCGCTGAGCAGGATTTTCAGGTTCAATTCATGGTCGGAAGTGTCGACGCCGGCGGAATTGTCCACCGCGTCGGTATCGATGCGTCCGCCGCTGCGGGCATATTCGATACGGCCAAGCTGGGTGACGCCCAGATTGGCGCCTTCGCCCACCACCCTGGCCCGCACCTCATTGCCGTTGACGCGGATGGCGTCATTGGCGCGGTCGCCCGCATCCATGGGGGACTGAGCGGCTGACTTGATATAAGTGCCGATGCCGCCGAACCAGAGCAGGTCGGCCTCCGCCTTCAGAAGGGCGTTGATCAGTTCGGGCGGCGATAGGGTGTCCCGATCGCTGCCGATCAGCGCCTTGACCTCGGGCGACAGGGGGATTTCCTTCAGCGAGCGGGGGAACACGCCGCCGCCCTTGCCGATCAGCTCCTTGTTGTAATCGTCCCAGCTCGAGCGGGGCAGGGCGAACAGCCGCTCGCGTTCCGCAAAGCCCGTTTCGGCG
>JBEGVG010000075.1:0-2556 GCA_041178445.1 Pseudomonadota bacterium | reverse complement strand
ACAAGTCATGTCTGTCATCGAAGCCCGCCTGAAAGAGCTTGGCGTCGCCCTGCCCACCCCGCCGGTACCCGTCGCGTCCTATGTCCCTGCACCATCACCGGAAATCTGGTGTTCGTGTCGGGACAAATTCCGATTGCCGACGGCGCCATCAAGTATGTTGGCAAGCTGGGCGTGGATGTGCCGATGGAGGCGGGCCAGGCGGCGGCGCAGCTTTGCGCCATCAATGTTCTGGCGCAGTTGAAAGCCGCCATCGGCGACCTGGACCGGGTGACGAAAGTCGTGCGCGTCGGCGTCTTCGTCAATGCCACGCCGGACTATACCCAGCATCCGGAAGTCGGTAACGGCGCCTCCGACCTGTTCGCCGCGGTGTTCGGCGATGCCGGCAAGCATGCCCGCGCCGCCATTGGCGTCGGCTCGCTGCCGCGCGGGGTGGCGGTGGAAGTGGACGCCATCTTCGAGATCAAGTGACGGGCGCAAGGCTGATCACCAGTGCGGCGGAAATCGGCGCGGCGCGCTGGAACGCGCTCGCCAATCCGCATGGCCTGTCCGATCCACACCCCTTCACGACGTATGAATTCTTCGCGGCGCTGGAGCAGTCGGGCTCCGCCTCGCGCCAAGCCGGCTGGCAGCCCGCCCATCTGTTGATGGATGACGGGCTGATGCCGATGTACCTGAAAAGCCATTCCCAGGGCGAATATGTCTTCGACCATGGCTGGGCCGAGGCGCTGGAGCGGGCCGGCGGCAATTACTATCCCAAGCTGCAATGCGCCGTGCCCTTCACACCGGTCACCGGAAAGCGCTTGCTCGGGAATGCCCAGGCGCTGCTGAAGACGGCGGCGGGCGCCACCCAGCAGCTTGAGGCCTCGTCGCTGCACATCACTTTTCTCACGCGCGAGGAATGGCAGGCGGCAGGCGAAGCCGGCTACCTTTTGCGCACCGGCCAGCAATTTCACTGGGAGAATCCGGGTTACAGCTCCTTCGACCAGTTTCTGGGCGAACTGTCCTCCGCCAAGCGCAAGAATTTGCGGAAAGAACGCGCCGCCTTACGCGATGCCGGCGTCAGTTTCGACTGGCTGACCGGCGCGGACATCACCGAAGAGCATTGGGACCAGTTCTTTGATTTCTACATGGACACCGGGAGCCGCAAATGGGGCACGCCCTATCTCACCCGCGAATTCTTCTCCCGCCTGGGGCAAAGCCTGTCACACCAGACCCTGCTGGTAATGGCCAAGCGGGATGGCCGCTATATCGCCGGCGCCCTCAATCTGATGGGCGAAGCCGTGCTGTTCGGGCGCAACTGGGGGGCGGCGGACTATGTCCCCTTCCTGCATTTCGAAACCTGCTACTACCAGGCGATCGATTTTGCGATTGCGCGCGGCCTGAAACGGGTTGAGGCCGGGGCGCAGGGCGAGCATAAATTGCTGCGCGGCTACCTGCCGGTGGAAACCTACAGTGCCCATGTCATCCTCCACAAAGGACTGGCGCGGGCGGTGAACGATTTCCTGGGCGCGGAACGCGCGGCGGTGGCGGACCATATCGCGGAACTGGCGGCGCATGCGCCATTCAAAAAAGGAAAGTAGATGGCCTACGACAACAGCAATATCTTCGCGAAAATCCTGCGCGGAGAGATTCCTTGCGTCAAAATTTATGAGGACGCCCAGACCCTGGCCTTCATGGATGTGATGCCCGAGGCCGATGGCCATGTGCTGGTGGTGCCCAAAGAGCCGGCGGAGGATATTCTGGACCTTTCGCCGGAAGGCCTGACCGCGATGATGGCGACCGTGCAGCGTGTCGCCAGGGCCGTGGACAAGGCGCTGAATCCTGGCGGCATCCTGATCAAGCAGTATAATCGCGCCGCCGCCGGCCAAAGCGTCTTCCACATCCATTTCCACATCGTACCGCGCTGGGAAGGTGTGCCGATGGCGCCGCACGGCAAAGTCATGGTAGAGGCGGCGCGGCTCGAACCCATTGCCGCAAAAATCAGGAGTGAATTGTGATCCTCGAACGCGCCCTTATCACCGTGAAGCCCGGCCAGGCTGACGCTTTCAAAGCCGCCTTCGTGAAGGCGCGGCCGCATATCGAAGGCTCGAAGGGCTGCCGCAAGGTGGAGATGCGCCCCGGCATCGAAAATCCCGACGACTTCCTGCTGCTGGTCTGGTGGGACACGCTGGAGGATCACACGGTGGGGTTTCGCGAAAGCTACGCCTTCACCCAGTGGCGCGCCATCCTGGGACCGCTGTTCGCCGCGCCGCCGGCCGTGGTGCATCACCACGAGCCGCTTTAGATCAATCCGATCTGTCCCAGACCCCTCCCCGAAAAATCCCATGGATTTTTCGACCCTCCCTCAAGGGGAGGGTTGTTTGGCGCTTCACCAGTAACCCAGCATCCTCCCGCCGGTGATGGCGGTGAGCCAGAAGGTCAGCGATAGCGCCGCGCCGATGGCGAGCCGTCGCTTTTCGCGCGGCATCAGTTCGCGCAAGCGATGCGCACGCCAGGCTTCGGACCGATGCACCAGCCAGACATTGAGCAGTGCCAGACCGATGGCCGGAAACTTCA
>JBEGVG010000074.1:0-6868 GCA_041178445.1 Pseudomonadota bacterium | reverse complement strand
AGCCGGAAAAGCTCGACGAGCTGGACCGGCGCATCATGCAGCTCAAGATCGAGCGCGAGGCACTGAAGCGTGAGACCGACAAGGCGTCACGCGACCGGCTGGTCGGGCTGGAAAAAGAACTGTGCGATCTGGAAGAAGAATCCGGCGTGCTGACCGCCCGCTGGCTGGAAGAAAAGAAATCCGTCGCCGATGTTCAGAGCCTGAAGGAAAAGCTGGATGCGGCGCGGCAGGACGTCGAAGTGGCGCAGCGCAAGGGCGATTTCGGACGCGCCGGCGAACTGACCTATGGAGTCATTCCCGATCTGGAGCGCAAGCTCAAGGCGATCGAAGACAACAAGGATGCCGCCCTGTCCGGGGAGTCGGTGACCGCCGAGCATATCGCCGGCGTGGTGTCACGCTGGACCGGAATCCCGGTGGACAAGATGCTGGAAGGCCAGCGCGAAAAGCTGCTGCACATGGAAACCGATCTGGGTAATCGCGTGGTGGGGCAGGATGAGGCCGTGCGCGCCATTTCCAATGCCGTGCGCCGTGCCCGCGCCGGCCTGCAGGACCCCAACCGGCCGATCGGCTCTTTCCTGTTCCTGGGACCGACCGGTGTCGGCAAGACCGAGCTGACCAAGGCCCTGGCCAGTTTCCTGTTCGACGATGACAGCGCCATGGTGCGCATCGACATGAGCGAGTTCATGGAAAAGCATGCGGTCGCGCGCCTGATTGGCGCGCCGCCCGGCTATGTCGGCTATGAGGAAGGCGGGGTGCTGACCAAAGCCGTGCGGCGGCGGCCCTATCAGGTGATCCTGTTCGACGAAGTCGAGAAGGCCCATCCCGATGTTTTCAATGTGCTGCTGCAGGTGCTGGATGACGGCCGGCTGACCGATGGTCAGGGGCGCACCGTGGATTTCCGTAATACCGTGATTATCCTCACGTCCAATCTCGGCACCGAATTCCTTGGCACGGAGGGCGATCAGACCCATGCCAGGGCGCAGGTTATGCAGGCCGTGCGTTCGCACTTCCGCCCCGAATTCCTCAACCGGCTGGACGAGATCATCCTGTTCCATCGCCTGACCCGCGCCAATATGGACAAGATTGTCGACATCCAGATCGGCCGTCTCGACAAGTTGCTGGCTGATCGCAAGATCGCGGTGACGCTGGACGAGAAAGCGCGTCACTGGCTGGCCAATGCCGGCTACGATCCGGTCTATGGCGCACGCCCCCTCAAGCGCGTGATCCAGCGGCGCCTGCAGGACCCGCTGGCGCAGCTGATTCTGGAAGGCAAGATTTCCGAAGGCGCTGAGGTGAAAGTCAGCGCCGGAAAGGCCGGTCTGGTCGTCAACGGCCAGGAATTCGCCGCGCATGCGGATGAACTGGCGGATGTGCCGCCGCCCGGGTCCACGCTCAACTAGGGAACGGGACCTACGCCGCCTTTAGCGGCGTGTTACTTGACCCTGGCCTGGCGCAGGTCGGCGGTGTTGTCCGCGACCTTGGCTTCTAGGGGCATGGCGGCGACCACATTGTCGATCTCCACGCGCGAGGCCATGAATTTGGTCAGCAAGCGGCCCGTCAGCTGGCGTCCCTGGGCGACCTTGACCCTGAGCGGATTGACCTGGGCATTGTTGACGACGATTTCATAGTGCAGGTGCGGGCCTGTCGACATGCCGGTATTGCCGCTATAGCCAAAGATCTGCCCCTGGCGCACCCGCGCGCCACGCTTGAGACCCGGCGCGAAGCGCGACAAATGGGCATAATTGGTGGAATAGCCGTTGCCATGGCTGATCTTCACCAGATTGCCATAGCCCCTGGTGCGGCCCATGAACGAGATGGTGCCGGCGCCTGCGCTCATCACCGGCGTGCCGGTCGGCACGGCGAAATCCACGCCCCGATGCATGCGCGAGTATCCCAAGATGGGATGGAAGCGCGAACCGAAGCCCGACGAGATACGCGCGCCATCCACCGGCGTTCGCATCAGCAACCCACGCGCGCTTTCGCCCTTGGTATCGAAATATTCCGGCGGCTCGCCCGGATCTGGCTGGAAGCGGTACATGGGGATCTGCTTGCCGTCCAAGGTCATCATCGCATAGCTGATCGAGCCATACTTCGCGGGCTGGCCCTCGGGCGTATAGTAATAGTCGTAAAACACCTCGAACTTGTCGCCGGGCTGCAGGTCGCGCTGGAAGTCGACCTTGTAGGAGAACATGCGGATCATATCCACGACCACATCGGCGGGAATGCCCGCCTGCATGGCGGTGAGGTAGAGGCTGGAATTGATCGTGGCCCCGGCGCGGTGCCGGTGCACCCGCAGCTCCTTTTTTTCGATCTCGGCCGTGTAGCCGCCGTCAGTGGTACGGGTGACGGTGATCTCATCCTCGATCGAGGGAGAAAAATGCAGCGACAACAAGCGGGAAATTGGCTGGGAATCCTCCGGCGTGGTCTCGCTGGCATCGTCCCCGGCTTCCACCGGCACCACCACCGGCTTGCGGTTGACCATCACGACGGTGGTCCGTGGTTCGGACGGTTTGGCCGGAGCGCCGGTGGCGTCGATGGTGGCGACGGTATAGGTGAGATCGAAAACTTGTCCGGCCTTGAGAAGGCGCGGATTGAAATCCTTGCCCAGCGCGGCGACCACGGCATTGGCGTCCTGGCGCGAGATGCCGACATCTTCCAGCATGCCGGTCAGCGTGTCGCCGGCATCCAGCGTGACGGTGCGGCTTTCGACATCGGGCGCGGGATTGGCATTGTCGGCATTGTCGGCGGCGGTGTGGGTGTCAGCGCCCAGCATGAGCTTGGTGAAAAGAGCATAGGGCAGGGAGGAACGCCCCGGCGCGACCAGGGGGTGCGATACCGGCGTCATGCCCATCGCCAGCAGAGCGATGGCGCCCGCCACCATGGCGGTGAGGGAGGTGGAAACCAGCGCCCAGCGGCCATCGGTAGTGGACAGCGCCGCGCCAGCACCGTCAAAGCGCTGCAGCAGCATGGCCATGCCGGGGCCGGCGCTGGCCGGCGCGGCTGTCACCACGACATGCTCCTTCTTGGTGCCGAAGCGGGCACGCGCAGTCTTATCGCGGGATTTGCGGTCGCTCATACGGCCCCGTAAGGGCGCTCCATTGTCGTTGGAAACGCAGCGGGCGCATGGTCCCCCGACCCTGACGCCTGCCCGATCCCAGCCCGTTCTCAAGCCCGTGCGTCCATCCCTGACGCGCGACCGTGAATCATATAACCGCCCCCTTATGCGGGGAGCAACCCTGAATTGCCCCTGAATAGTCTGTAATGGCTTGTTGCCATTGGACTTTAGACGATTTCCAAAGTTCCATGGTTCGATGGTACGAATGTTCCTCTCGTTTCTGCTGTTGCTGTCGCCCGTTCCGGCCTTGGCCTGGGGTGCGCAAGGCCATGAGATCGTCACGACCATCGCGGCGCATCACCTGACACCGCAGGCCAGGACCCAGGTGGCACGGCTTCTGGGCAGCCCCGCCATGCTGATTCACGACTCCAACTGGGCCGATGAGGTGCGCGACCAGCGCCCCGAATCCGGGCCCTGGCATTATGTCGATATTCCCTTGCGCGCGCCCAATTACGTTCCGGCCCGGCACTGCCCAACCGGCCAATGTGTGGTAAGCCAGATTGTTCGGGCGCGGCAAACGCTGGCCGATTCTCGTCAACCGGCGACCAGGCGCGCAGAGGCCCTGCGTTTCCTGATCCATTTGGTGGCCGACCTGCACCAGCCGCTGCATGCCGCGGACAATAACGACCGTGGCGGCAACGAGATTCAGATCAACCTGGATGGCCGGCGCACCAACCTGCATCAGTTGTGGGACACTAGGATCGTGGAAGCCATGGGTCGCGACACCGCGCAAATCGCGGCCGCCATCGGCGGCGCGGTTTCGCCCCAGCAACGCAAGGCCTGGCAGGCGGGAACGCCGGCGGCATGGGCCGAAGAATCCCATCGCATCGCGCGCGATCATGTCTATCCCATGGTGCAGGGGCGCCGCAGTCTGCGCCTGTCAGCCGGGTATCTGCGCGCCGAAATGCCGGCGACGCGCCAGCAGCTCGCCAAGGCCGGGATACGGCTGGCATGACTGCTCAACACCACGTTGCGTTAGCTGGCCGCCTGGATGGTGCTGCGGACCATCGGATAGATCTGGGTCTGCCAGCGGGTGCCGGAAAACACGCCATAATGGCCGACACCGGGTTGCACATAATGCTTCTTGCGATAGGGCTTGATGCTGGCGCAGAGGTCCTGCGCCGCCATGGTCTGGCCAAGGCCGCATATATCGTCGCGCTCGCCTTCCACCGTCAGCAGCGAGGTCTTGCGGATGGCGCGCGGCTCCACCTTGCGACCCCGATAGGTGAAGATGCCTCTGGGGAGATGCTGTTCCTGAAAAATCTTTTGCACGGTCTCCAGATAGAATTCCGCCGGTAGGTCGGCGATGGAAAAATACTCGTCGTAGAATTTCCGGTTGGCGTCGGCCTTGTTGATCTCGCCTTTCAGAATATGACTGAACAGATCCATGTGCGCGCGGACATGGCGCGAAAGGTTCATGGTGACGAAGGCCGACAATTGCAGGAAGCCGGGATAGACGCGGCGGTGCGCCCCGGCATAGCGGCGGGGCACAGGGGTGACCAGGTTGCGCTCGAACCATTCGACCGGATGCTCGTTGGCGAGGATGTTGACCTTGGTGGGGTTGATGGAGGTGTCCACCGGGCCGGCCATCAGGGTCAGGCTGGCCGGCGTGGCCCGATTGGCGTCTTCGGCCATCAATGCCGTGGCTGCCATCAGCATGGGGCAGGGCTGGCAGACCGCGATGCCGTGTGCGCCCGGGCCCATATGCGCGAAGAAGGCCATCAGATGATCGATATATTCGTCGGTGCCGAAACGCCCTTCGCTCAGCGGCACATCCCGCCCGCTTTTCCAGTCGGTGATATAGACGTCGCTATCAGCGAGCAATGTCTGGGCGGTATGGCGCAGCAGGGTGGGGAAATGCCCGGCCATGGGTGCCACCAGCAGCACGCGGGGCTGGTCCTTGGCCCCTTCCTTGCGGAAACGAACCAGATTGCCGAACGGCATCGCCAGCGCGACTTCTTCATGAACCGCCACCGGATGCCCCTCGACGGTCACCTGTTCGATTCCATAGGCCGGACGGTCGTGAATGGCGTGGGCGCGGGAGAGGATTTCCGCGCCGGCGGCGAAACTGCGGAACATGTAATTGGCGGCGGGGCCCATATGGGTGTCGCCGAAAGCAGCCTTCATCAGGTCGGCCCCTGCGCGCCAGGGCGCGAGGAAGTCCTGCTGGGCCTGATAGGCTTCATACAACATTGGCGCTTTTGCCCCAGCCTGGAAGCCTTTCAGCCGACAGGCAATTCCAGCAGATTCTAGCTATTGACCCTAGCCGATCGGGCTATGCTGCAGCGCAAAATAATGCTTGTCAACGCGCCGGAACCGGCCAAGACTGACAGGCATGAGCGCGGTCCTGACGATCTCCAGCAAGAACTACTCCTCCTGGTCGCTGCGCGGCTGGCTGCTGTGCCGAATGGCGGGGCTGGATTTTCAGGAAGAGCAGCTGTCCAGCGACGATCCCGGCGCGCGGGCCGAGCTGTTGCTGCTGTCGCCGTCATTTCTGGTGCCCTGTCTCACCCACAATCGCGTGAAGGTATGGGACACACTGGCGATCGCCGAATATCTGCACGAGAATTTTCCGCAAGCCGGCTTGTTGCCCAAGGACGCGGCAGCGCGCACCCATTGCCGCTCCATTTCGGGCGAGATGCATTCTGGCTTTTCCAACCTGCGTTCGGCGCTGCCGATGAATCTCAAGGCCCACTACAAGGGCTTCAAGATCTGGGCCGCGGCGCAAGCCGATATCGAGCGCGTCACCACGATCTGGCGCGAATGCCTGACTCTGTATGGCGGCCCTTATCTGTTCGGCGCCACGCCCAGCCTGGCCGACGCCATGTATGCGCCGGTGACCACCCGCTTCACCACCTATGACGTCAAGCTGGACCGCGTTTGTGCGGATTATTGTGAAACGATCCAGTCATTGCCCGACATGATGGAATGGATCGAAACCGCCCGCGCCGAAAAGGCGGGCATCGAAGAGCTGGAAGCCGAATTCTAGCCAACCAAGCGGTCAGGCTTCGTTTGGACTCGTCTGAAGCTGGACAAAATTCTCCATGCCCATCTGCTCGATCAGGCGCATCTGGGTCTGCAGCCAGTCGATATGCTCTTCTTCGCTCTCCAGGATGGCGGTGAAGAGCTCGCGGCTGATGTAATCCTTGACCTGTTCGCAGTGCGCGATTGCCAACTTGAGATCGGGCAGGCCGATCATTTCCAGCGACAGGTCGCATTTGAGAACTTCGGCAACATTCTCGCCGATCATCAGCTTGCCGAGATCCTGCAGATTGGGCAGGCCGCCCAGGAACAGCACGCGCTTGATCAGCCTGTCGGCGTGCTTCATCTCGTCGATGGATTCTTCATATTCCTTCTTCGCCAGGATGCTGAGGCCCCAGTCGGCCAGCATCCGCGAATGCAGGAAATACTGATTGATGGCGGTGAGTTCGTTCTTGAGAACTTTGTTCAGGAACTTGATGGTGACCGGATCGCCCTGAAGCGAGGCGTGGGGCTCGGGGCCCGGCGCTACTCCGCCGCCAGAGACAGCGCTTCGCGGCTTTGATCCAGCATTCCTTCGATTGTTTCCTGGCATCGTCCGCAATTCTTTCTCACGCCACAGCGCGCATAGACGTCATCCGCGCACTCCGCGCCGCCGCAAATCGCTGCGCCGATGCGCTGGTCATTGAGTCTATTGCAGACGCAGACGATCATTCCAAGCGATCCGTGTGAGAGCAATTTGCAGCCGCAAAGATATATTGGCAGTTGCGAGTG
>JBEGVG010000073.1:0-4151 GCA_041178445.1 Pseudomonadota bacterium | reverse complement strand
TGTGCAGGGTGATCTTGGCCTCGTCGCGGCTATAGGCGATGCCGGTAACTGGTTTCTTTTCCACGATGTCTTCCTCGTCGCATAAGAGGGTGCCGCCCACATCGGGCGTGAAGGTCGAAAGCACGCGGGTCGGCACCCGGTGCAGCATGGCGATTTCCACCGAACGGGTCTGCAGGACCTTGGCGCCCAGCGAGGCCATTTCCAGCATTTCCTCAAAGGCGATCTTTTCCAGCCGGCGCGCCTTAGGAACGATGCGCGGATCGGTGGTGTAGACCCCGTCCACGTCGGTATAGATGTCGCAGCGCGCAGCCCCGATTCCGGCCGCCACAGCAACCGCAGACGTGTCCGAGCCGCCGCGTCCCAGCGTCGAGATGCGCGTGCCGGGCGCCACGCCCTGAAAGCCCGCAACCACCGCGACTTCACCGCCCTCGATGGCGGCCTTCATGTCATTGGCGGGAACGCCCTCGATGCGCGCGGAACCATGGACCGCCGAGGTCTGGATTGGCACCTGCCAGCCCAGCCAGGAGCGCGCCTTGATACCCATGGCGTTGAGGGTGATGGCCAGGAGGCCCGAGGTGACCTGCTCGCCCGCTGCCACCACGACATCATATTCGCGCTGATCCGGAAGCGCAGCGAGACCGGCGGCGTCCGGCTTGGCGGCTTCGTTTGTCCAGGCCACCAGCTTGTTGGTCTCGCCCGCCATGGCGGAGACCACCACGGCGACCTTGTTGCCGCGTTCGACCTCGCGTTTCACCAAGGTGGCGACATGGCGAATACGGTCGATGTCGGCCACCGAAGTGCCGCCGAATTTCATCGTTATCGTCGCCATGTGACCTGTTTGCCCCTAGCCGGATGGCGGCTTACATAGACGGGGATGCACCCCGGCTCAACCCTTAAAGGTCCGGGGCCCGAAATCGGAAAAATGGTATGCAGTTCAAGATGTTCAGCGCCCCCGGGCCGGATGGAATCGTCACGGCGGTAAACGACTGGCTGTCCGGCGAGACCGGCATCGCTATCCGGCATACCGAAACCCATTTCACCATGGCCGAACCCGAAAAGCCGCTGCTGCTGTTTTCGGTCTGGTACGACCAATGAGCGACCCATCGGTTGACCCGGCAGAGGTCGCCAAATTCTCGGCCATCGCGGCGGAATGGTGGGACCCGGCAGGCAAGTTCGCCCCCCTGCACAAGTTCAATCCCGTGCGGCTGGAATTCATCCGCGGCGAGGCCGCATCCCATTTCGGACGCGACGCCCGTTCTCTGCGACCTTTTGAAGGACTTTCGCTGCTGGATATCGGCTGCGGCGGTGGTCTCTTGTCCGAGCCGATGGCGCGGCTGGGATTTGCGGTGACCGGGGCGGATGCCTCGGAACGGAATATCGGCACCGCCAAGGCCCATGCCGCCCAGTCGGGGCTGGGCATCGACTACCGCGCCACCACCGCCGAGGCGCTGGCGGCCGAGGACTGCGGTTTCGACGTCGTGCTCAATATGGAAGTGGTGGAGCATGTGGCCGATGTCGGCGCCTATCTGGCGGCCTGCACCGCGCTGGTGAAGCCGGGCGGAATCACCTTCGTTGCCACCATGAACAAGACCCTCAAGAGCCTCGCCCTGGCCAAGATCGGGGCTGAGTATATTCTCGGCTGGCTGCCGCGCGGTACCCATGACTGGAACCGCTTTATTCCGCCCACGGAGCTTAAGGCGACACTGGAAGAAACCGGCCTAAGCATACTGAAAACACAGGGGGTTTCGTTTGATCTGCTGGCGTGGGACTGGAAATTGAGCTCGGATGTAGACGTGAACTACATGGTTGTGGCGAAACGCTAAGAAAGTTGGATCCCCTTCCCTCGGTGCTGGTCGCACCTCGCCGGGGATGACATTGCGCTAAGGCGCTATGTCAATTCGCGCCTTCGGGGTCGGGCGGCAGCGGGGCGACATCCACGCCCTCCTCTGCCAGCTCCTGGGCTTCCTGAAAGGTCGCCTCGCCATAGATGTGCCGGTCCGGCGTCTCGCCATAATGGATCTTGCGGGCCTCCTCCGCGAAGTTGGGGCCGACATAGTCGGCATTCTCCTGCACATATTTGCGCAAGCCGGTGGCGAACTGGCGCATTTGGCGCGCCTGGGCAGCCTTGGACCGGGCGGATTTCTTGGTGCCGGAAATGGCGGGCGCCATGATGGCTTTTTCGATGCGCATGGAATCGCAGGCGGCGCAGCCCAACTGGCCGGCGAACGATTGTTCGTCAAAGGCGGCGCTGTCGCGGAACCAGCCTTCAAACTCGTGCCCCCTGTGGCACCGCAATGTGTAGGAAATCACAGCCGACGCTCCCTCAGCCTGCCCCAGGCTGCATACGCCAGAGATTATCCGGGCGCAGAGGATTCGCAAGACTTCAGGGGCCTGCAAATTCCCTGTCATGTTGCAGATTGGGAACTTTGGCGCGCGCATCGGCGGCCAGCGCCGGATCAATATCGGCGACAATCACGCCCGGCTCGGTTCCCGCCTCCGCCAGCACCTCGCCCCAGGGCGAGACGATCAGACTGTGGCCATAGGTCTTGCGGCCATTGGCGTGAACGCCCCCCTGCGCCGGGGCGATGACAAACGCGCCATTCTCGATGGCACGCGCCCGCTGCAGCACATGCCAATGGGCCCTGCCGGTGGGAACGGTGAAAGCCGAGGGAATGGTGAAGAGGAAGGCACCCTTTTGCGCCAGCTTGCGATACAGCTGCGGAAAGCGCAGGTCGTAACAGATGCTGAGACCGACCTTGCCCAAATCCGTGTCGGCCACCACGGCCTCGCTGCCGCCCGCCACGGTGTTGGACTCACGATAGTTCTCGCCCGAGGCCAGCTGCACATCGAACAGATGGATCTTGCTGTAGCGGGCGCGAATGCCGCCGTCCGGCGCGAACAGAAAGGACCTGTTGGCGGTCTTGCTGTCGCTGACCTTGATGGCCAGCGACCCGATCAGCAGCCAGATATTCAGCTCTTTGGCCAGGGCGGAAAAAACCGGGAGGGCCGGATCATGCGCCTCGTCAAAACTCTGGGCCAGTTTGGCGCCACCATCGGGCGCCATCAGGGTGGTGTTTTCCGGCGTGGCGATGAAAGTGGCGCCCCGGGCGGCGGCTTCGCGCACCCACCGGACGGTATCGCGGATATTCTCCGCGACATCGTCGGTGGAGCGCAGTTGAACACATGCCGCCCGGAATAGCGTCATGCCTATTTCACGCGGTCCTGTATCTTGGCGATACCGGCCAGGGCGCAGACTTCATCCTTGTCGCCGCCGGGCGCGCCCGACACCGAAATGATGGCGACCAGGTCGTTGCCGGCCTTGATCGGATAGGCGCCGGGACGTGCGGTTTCAATCATCGGATTGGCCTTAATCTCGGCGGCTAGCGCCGTGTCCTTGCCAACCCTGGCCACGACTTCGCCGCTGCTGGTGCCATATTTCAACACCGCCTGGGCCTTGGTCATGGCGATGCGCTGGGTGATGGCCGCGGCGCCATCATTGGAGATCAACGCGATCGGCACGCCGGCAGAGTCGGTGACCAGCGTGGTGGTGCGATAGGTGCTGGCCTGGCAGGAGGCATTGGCGGCGACCGCCGCTTCAATCGCCAGCGCGGTGGAAATGCCACGCTCGCGCGGCGGACGCGGCAACTTGAATTCCGCGGGGGTGGGTGCGGGCGCGATGGTTGGGGCCGGATTGACCTGAGCCATGACCGTCACGGCCGGCATTGCGAACATCAGCGAAGTGGCGGCGAGCAGAATTTTTCTCATGGGGTCCCTTCCCGTTTTTGAAATATATTGCGCGGCATTATTCGGGGCGCCGCCGCATTTTGTCCAGCCACGCGCAGCCTCAAAAACAGGCAAACTAGGCCAGAAGCCCGTCCAGCTTGCCGTCCCTTTCCAGGACATAGAGCTCGTCACAGCCCCCGACATGGGTGTGGCCGATGAATATCTGCGGCACGGTGCGCGCGCCGCCGCTATTGGCCTGCATTTCTTCGCGCGCCTTCTGATCCATCATGACGTCGATCTCTTCGAATGGCGCGCCTTTCTTTTTCAGCAGCGACTTGGCGCGCACGCAATAGGGACAAAAAGGGGTCGTATAGATGCGGACGGTCTTCATGATCAGACTCAACGGCTTTCTGTTCCTATATAAGCAT
>JBEGVG010000072.1:0-13153 GCA_041178445.1 Pseudomonadota bacterium | reverse complement strand
ACAATACCGATGTCATCCAGGTGTTCTATTGGCCGGGTTGGCTGAACTTCATCTATCCGGTTTTCTGGGCGGTAGGCCGCACCTTTATCGGCGACGACCGCAAGATCGTGGAACTGCAGCGCGAGGGCCTGAAATTCAATCCCAATCTGATGCTGATCCAGGACGGCGACCAGCCGGCCATCTGGTACCACCGCATCAAGAAAGCCTGGGCGGAATCGGTCGAAAACGGCACGGTTTTCGTCAATCCTGTGCAGGAACGCGTGCTGCGTTGGAAAAGCTGACGCCGACGAAACACAACACGACGGAATCGTACGGTTACGTTGGCGACTACGTGCGCGCGCTTCCTGGCGCCATAGTGTTTGCCGTTGTCACCCTTGCGCAGGCCTTCGGATGGGAATGGGTTGTCGATGCCGTTCGGCAGGACAATTGCCCGCCGTCCACCTTCCTGAGAGGTAGCCTCAACGATCTCAGCTTCATCCTGGCCCTGATCGGATCGGCCAGCCTGACCTTCTTTTACCGCTACTGGTTTCTTCGCTGGTGGCGTGGGACCACCAAGGAGGAGGCACGCAAGGATATCACCAAACATGTCATCTGGTCCTATATGGCGCTTGGCGTCGCCGCGGTGACGGCAATGGGTTCCGTTGCATCGCATTCGCAATTTTGCCTGACGCCGGAACACATCCTGATAAAGAACACGCCATGGGCAAAGGAACGCGTCTATGCCTGGAACGACGTGGTGGCGATCTGGCCGAGTTGCCAGAAAGCCGCCCGTAGGAGCCGCGGTGGGCCCCACTGGAACGGCGCCTATCAGCTGGTCCTGAACGACAACCGCACCCTGAATATTTTCTATCCAGTCACCACTTTTGAGGCCGCCTATCCCCACCTGTCCCGGGCACTGGCACTGGTTTCCCCTCAGCCCTATTTCAGCGCCCAGTATGTGGAGAAAGACTGCGGCTATCGCCGCACCGATCTTCTCCTGCACCGCCCCTAACACGCGGTTTTCCACCGATCCTGTGCAAGAACGGGCTGGGGCCGCGAAAAGCGTCCGGTACGGCTGATATTGGGGTTGCGCGGGGCGCTGCACCGCACTAAACGGTCCACTTAACCTACAACTTGGCCGGCTCGCCAACGCCCTTAAAAGCGTGGCCGGTTCACGCGCGACCTAAAGAAGCACAACCATGCCCAAACGTACCGATATCCACACCGTCCTGATCATCGGCGCGGGGCCTATCGTGATCGGGCAGGCCTGCGAATTCGACTATTCCGGCGCCCAGGCCTGCAAGGCCCTGCGCGAGGAAGGCTATCGGGTGGTGCTGGTCAATTCCAACCCCGCCACCATCATGACCGACCCGGACATGGCGGACGCCACCTATATCGAGCCGATCACCCCGGAATTCGTGGAAAAGATCATCGCCCGCGAGCGCCCCCATGTGCCCGAGGGCATGGTGTTCGCGCTGCTGCCGACCATGGGCGGGCAAACCGCCCTCAACACCGCGCTCTCCTTGCGCAAGATCGGCGCCCTGGAGCGGCACAATGTCGAGCTGATCGGCGCCACCGCCGACGCCATCGACAAGGCCGAAGACCGCGAACGCTTCAAGCAGGCGATGGTCGCCATCGGGCTGGAAGTACCCAAGGGCATCACCCTGAAAGGCCAGCTCAGGCAGAAAAAGGATTCCGCCGGCCAGCCGCTGTTCGACGGCAACAATGCGCCGGTGATGGAGCTGGGACCGGAAACCTTCAGCAAGGCGCTGGCGGCGCTGGACCAGGTCGGGCTGCCCACCGTGATCCGTCCCAGCTTCACCATGGGCGGCACCGGCGGCGGCATCGCCTACAACCGCGAGGAATTCTTCGCCATCGTCGAATCGGGCATGGAAGCCTCGCCCACCAACGAAGTGCTGATCGAAGAGTCGGTGCTGGGGTGGAAGGAATTCGAGATGGAGGTGGTGCGTGACAAGGCCGACAACGCCATCATCATCTGCTCGATCGAGAATATCGACGCCATGGGCGTCCACACCGGCGACAGCATCACTATCGCCCCTGCTCTGACCCTGACCGACAAGGAATATCAGCGCATGCGCTCCGCCTCGATCGCGGTGCTGCGCGAGATTGGCGTCGAAACCGGCGGTTCCAACGTCCAGTTCGCGGTCAATCCCAAGGACGGCCGCATGGTGGTGATCGAGATGAATCCGCGGGTCTCGCGCTCCTCGGCGCTCGCCTCCAAGGCCACCGGCTTTCCCATCGCCAAGATCGCCGCCAAGCTGGCCATCGGCTACACGCTGGACGAACTGAAGAACGACATCACCAAGGTCACGCCCGCCAGCTTCGAGCCCACCATCGATTATGTCGTCACCAAAATTCCGCGCTTCGCCTTCGAGAAGTTCCCCGGCGCCGAGCCGCTGCTGACCACCGCGATGAAGTCGGTGGGCGAAGCCATGGCCATCGGCCGTACCTTCACGGAGTCGCTGCAAAAGGCGCTGCGCAGCCTCGAGACCGGCCTGACCGGCTTCGATGAAATCCCGCTGGACGAAGACCCTTCCGAAATCCGCGCCGCCCTGGCGCGCCCCACCCCCGACCGGCTGCGTCTGGCAGCGCAGGCGATGCGCTACAATTTCCCGCTGGACGAAATCCAGCGCATCACCGGCTATGATCCCTGGTTCCTGGGCGAAATCGAAACCATTATCCAGACCGAAGCGCGCGTGCGCAAAGACGGCCTGCCCAAGGACGCCGCGGGCCTGCGCGCCCTCAAGATGATGGGCTTCTCCGATGCGCGGCTGGCCAAGCTGACGGGGCAGAAGGAAGCTTTGGTGCGCAAGGCGCGCCACGATCTGGATATTCGCCCCTGCTACAAGCGCATTGATACCTGCGCCGCCGAGTTCGCGGCGCTGACGCCCTATATGTATTCCAGCTATGAAACGCCCGTCGGCGACCACACCGCCTGCGAGAGCAATCCCACCGACGCCAGGAAGATCATCATCCTGGGCGGCGGGCCCAACCGCATCGGCCAGGGCATCGAGTTCGACTATTGCTGCTGCCACGCCGCCTATTCGCTTTCGAAGCAGGGCTATGAAACCATCATGGTCAACTGCAATCCCGAAACCGTCTCCACCGACTACGACACCTCGGACCGGCTCTATTTCGAGCCGCTGACGCTGGAAGACGTGCTGGAGATCATTCACAAGGAACAGGAAAAGGGTTCGCTCGCCGGCGTCATCGTGCAGTTCGGCGGCCAGACCCCGCTGAAACTGGCCAACGGCTTGCGGGACGCGGGCGTGCCGATCCTGGGCACCAGCGCCGACGCCATCGACCTGGCCGAGGACCGCAAGCGCTTCCAGGCGCTTCTGGAAGAGTTGAAACTGAAACAGCCGCGCAACGGCACCGCCATGACGGCGGCCGAAACCGTCGCAGCCGCCAAAGCCATCGGCTATCCGGCGATCCTGCGTCCCTCTTATGTCCTGGGCGGGCGCGGCATGGTGGTGGTCTCCGACGAGGCCGAGCTGAGGAAACAGGTGGAGTCGGGCGAGCTGTTCCGCATTTCCGGTGACAATCCGGTCCTGATCGACGGATTTCTCAATCGCGCTACCGAAGTGGATGTCGATGCAATCTGTGACCGTGATGGCGACGTCTTCATCGCCGGCATCATGGAGCATATCGAGGAAGCCGGCGTGCATTCGGGCGACAGCGCCTGTTCGCTGCCGCCGCGCTCGCTGTCCAAGGCGGTCATTGCCGAGATCGAACGCCAGACCATCGCCATGGCCAGAGCCCTGAAGGTCCAGGGCCTGATGAATGTGCAGTATGCCATCCAGGGCGACGAGATTTACGTGCTGGAAGTCAATCCCCGCGCCTCGCGTACCGTGCCTTTCGTGGCCAAGGCGATCGGCTTGCCGGTGGCGGCCATTGCCAGCCGCGTGATGGCCGGCGAAACGCTCAAATCGATGAACCTGAAAAAGCCCAATCCCAAGCACATCTCGGTCAAGGAAGCGGTGCTGCCTTTCGCCCGCTTCCCCGGTGTCGACACCATCCTGGGACCGGAAATGCGCTCGACCGGCGAAGTCATGGGGCTGGACGAGAATTTCGGCCGCGCCTTCGCCAAGAGCCAGATCGGCGCCGGCGTGAAGCTGCCCACCGGCGGCACGGTCTTCATCTCGGTCAAAGAAGGCGACAAGGACCTGATCGAGGCGCCAGCACGCGATCTTCTGGCGATGGGCTTTTCCCTCGTCGCCACCCGGGGCACGGCCCGGGCGCTGGAAGCCAAGGGCCTGCCCGTCACCACCATCAACAAGGTGCTGGAGGGCCGCCCCCATGTGGTGGACGCGCTCAAGAATGGCGAGATCAATCTGGTGTTCAACACCACCGACGGCGCCCAGGCGCTGACGGACTCCTCGTCCATCCGCCGGGCGGCGCTGACCCTCAAGGTACCCTATTACACCACCATGGCCGGGGCGGCGGCAGTGACCCAGGCCATTCAGGCCTTGCGGGCAGGCTCTCTTGAAGTCGCTCCGCTCCAGTCCTACTCTTTGTAACGCACCGCTGCGCTGAGTGTAAATTTTAGCAGCGAAATCAGTGCCTTAACGAATAACAGGTTCGGCAACCGGCAACGTCCGGCGGCGCGAGCCTCTTTTTGCCCGGCTCCGGCTGGGAGGGATGAGACGATGGAAAAGATTCCGATGACCGCCGCCGGCTTCAAGGGCCTGGAGGAAGAGCTGAACCAGCTCAAGAATGTGGACCGCCACGAGATCATCAAGGCGATCGCCGAAGCGCGCGCCCATGGCGACCTGTCGGAAAATGCCGAGTATCACGCCGCCAAGGAGAAGCAGAGCTTCATCGAAGGCCGCGTCATGGAACTGGAAGACCAGATCGGCCGCGCCGACGTCATCGACATTTCCAAATTGTCGGGCAGCAGCGTCAAGTTCGGCGCCACCGTCACCCTGGTCGATGAAGACACCGACGAGGAGCGCAAGTTCCAGATCGTGGGCGATGTGGAAGCCGACGCCAAACAGGGCCGCATCTCGCTGTCCTCGCCCATCGCGCGCGCCCTGATCGGCAAGAGCAAGGGCGACACGGTGGAAGTCGCAGCCCCTGGCGGCGCGCGCTCTTACGAGATCGTCAAGGTCGAATTCAAATAGCCGTCAGATCACGCCAAGCCCGGCGCGCATGCGCACCGATCGAAAAATATTCCTGGCGTCATATGACGCCAGGAATAAACCGCGCCGTTTTGGCCCGGTAGGCCGCATATTCGGGATAGGCTTCCGACAGCACCCTTTCCTCGAACATGGTGCGCACCACCAGCATCGCCAGCACGGCAGCGCCCACGATCCCAGACCAGGGCTGGACGAATTGCACCGCCGTACCGATGATGGTGATCATCTCCACGCCATAAAGCGGATGGCGCGCATAGGCGTAAGGTCCGCTGGTCACCAGCGTGCGCGCTTCGGGCATGATCGAGAAGGATTTTCCCAGCCGCCACAGCACCAGCACCGAGGCAAGGCTGCCCACACCCACCAGCAAGGCGGAAACGATCTGCGCACCCAGACTCAGATGCGCGACCGGCAACTGCAACATGCCGACGCCCAGAAAGGTGCCGATCAGCGCGCACAATCTTGGCAGAATTCCCGACAGGCGGCGCACCGGCTTGTCGCGCACCACCAGCAGATAGATCAGCAGCAGGTTGAAGGCCATCGCCGCCGACAGCGAGAAAAAGCGTATCCAGTTCAGCAAGGCTGCATCACCGCTCTGCATCAGCACGAAATCATGCACCAGCGTGGGCCGCAGCTGCAGCGCCCCATAGGCAAACCACAATATCAGCGGCAGCGCGACGATCGTGTCATAGGCCTTGGTGTCCTGCGCTTTCAACAGGCGCGGATCGCTGGTCCCCGGCCTTGAGACCCACCACAGCAACGCAATCCAGCCCGGACCGAAATTCGCCAGAAACCCGACCAGGATCATGCTGGTGACATCGCCCTGAACCGCGGCCAGAAGGCCGGGCGTCAGAAGCTGCAGAATGGCGCTTTGTACGAACGTCACCACGACATTGAGTGGAAACACGATCCAGAAACGCTTCTGCCCGCGCATGAAGGACAGCACGGATGGCAGGAAATAAAGAAACAGAACCCCAGCCAGCAGCAGCAAGGTTATGCCCCTGGTCTGTCCCGAGAAAAGTTGATCCATGCCCGCCCCCATTTATTTATTGTCGCGATTAGCCAGGCCGGCGCGCCAGCAGCGCCACCAGTTCCGCGACCTCTGTAAACTTCCCATCCGGCGATGATTCCCGCAAGGCCGCTGTCAATTCGGCCGCCAGCGCAGTCCGGTCCGGCACAGACGCCGACATGGAAAAGGCGCGGCCGACGATATCCTCCACCGTCAATGTCTGGCGGATGGTGACGGACAAACCGTCCAGCTCGGTAAAGGCCGAGGCCAGCAGGAATGGTTCGTAGCGGCGATGTCCGCCGCCGCGCTCCGCCGTCCCCGAAAGCCGCCGGTGACGGGCGCTGATATCGCACACGGTCTTGAACCAGCCATTCTCCTCCACCGGCGGATGGGCGTCATGGAATAGCGCCACACCGCCGTCCGGCGTCACGGTGCGCTCCAGCATCGCCAAGGTCGCGGGGCGGTCCATCCAGTGAAAGGCGCGTCCAATGACAACCAGCCGGTATGGGCCCATGTCCGGCGTCAGGTCATGAGAGCCGGCCTGTTGCAGGGTGACACGCACGCCCGCCCCTTCCGCCGCCGCCGCTGTCGCTGCCAGCATTTCCGGCTCCGGGTCCATGGCGGTAACCGCCATGCCTTCTCGCGCGAAAGGAATGGCGAGCATGCCGGTGCCGCAGCCCAGATCCAGCACCGCGTCCCCAGGTTTCAGACCGGCCAGTCCGGCCACCCGGCGGATCAGTCGGTGGGGATAAGTCAGCCGGTAGCGCTCATAAAAGGCCACGGTACCCTGAAAGCGTTGGGGATCGGGGGGCGCAGCAGCCTCAGACATGGAACCTTTTGGACTTTGCTTTGTTGGTCATGGGCTTATACTGCATTCAGGTAATATTTTCAGGCGCGAGGAATTTTGCGACCTGAGCAGGAGCGAGGAGCGAGGTGGGCTAAATAGCCCATGAGCGACGAGCGACGAACTCAGGGCGCAAAAGGACTGCGCCACGGATTAGGATTCATGGCCAATATCGCCCTTGTAGATGACGACAAGAATATCCTCGCGTCCGTCAGCATGCTGCTGGAGCAGGAAGGCTATCATGTCCGCACCTTTTCGGACGGCGCCGCGGCCCTCACCGCCCTGACCAGCACCCCGCCCGACCTCGCCATCCTGGACATCAAGATGCCCCGCATGGACGGACTGGAGCTGCTGCGCCGCCTGCGCCAGGCCCAGGATCTGCCGGTGATCTTCCTGACCAGCAAGGACGAGGAGATCGACGAGCTGATGGGCCTGAATGCCGGCGCCGACGACTATATCCGCAAGCCCTTCTCCCAGCGCCTGCTCCTGGAACGGGTGCGCGCCGTCTTGCGCCGCGCCGAAGGCAAGACCGGGCCCGCGCCCGCCGCCGGCAGCGAGATGGCCAAGAAGGAAGCGCTGGTGCGCGGCCAGCTGGCACTGGACCCGCAGCGCCATGAATGCACCTGGGACGGCAAGCCGGTGCGGCTGACGGTGACGGAATTCCTGATCCTGCAGGCGCTGGCGCAGCGCCCCGGCTTCGTCAAAAGCCGCGACAGTCTTATGGACGCCGCCTATGACGATCAGGTCTATGTCGACGACCGCACCATCGACAGCCACATCAAGCGCCTGCGTAAGAAGTTCAAGGCCGTGGCGGACGACTTCGACGCCATCGAGACGCTTTATGGCGTGGGCTATCGCTACCGCGAGTAATGCCCCACTTTTCCGCCCTCACCTGGCGCATTCTTGCCTTCAATGCGCTGGCGCTGATCGTGCTGGTTGGCGGCGTGATTCTTGTTCAAGCCACCGGACGCGGCCTGGTCGAGGAACGGCTCAACTCCATCCAGGAACAGGCCAATATCGTGGCGGGCACCATCGCCCAGTATGCCACCGATCCTGACACCCATACGCTGAGAGTGGATGAAGCCGAACCGCTGCTGCGCCAGCTGATCGCGCCGACGCGATTGCGCGGGCGGCTTTACCTTCCCACCGGACGGCTGGCGATCGACACCCGCAATCTTCTGGCGCGCAATGTGGTGCAGACCCAGGAGCTGCCCGCCCTCGACACCGTCACCCAGGTGAAGGAGTGGTTCAAGCGCCTCTATGACGGCGTGATGGGTGTACGCCCCTTCGCCAGTCTGGAACCCTATTACGAGGCCGGCGATGACGGCCGGATCTATGAGGAAGTCGGCTCCGCACTGACCGGCGCGGCCGACAGTGCCGAACGGGTGGATGACCGCAACCGGCTGGTGCTGTCGGTGGCCGTGCCAATCCAGCGCTTTACGGCGATCTATGGCGTGCTGTTCCTCTCCACCGAAGGCGGCGACATCGACGACATCCTGCGCGCCGAGCGTGCCATCCTGTTGCAGGTCTTCGCCGTCGCGCTGCTGGTGATGCTGCTGTCCTCGCTGTATCTGGCGGGCACCATCGCCGAACCGGTCAAGCGGCTGGCGGCGGCGGCGGACAGGGTGCGCTCAGGGATGGGCGGGCGCGGCGACATTCCCAACTTCCCCGAACGTGACGACGAGATTGGCGATCTGGCCGACAGCCTGAAGTCCATGACAGCCGGACTGTATGACCGCATCGACGCCATCGAACGCTTCGCCGCCGACGTGGCGCATGAATTGAAGAACCCCCTCACCTCGCTGGCCAGCGCGGTGGAGATGTTCGGCCGCGCCAAGGACGATGAAAGCCGCGCGCGTCTGCTGGGCATCATCCGCGGGGACGTCAAGCGCATCGACCGGCTGATCACCGACATTTCCGATGCGTCCCGGCTGGATGCCGAACTGTCGCGCGAAGCGTCCCAGCCGGTGGCGCTGTCGCGTCTGCTGGCCACCATCATCGAAGTCTATCGCATGACCGATAGCGATCATGCGGTGGTGTTTGAGCTGCACGACCAGTTGCCGCCCGGCCTGATCGTGCGCGGCCGCGACGAACGGCTGGGCCAGGTATTCCGCAACCTGATCGACAATGCGGTATCTTTCAGTCCCGCGGGCGGAACGGTGACCATCACCGCCCTGCGCCACGAAATGGTGGCGCGGGTGACGGTGGAGGACGAAGGCCCCGGCATTCCCGCCGACAATCTGGAATCCATCTTCGAACGCTTCTACACCGAGCGCCCCAGCGATACGTTCGGGCGCAATTCCGGCCTGGGACTTTCCATTGCCCGCCAGATCATCGAGGGCGCGGGCGGCCGCATCTATGCCGAGAACCGGGCCCCCGAAAATCATCAGAGTGGCGGGGCGCGGCTGATTGTCGAACTTCCCATCGGTCTTCCGTGACGCGGATGGAAACCAACATCCATGCCTCCTGTGTCGCGATTGGCGGCAAGGGCGTCCTGCTGCTGGGAAGCAGCGGGGCCGGAAAGTCCGATCTTGCCCTGCGCCTGATCGACGAGGGCGCGGCGCTGGTGGCGGATGATCGCACCTTGTTGTTTGTCAAGAATGGCGCGCTCCATGCCAAGGCGCCGCCCAGCATCAAAGGCCTGCTGGAAATCCGCGGCGTGGGAATCGTCGCACTTCCGGCGCGCGCATCGGTGAAGCTGGCGCTCGCCGTCACGCTGGGACGCGAAGGCGCGCGTTTGCCAGCTTTGCGATTCTTTTCCCCGCCATCGACGCTGAAGACGAACACAAAGCTGCCGCAAATCGCTTTGAACCCTCGCTTCGCCTCCACGCCGGCCAGGATTCGCGGCGCTTTGGGAGCCTTTTCGCGAGGGTTGCTGCGCGACACGTTCAACTTGAAATAAGCGGCACAAACCCCAAATAAGCCTTTCCCCGGCAACGACTTTTGCTACTGTCCGCGCTGCGAACGGAAAAGCTTCATGATCGGCATCGTCCTCGTTACCCACGGCCGCCTGGCCCAGGAGTTCATCTCGGCGGTGGAGCATATGGTCGGCCCACAGACCCATCTGCGCGCCGTCTGCATCGGACCGGAAGACGATATCGAACGGCGCCAGCGCGAAATCGCGGCGGCCGCCAAATCCGTGGATATAGGCCGGGGCGTAATCATCGCCACCGACATGTTCGGCGGCACGCCCTGCAACCTGGCCCTGACCCTGCTGGAAAAAGGCAAGATCGAAGTCCTGGCGGGCGCCAACCTGCCCAGCCTGATCAAGCTGATCGACATCCGCGCCAAGCTGCCGCTGGAACAGGCCGTCAAGGACGCCATCGAGGCGGGCCGCAAGTATATGCGCGCGGGAAGCGCCGACCTGTAATGGGCGAAAAGCTGCGCGCGCGCGTGATCATTCGCAACAAGCGCGGGCTGCATGCGCGCGCCAGCGCCAAGATCGTGGAAGCCTCGGCGCGCTTTCAGTCCGAAATCGAAGTCATCAAGGACGGCACCGCCGTCAATGGCCGCTCCATCATGGGGTTGATGATGCTGGCGGCCTCGATGGGCTCGCAGGTGGAGATCACCACCGAAGGCCCTGATGCGGCGGAGGCGCTGAAAGCCATCCTGGCGCTGGTAGAGGCAAAATTTGGAGAAGAGTGATGCGTAAGTTCTTTGCGCTTCTCCTCAGCCTCTCGCTTCTTTCTCCGTCCCTGTCGTTCGCCCAGACCGTTGCCCGGCCCTCGCTGTGGCATGTGCGCGGCGCCAATGCCGATGTCTATCTGCTGGGTTCGGTCCATATCCTGCCGCCGGGTGTGCAGTGGCGTTCCAAACCCATCCGCGACGCTATCGCGCGCGCCGATGTTTTTGTCTTTGAAGTGCCCCAGGACGCAGAAGCCCTGGCGCGGCTGCAGCAAATGATCGCCGCGAGAGGCATGCTTCCACCCGGACAGACGCTGCGCGACCTGCTGAGCCCGTCCGCCAGCGCCGACTTCGATGCCGTGCTGACGTCCTCCGGGCTCGCCCCGTCGGCAGTGGAACGCAGCCGCCCCTGGCTGGCCGGATTGCAATTGCTGTTCGCCCAAATCGCCAAACACAAATTCGCTGTCGAGAACGGCGTGGACGCCCAATTGGCGGCGCATGCCATCAAAGCCGGCAAACCGCTGCGCTATCTGGAAACTGTCGAGCAGCAATTCGCCGTGCTGGCGCCCGAGGATCGGGCGCTGGAGATGGAACAGTTCGAAGCCGGGCTGAAGGACCTCAAGGACATTGCCGGTCAGGTCCAGCCGATGGTGGATGCCTGGGCCGCGGGCGACCATAAGAGGCTGGACCAACTGATCAATGGCGATCTCGACCGCTTCCACGCCGCCCGCAAGGCGCTGCTGGAGGACCGCAACCGCGCCTGGCTGCCCCAGATCACCGCCATGTTGAAGGAAAAGGTCACATTTCTCGTCACGGTGGGCGCCGGGCACCTGACAGGTCCACAGGGGCTGCCTGCCCTGCTTCGCAAGACCGGGTTTAAGGTCGAGGGCCCCTAAGCCCATCCTTTGCCTCGGATTTTCACATTCCCGCATAAGGATATGCAGTTTTCTTTATATCCTTCTTGCCCCTGTTCTGGCCCACTGCTATAGCGCCCTCGCAATTTGAGGAATCGCGCCATGGCCGCCGCCTTCACCGACTATATCGTCAAGGACATCTCTCTCGCCGAATGGGGCCGCAAGGAGCTCAACATCGCCGAGATCGAGATGCCGGGCCTGACGGCCACCCGCGCCGAATATGGCGCGAGCCAGCCCCTGAAGGGCGCGCGCATCGCCGGCTCGCTGCACATGACCATCCAGACTGCCGTTCTGATCGAAACCCTGAAGGCGCTGGGCGCCGACATCCGCTGGGTCTCGTGCAACATCTATTCGACGCAGGACCATGCCGCCGCCGCCATCGCGGCTGCCGGCATCCCGGTCTTCGCGATCAAGGGCGAGAGCCTGAAGGACTATTGGGACTACACCGCCAAGCTGTTCGAATGGCATGGCGGCGGCTATCCCAACATGATCCTGGACGATGGCGGCGACGCCACCATGCTGGTGCATCACGGCCTGCGCGCCGAAAAGGGCGACGTGGCGTTCCTGGAAAAGCCGGAAAATGAAGAAGAAGAAGTCTTCTACGCGCTGATCAAGCGCCTCCTGAAGGAAAAGCCCAAGGGCTGGTTCGCCGAAATCGCCGCCAGCATCAAGGGCGTGTCGGAAGAAACCACCACCGGCGTGCATCGCCTGTATCTGATGGAAAAGGAAGGCAAGCTGCTGTTCCCCGCCATCAACGTCAATGACAGCGTCACCAAGTCGAAGTTCGACAATCTGTATGGCTGCAAGGAATCACTGGTGGACGGCATTCGCCGCGGCACCGACGTGATGATGGCCGGCAAGGTCGCCATGGTCGCCGGCTTCGGCGATGTGGGCAAGGGTTCGGCCGCGTCGCTGCGCAATGCCGGCTGCCGCGTGATGGTATCGGAAATCGACCCCATCTGCGCCCTGCAGGCCGCCATGGAAGGCTATGAAGTCGTTACCATGGAAACCGCGGCGCCCAAGGCCGACATCTTCGTCACCGCCACCGGCAATGTCGACGTGATCACGCTGGAGCACATGCGCGCCATGAAGGACCGCGCCATCGTCTGCAACATCGGCCACTTCGACAGCGAGATTCAGATCGCCGCCACCAAGAATCTCAAGTGGCACAACATCAAGCCGCAGGTGGACGAGATCGAATTCCCCGACGGCAAGCGCATCATCATGCTGTCGGAAGGCCGGCTGGTGAATCTGGGCAACGCCATGGGCCACCCCAGCTTCGTGATGTCCGCCAGCTTCACCAACCAGACCCTGGCGCAGATCGAGCTGTGGCAGAACACCGGCAAGTACGAGAAGAAGGTCTATGTCCTGCCCAAGGTGCTGGACGAGAAGGTCGCCCGTCTGCATCTGGGCAAGGTCGGTGCCGACCTGACCGTGCTGTCCACCAAACAGGCCGAATACATTACGATTCCGCAAGCCGGTCCCTACAAGCCGGACACCTATCGCTACTAAGTCTGTCTGCGTAAAAGAAAACGCGGTTGCCGTGAGAGAAACACGGCAGCCGCGTTTTGCTTTTCAGGGTTGACGTCACGGCCTTGCTGGCTACCCTGCGCGCATCGCAGGGATC
>JBEGVG010000071.1:0-4098 GCA_041178445.1 Pseudomonadota bacterium | reverse complement strand
ATCGAACAATCCTGATGGACGCTTTCACGAAAATCTATGGCGCCGCGCCGTGACGCTGGGCACGCCGCTGTCAAAGGCGGCCGTCAAGGTGATGCTGCTGGGCTCGGGCGAACTGGGCAAGGAAGTGATCATCGAGCTGCAGCGCCTGGGCGTGGAAACCATTGCCGTGGACCGCTACGCCAACGCCCCGGCGCAGCAGGTCGCCCATCGCAAGCATGTGATCGATATGACCGATGCGGGCGCGCTGCGCCGGCTGGTCGAGCATGAAAGGCCCGATTTCCTGGTGCCGGAAATCGAGGCGCTGGCCACCGACGAGCTGGTGCGGATCGAGGCTGGCAAGCTCTGTACGGTGATCCCCACCGCCCGCGCCGCTCATATCACCATGAACCGCGAGCGCATCCGGGTGCTGGCGGCGCAAGAGTTGAAACTGCCGACCTCGGCCTATGCCTTTGCCTCCTCGCTGGAGGAGTTGAAGGCGGCGGTGGCGCGGATCGGCTTTCCCTGTTTCGTGAAGCCGGTGATGTCGTCCTCCGGCAAGGGCCAGTCGCGGCTGAAATCACCGGACGATGTGGTGGTGGCCTGGGACAAGGCTCTGTCGGCAGGACGGGTGCGCGAGGCCCGGGTGATCGTGGAAGGCGAGATCATTTTCGATTTCGAGATCACCCAGCTCACGGTGCGGGCGGCTGATGGCACCCATTTCTGCGAGCCCATTGGCCATGTCCAGAAGGATGGCGATTACATCGAAAGCTGGCAGCCCCAGGCCATGAGCGAGGCGGCCAAGGCCAAGAGCCGCGACATGGCCGCCAAGGTCACCGGCGCGCTGGGCGGGCTGGGCATTTTCGGCGTCGAGCTGTTCGTGAAGGGCGACGAGGTTTGGTTCTCGGAAGTCTCGCCCCGCCCGCATGATACCGGGCTGGTGACGCTGGTCAGCCAGCACCAATCGGAATTCGCCCTGCATGCCCGCGCCATATTGGGCCTGCCGGTCAACACCCAAATGTCTTCGCCCGGCGCTTCGGCGGTGATCTATGGCGGGGCGGACGCCAAGGCCATGACATTTGCGTGTGTGGACGACGCGCTGAAAGTGCCGGGCACCGACCTGCGCCTGTTCGGCAAGCCGGAAAGTTTTGTGAAACGCCGCATGGGCGTGGCCCTGGCCCGCGGCGAGAATACCGATCAGGCTCGCGCTCGCGCCAAGCTGGCAGCCAGCACGGTCAAGCCGAAGCCGGCATAACTCTCCACGGCCGGGCTTGACCCGGCCATCCAGAGCAACGCGCTCCTGTCTTTGGATGGGCGGGTCGAGCCTGCCCACGGAGAATTAGGTCGGGTTTTCCAGACTGAAGGACGCCGCGTCGTCGTCGTAGGAGAACAGCTCGCCGAAACGCGCCCAACTCACGATCGTCTTGAGCGTTTCCTCCGCCGTGTCCTCGGCCATGTGATCTTCCAGCTCGTCCAGGAAGCGGGTCTTGGGCGCGCTGTGGCTGGCGCGTTCGTCCAGAACTTTTCGGATATGGGCGGCCAGCGGCACATGGTTCATCAGGGCGCGGGAGAAGATCTCCTTGCGCTCGTTGAGTTCGCTATCGGCAAAGCGTTTGCCCATATGCGTCAGCTTGATATCGCCGCCTTCCACTTCCGCCAGCCTGAGCAGCTGCATGGCTTCGGCCACGGGGAAGAGTTCGTCGACTTCCAGTTCCTGCTCATAGGCAATGTCGGGAAGGTCGGCCTTGCCGTCATAGGGCGCCGCCGCCAGGGCCTCGATCAGGCCGGAAATCTGGTTGGGCGAAACATGGGCCAGCTCCATGTTGGTGCCGGTGGCGCCCAGCGCCTGGCGCATACGTTCGACGCGCTTGGCGGTCATTTCGACATAGATGCGGTCGACATAATCCTCGAACTGGGGGCTGGTGCGGTCGCGCGGCTGCGGCAGATTGATGACGATCTCGGCGCTGACCTTGGCGGGGTTCGAGGAAAACAGCAGCACCCGGTCGCACATCAACACCGCTTCCTCGATGTTATGGGTGACCAGCATGATGCCCTTGATCGGCAGCTTGCCATTGCCCCACAGCTCCACTAGGTCGGTGCGCAGATTTTCCGCCGTCAGCACATCCAGGGCGCTGAAGGGCTCGTCCATCAAAAGAATATTGGGATGCACCACCACGGCGCGGGCAAAGCCGACGCGCTGGCGCATGCCGCCCGACAATTCGCGCGGATAGGCGCTTTCATAGCCGTCCAAACCGATCAGATCGATCGCCGCCAGGGCGCGGCTGCGGATTTCGGCCTGCGGCAAGCCCAGCGCCTCCAGTCCCAGCTGCACATTTTCCAGCACCGTCATCCAGGGAAACAGCGCAAAGCCCTGGAACACCATGGCGACGCCTTGCGCCGGGCCTTCGATGGGCGCGCCCATATAGGTCAGGCTGCCGCCCTGCGGCCGCGCCAGCCCCGCGATCAGGCGCAGCAGCGTGGACTTGCCCGAACCCGAACGGCCCAAGAGGCCGACAATCTCGTCCTGTTTCAGGGTCAGGTTGACGTCGTCCAGCACCAGCAATTCCTCGCCGCCGCCGCGGGGGAAGGACCGTTTTACATTGCGCACTTCCAGAAGATTGGTCATGTCAGATCAAACGGTACTTGCGTTCGGCGTACCAATAAAGCGGCCGCCAGAAGAGCCGGTTCACCACCACCACGAAAAACGCCATCACGGCGATGCCCAGCACGACAAGGCGGAAATCGCCGGCCTGGGTGGCGTCGGCGATATAGGCGCCCAGACCATGGGCCCGCAGCTTGGTATCGCCCCAGTTGGCGACTTCCGCCACGATCGAGGCGTTCCAGGTGCCGCCCGATGCCGTGATCGCGCCGGTCAGATAATGGGGAAACACCGCCGGAAGCGCGATCTTCTTCCACCACAGCCAGCCCTTGACGCCGAAATTGTCGCCGGCATCCAACATCTCCTTGGGAATAGTGCTGGCCCCGCCAATGACGTTGAACAGGATGTACCATTGGGTGCCCAGCACCATCAGCGGCGACAGCCAGATGTCGGGATTGAGCGACCAGAAGACGATCAGTGACACCGCCAGCGGAAACAGAATATTGGCGGGGAAGGCGGCGAAGAATTGCGCCACCGGCTGCACGATGCGGGTGAGGCGCGGACGCAGGCCGACATAGATGCCGATCGGGGTCCAGATCAGGCTGGCCAGCGCGATCAACACCACCACGCGCAGCAGGGTCAGGCAGCCCAGGCCGACCGCCGTGCCCAGATCGCCCCAGCTCAGATTGGCGTAGGCGAAGGCGCAGATGCGAAAAGCCGCGTACAGGCCCAGCACCCCCAATATGGCGTACCAGAGGAAATCGGCCATCCGGCTGTCGCCATCGCGCAAGGCCGCGCGCACGCCGAAAGATGGCGTCTGGAAGCGGTAGCTCCAGCGCATCATCTGGTCGAAGGGCGCCGTCATCCAGTCGATCAGGCGCGAACGGCGCAGCATGTCGAACACCCAGCTTTGCGGCGGGTCTTCGGCCTGTTCGTCGCCGATCCGGAAACGGTCGGCCCAGGCCACCAGCGGGCGGAACAGCAGCTGGTCATAGATCAGGATCACCACAAGCATGGCCAGGATGGCGTAGAGGATGGCGGTCATATTCTGCTGGGCGATGGCCACCGCGATATAGGAGCCGATGCCGGGCAGGGCGATGCTGGTCTGTCCGACGCTGATCGCCTCGGAGAGGGTCACGAAGAACCAGCCGCCCGACATGGATACCATCATGTTCCAGATCAGCGGGGGCATGGCGAAGGGCGCCTCGATGCGCCAGAAGCGCGCCCAGGCCGAAAGTCCGAACATACGGCCCGCCTCGGTCAGGTCGTCGGGCACGGTGCGCAGGGACTGGTAGAAGCTGAAGGCCATGTTCCAGGCCTGGCTGGTGAAGATGGCGAAGACGCAGGCCAGTTCCGCGCCGAAGATGCGCCCCGGCGACAGGCTGAGGAACCACACCACCGTGACCGACAGGAAGCCCAGCACCGGGACGGACTGCAGGATGTCCAGCAGCGGCACCAGCAGGTTGCCGGCGCGGGGGTTCTTGGCCGCCCAGGTGGCGTAGGTGAAGGTAAAAGCCAGCGAA
>JBEGVG010000070.1:0-16525 GCA_041178445.1 Pseudomonadota bacterium | reverse complement strand
TCGGCTCGTTCCACTTCTACACGCTCAACCAGGCCAACCTGACCTATGCGGCCTGCCGCATTCTCGGACTTCGTACCAAGGAACTGTCATGAGTTTTACGCGAGACGCCCGCATTGCCTGGATGAAGGAAGAGGCCAAGAAGCGCCTGCTTCTGCTCGACGGCTCCTGGGGCGTGATGATCCAGGGCTTCAAGCTGGGCGAGGATGATTTTCGCGGCCAGCGCTTCGGCAATCATCCCTCCGAGCTGAAGGGCAACAACGATCTTCTGACCCTGACCAAGCCGGAGATCATCGAGAATATCGGCCGCATGTACCTGGATGCCGGCGTCGATTTCATCGAGACCAACACCTTCAACTCCAATTTCACCAGCCAGGAAGATTACGGCCTGGGCCATCTGGTCAGCGAGCTCAATGAGGCAGGCGCCCGGCTGGCGCGCGATCTGTGCGACGAGTTCTCCACCTCGGACCGCCCGCGTTTGGTTGCGGGCGTGCTGGGCCCGGCCAACCGTACCGCCACCATCTCGCCCGACGTCAACGACCCGGCCTTCCGCAACATCACCTTCGACCAGCTGCGCGAAACCTATCGCGACGGCACCCGCGGTCTGATCAAGGGCGGCGCCGACGTCATCATGATCGAGACGGTATTCGACACGCTGAACTGCAAGGCGGCGATCTATGCCATCGAGGAAGTGTACGAGGAAATGGGCCTGCGCCTGCCGGTCTGGATCAGCGGCACCATCACCGACCTGTCGGGCCGCACTTTGACCGGCCAAACGCCGACCGCCTTCTGGCATTCGGTGCGCCATGCCGATCCCTTTGCCATCGGGCTCAATTGCGCGCTGGGCGCCAAGGAACTGCGCCCCTATATCGCCGAACTGTCGGGCGCCTGCGACACGCTGGTGTCGGCCCATCCCAATGCCGGCCTGCCCAACGAATTTGGCGGCTATGACGAATCCCCCGAACAGATGGCCGAGATGATCGGCGAATTCGCCCGTTCGGGCCT
Source organism: Pseudomonadota bacterium (assembly GCA_041178445.1). GTDB lineage: Bacteria > Pseudomonadota > Alphaproteobacteria > Micropepsales > Micropepsaceae > Rhizomicrobium. The sequence goes on along the minus strand of JBEGVG010000070.1, from coordinate 15,523 downwards.
GGTCAACATTGTCGGCGGCTGCTGCGGCACCAAGCCCAACCACATCGCCGCCTTCGGCAAGGCGATCAAGGGCGTGACGCCGCGCGCGATCCCGGACAAGCCCAAATATATGCGCCTGTCGGGGCTGGAGCCCTTCACGCTCACCCCCGATTTGAACTTCATCAATGTCGGCGAGCGCACCAACATCACCGGCTCGGCCAAGTTCCGCAAGCTGATCGTCGCGGGCGATTATGAAACCGCGCTGGAGGTTGCCCGCCAGCAGGTCGAGAGCGGCGCCCAGGTCATCGACATCAACATGGACGAGGGCATGATCGACGGCGCGGCGGCGATGACCCGCTTCGTCAACATGATGGCGGGCGAGCCCGACATCTCGCGCGTCCCGCTGATGATCGACAGTTCCAAGTGGAACGTGATCCAGGCCGGCCTGAAATGCTGCCAGGGCAAGGTGATCGTCAATTCCATCTCGCTCAAGGAAGGCGAAGAGCAGTTCCTTGAGCAGGCCAGGCAAGTGCGCCGCTTCGGCGCCGCCGTGGTGGTGATGGCGTTCGACGAGGTCGGCCAGGCCGACACCAAGGAACGCAAGATCGAGATCTGCAAGCGCGCCTATGACATTTTGGTGAACCAAGTCGGCTTCCCGCTGGAAGACATCATCTTCGACCCCAATATCTTCGCGGTCGCCACGGGCCTGGAAGAACACAACGAGTATGGCAAGGCCTTCATCGAGGCCACCGAGGTTATCCGGGCCCAGAATCCGCACGCCCATATTTCGGGCGGCGTTTCCAACTTCTCCTTCTCCTTTAGGGGCAATGAGAAGGTGCGCGAGGCGATGCATTCGGTGTTCCTGTTCCACGCCATCAAGGCGGGCATGGATATGGGCATCGTCAATGCCGGCCAGCTCACGGTCTATCAGGACATTCCGACGCCGCTGCGTGAAGGCATTGAAGACGTGTTGTTCAACCGGCGCGAGGATGCGACCGAACGGCTGCTGACCTTGGCGCAGCAGTACAAGGGCGATGGGTCCGTCGCCGCCGTGGAAGATGCCGCCTGGCGCAGCCTGCCGGTGAACGAACGCATTGCACACGCCATGGTGCAGGGCATCGACGCCTTCATTGTCGAGGATACCGAGGAAGCGCGGCTAGCGGCGGAAAAGCCGCTGCATGTCATCGAAGGCCCGCTGATGGCCGGCATGAATGTGGTGGGCGACCTGTTCGGCTCGGGCAAGATGTTCCTGCCGCAGGTGGTGAAATCCGCCCGCGTGATGAAAAAGGCGGTGGCCTATCTGCTGCCCTTCATGGATGCCGACAAGAGCCAGGTGAAGGAACCGGCAGGCAAGATCATCATGGCCACGGTCAAGGGCGATGTGCATGACATCGGCAAGAACATTGTCGGCGTGGTCCTGCAGTGCAACGGCTATGACGTGGTGGACCTGGGCGTGATGACGCCGACCCAGAAGATTCTCGACGCCGCCAAAGAGCACAAGGCCAACATCATCGGCCTGTCCGGCCTGATCACCCCCTCGCTGGACGAGATGGTGACGGTGGCGTCCGAGATGGAGCGCCAGGGCTTTGACATTCCGCTGATGATCGGCGGCGCCACCACCTCCAAAGTGCATACGGCGGTCAAGATCGATCCCAGCTATCGCCGCGGCCAGACGGTTTATGTCACCGACGCGTCGCGCGCCGTGGGCGTGGCCTCCAGCCTGCTGCACAAGGAAACCGGCGCCAGCTATGCCGCCGACATCCGCGCCGAATACGAAAAAATGGCGACGGCCCATGCCAACAAGCAGGTCAGCGGCAAGCGGCTGACCCTGGAGCAGGCGCGCGCCAACCGCGCCAGGCCGGATTTTGCCGATTACAAGCCGCCGGCCCCCAGCTTCTTCGGCGTGCGCAAATACACCAATTACGATCTGGCTGAACTGGCCCAGTACATCGACTGGACGCCCTTCTTCCAGACCTGGGAACTGGCCGGGCCCTATCCCGCCATCCTCACCGACGACAAGGTGGGCAAGGCCGCGAGCGAACTGTTCGCTGACGCCCAGAAGATGCTGGCCAAGATCATCGAGGGCAAATGGCTGCAGGCCAGCGGCGTGATCGGCTTCTGGCCGGCCAACCAGTCGCCGGACAATGTCGATGACATCGTCATCTATGGCGACAAGGCGAGGAAATTCCCCATCGCCACGCTCCACACATTGCGCCAGCAGATGGCGCGCGATACGGGCCGCCCCAACCTGGCGCTGTCCGACTTCATCGCGCCGGTGGGCGTCGAAGACTATATCGGCGGTTTTGCCGTGACGGCGGGCCTGGGCGAAGACAAGCACATCAAGAAGTTCGAGGCCGCCAAGGACGATTATTCCGCCATCCTGCTGCGCGCTTTGGCCGACCGTCTGGCGGAAGCCTTTGCCGAACGCATGCACCAGCTGGTTCGTCAGAATTACTGGGGCTATGCGGCGGACGAAACGCTGACCAACGAGGAGCTGATCAAGGAAAGCTATCGCGGCATCCGCCCGGCGCCGGGCTATCCCGCCCAGCCCGAGCACAGCGAAAAGGCGACCCTGTTCAAGCTGCTGGATGCCGAGGACAAGGTCGGCATCAAGCTGACTGAAAGCTATGCGATGATGCCGGGCTCCTCGGTGTCGGGCTTCTATTACGCCCATCCCGAAAGCCGCTATTTCGGCATCGGCAAGATCGAGCGCGACCAGGTAGAGGACTATGCCCGCCGCAAGGGCTGGGATGTCGCCACCGCCGAACGCTGGCTGGCGCCGCTTCTCAACTACAACCCCCGCAAGGTGGATGCTGCCTAGGTGAAGATTTTTAGCATTGTCGCATTGGGGATGCTGGCGGCGGGCATTGCCGCCGCCATCTACTGGCGCGACATGATCGATCCGGTGGCGATCCGTGACGCCATCGCCGCCAATCCCTTTGCGCCGGTCATCTTCATCGGCCTGCAGATGGCCGCCAGCCTGCTGTTCGTGCCGCGCACCGTGCTGGGCATCGCGGCCGGTCTCATTTTTGGATTCTTCTGGGGCACGATCTGGGCGATCACTGGCGCGCTGGCGGGCGCGGCGGCGGGCTTTGCCTTTGTGCGCTGGTTCGGCGCCACCGGCATGCTCGACACCTCGCCCGGCATCGGACGTCTGGTGGAGCGCGCGGAAACCGGCGGCTGGCGCACCGTGGCGATCCTGCGCCTGACACCGCTGCCGCACAGCCTGACCAACACGCTGCTGGCCATGACCAATCTTTCCTGGCGCCATTATCTGATCGGCTCCTTCGTCGGCATGTTGCCCATGACCCTTGCCCAGGTGGATATCGGAGCTGCGGGCGTGGCGCTGTTGCAAGGCGAGCAATGGCTGGTGGCCTGCCTGATGCTGGCGGCGGGCATCGGTGCCAGCTTCTGGCTGGGACGCCGGGGTTCGCAATCGCGTTCCGACACGTTAGATTGAAGCCATGTCGGTATGGGGCAAAGTTGGTGGCGCCGCGGCGGGGCTGTTTGTCGGCGGGCCGATAGGCGCGATCGTCGGGGCGGTCGCGGGGCATTTCCTGCTCGACCGCGAAACCGATCCCGGCGTTACCTTCACCATCGCCATGGTGGCGCTGGCGGGCAAGATGGCGCGCGCCGACGGCGTGGTCACCGACAAGGATTTCGAGGTTTTCCGCAAGGTCTTTTCCATTCCCCCCGCCGAAGTCGCCAACGTCAAGCGCATCTTCGACCTGGCGCGCCAGGACATTGCCGGCTTCGAACATTACGCGCAGCAGATCGCCAAACTGTTTGTTGGCAATCCGGCGGTGCTGGAGGACGTGCTGGACGGGTTGTTCGAGATCGCCAAGGCCGACGGCGTGCTGCACCCGGCGGAGGCGAAATTCCTGGAACGGGTGGCGGAAATTTTCGGCTTCGCGCCGGGGGAATATCGCCGCATCCGCGCCAGCCATTTCGCGCCGGAACTGACCGATCCTTATGTGATCCTGGGCCTTTCCTATTCCGCCGATGAAGACGAGCTGAAACAGACCTATCGCCGCCTGGTGCGCGAAAACCATCCCGACAGTCTGATGGCGCGCGGCGTGCCGCCCGAATTCATCAAGCTGGCGACCGACAAGCTGGCGGCGATCAACAACGCCTATGACAAGATCCGTATCGAGCGGGGGCTTGCACCATGAAAATACTGGACCGCCCTTCGCCCAACCATGACGAACGCGGACGTTCCATCGACATGCTGGTGCTGCATTATACCGGCATGCCAAGCGCCGCCGCCGCGCTGGGGCGCTTGTGCGATGCCGAGGCCAAGGTTTCGGCCCATTACACCATTGACGAAGACGGCACGGTCTATGCCCATGTGCCCGAAGACCGCCGCGCCTGGCATTCCGGCGTGTCGCACTGGGCGGGCGCCGACAATGTCAACGCGAGGTCCATCGGCATCGAACTGGTCAATCCCGGCCACGAATGGGGCTATCGCGCCTTTCCCGATGCGCAGATCGCGGCGTTGATCCGCCTGTCGCAGGCCATCGTGATGCGCCATCCCATCGCGACGTCGCTGGTTTTGGGCCACAGCGATGTCGCCCCCACGCGGAAAGAGGATCCCGGCGAGCTTTTCCCATGGGAAAAACTGGCGGCGGCGGGGATCGGGTTGTGGCCGCAAGGCATCGCCAGCGACATCGGGCCGGAAAGCCTGATCCGCTACGGCTATGATCCCAACGCGCCCCTGGACAAGGTCATCACCGCCTTCCAGCGCCATTTCCGCCCCGCAAAGCTGAATGGTGAATGGGACAGCGAATGCGCGCAGATGCTCGCTTCCCTCATTCGGCAGGCCGGCGTATAAGGCGGCCGTCAGATGGCCGGGTGACCGCGGGCTTCGCAAGAAGTTCGAGGAAAGTCCGGGCTCCACGGAAAAACGGTGCCGGTTAATGGCCGGCGGGGGCGACCCCAGGGATAGCGCCACAGAAATGACACCGCCTAAGGCCCTAAAGGCCCGGCAAGGTTGAAATGGTGCGGTAAGAGCGCACCGCGTTCCTGGCAACAGGAGCGGCTAGGCAAGCCCCACCGGGAGCAAGACCAAATAGGGACGGCACGTTGGTTTTTTCGGCCAGTCGTCCGGGTCGGTCGCGTGAGGTGGGTGGTAACACCCATCCCAGAGGAATGGTCACCACCGCACTTTCTTCGCAAGAAGAATGGGCGGTACAGAACCCGGCTTACAGGCCATCTGACGCTTTTTCTTTTAGGTGTATCGTTTGGCGGCTTGTCGTGCCTGATGGCATTTCGCGTGAACAAGTTCTGTATTTTCGACGGTATACCCGTCAGCCGCTACTTTCCGGTCAAGCTCAGAATACTTGACGGGTAATTTTTCACTACATTCAGCGCACTTCCCGTTCTGCAGACCCCATTTCATTGCCTTAAGTTTGCCGCGCGCGCCGGGCTTTCCGCGTTCGTCATACTGCAGTTCTTTTGCAATTTTTCTGCGATAGGCAAACAGGAGCAAAGGATCGTCGTGAGAAAATTCCTTCAGCCGATCTCTGATATAACTAAGCAGCTCAGATGCCTTTTTTAGTTCTTCGGCATCTAGATTTCCGTTCGGCATTTAAACGCCCGCCTTCTTCGCAGGCACTTCGCCGATGGCGGCCCAGTCCTTGTCCTGCCAGCCCCAGCTGATCGCCTGGTCGTAGTTGGTCTTGAGCAGTTCGGCGGTGGGCAGCGTCATCCCAAGATCGCTGGCGGCGCTGCGGGCGAGGTTCACGTCTTTCAGACCCAGTGTCAGGGCAAAGCCCGCAGGCTCGTAAACCCGGTTCAGGATCATGGTGCCGTAATTCTTGAACACCGCGCCGGTGAACAGCCGCCCGCTCAAGACATCATGGAACAAAGCAGGGTCCACGCCGCCCTTGCGCAGCAGGGCAAAGGCCTCGCCGGTGGCTTCCAGTTCGGCGGCGATCATGAAGTTGCCGGCGATCTTGAACAGGTTCGCTTTCTCGGCGGCGTCCAGCGGCACGGTGCGGGCGCCGATCACATCGAACACCGGCTGCATCTTGGCAATCTGCTCGGCCGGTCCGCCCGCCACCAGCACCAGCTGGGCGGCTTCCGCCATTTCCGGGCGGCCGAACACCGGCGCCGAGATGTAACCGAGGCCCGCCTTGGCATGCGCTGCCGCCAGCTCCTTGGCAAACGCCGCCGAGATGGTGGCGAGATTGATATGGATCAGGTTTTTATTGGCTTTTTCGAGCAGCGGCCCCGCCAGCCCGACCTCGCGCATCACCTGATCGTTCGACAGCATCGAGAACACCGCGTCGCCCTGCATGGCCTCATCCGGTGTCTTGGCGGCGACCGCGCCCTGGGCGACCAGCGCCTGCACCGGCTCCTGCGACCGGTTCCACACCGTCACGCTGTGACCCGCCTTCAAAAGGTTCGCGGCGACATGGCCGCCCATCCGGCCCAGGCCGATAAATCCGATTTTCATGTCGTGTCCTTTGCTGTCGGTGATGCTTGTGGGCGAGAGGTTCCGCATCGCTGCGGCGATGTCCAGCGCCTCGAATCATCTCCAGGTTGTGGCCGGGCAGAAGCTTTGATGCAGCCTCATGACACAATCCCCGGTTGTGGAGCGGCCCAAATCGTTAACGCCTTGTTTACCGGTTTAACCACAGTATTACCGCGTTCATTAATCGTTCTCATGGGCCCTACCCCTAGGGGGCTACCTAGGTAGAAATACCAGCCAAGCCCCTAAAATCTTTGGGTTTTTGTTTTGACGGCCCAAGCCATCCCATGCTATCCCATACCGTCCCAAAGGGCTTATCAGCCCGCCTGACGCGCCGCCGCCCAAAGCGGCCGCTCAGGCTTCCGGGGCCAGGGGGTATCAGGCGCTATGACCGGGTTGGTCCAGCCGTTCATTTCGACGGTACCAGGGTCGCTCGACAGCAAGGGGCGGGTCTGCATTCCCGCCACCTATCGCCACATCCTGGCCGCGCAGAACACCATCGGCGTTTACATCTGCCCCAGCTTCATCGATGGCGCGCTGGATGCCTTCGGCCAGTCGCTGCTGGATTCCATCGCCGCGCGTCTGGCCGCGCAGGATCCGTTCTTCTCCGCCAGCTTCGATGACGAAGCCACCGCGCTGATCGCGCGCACCCAGGCGCTGCCGATCGACGAGAATGGCCGCGTGCGCATTCCCGATCCGATGATCACCCATGCCGGGCTGAAGGACAAAATCGTGTTCGTCGGCAAGGCGCAAAAATTCCAGATCTGGGATGCCGACGCCTATGCCCCGATCGAAGCCGAAGCGCTGGCCCGCGTGAAGGCCCGCATGGAACGCGCCCGCAGCGGAGATGCCTCTTGAGCGGTCATCTGCCGGTGATGCTGAACGAAGTGCTTGAAGCCCTGAGCCCGCGTGACGGCGCGCAGTATGTCGACGGCACCTTCGGCGGCGGCGGTTATTCGAGCGCCATCCTGGAAGCCGCCGACTGCACGGTGCTGGGCATCGACCGCGACCCCGACGCGATTGCGCGCGGACAGGCGCTGGTCGAACGCTTTGCGGGCCGGCTGACGCTGGTGCAGGGCGAATTCTCCGCCATGGATCAGTTCGCCAGCGAAAGCGATGGCGTGGTTCTCGATCTTGGCGTTTCCTCCTTCCAGTTCGACCAGCCGGCGCGCGGCTTCTCGTTTCGCGAAGACGGCCCGCTCGACATGCGCATGAGCCTGTCGGGCGAAAGCGCCGCTGATGTGGTCAACACCGCCGACGAGCGCACTTTATCGCTGATCATTTCGCGTTACGGCGAGGAAAAGAATGCCCGCCGCATCGCCCGCGCCATCATCGCCGCGCGTCCCGTCACCGGCACCATGCAGTTGGCGAAAATCGTTTCCGAGGCGCAAGGCCCCGCCGCCCTGCGCCATGCCATCCATCCCGCCACCCGCACCTTCCAGGGCCTGCGCATTCACGTGAATGACGAGCTGGGCGAACTGGAACGCGGCCTTGACGCGGCGCTGCGTATTCTCAAGCCCGAAGGCCGGCTGGTGGTGGTGTCGTTCCACAGTCTGGAAGACCGCATCGTCAAGCAGTTTCTGGGCAGCCGCAGCACCAGTGCGCCGCGCGCCTCGCGCCATGCCCCCGCCGCCGCGCCCGCCAAGCCCGCCTTCCAGCTTCTGACCAAAGGCGCGCAGACGCCCTCCCTCGAAGAAATCGAAACCAACCCACGAGCCCGGTCCGCCAAGTTGCGCGCCGGCATCAAACTGGCGGCATAGGAGAGAACATGGTTCGCGTGCTGAACTTCTTCTGCGTGGCGTTGATGGGGCTTTCCATCCTGGGGCTCTACCATGTCTCCGAAAAGACCCGCGTCGCGCATCTGACGCTGAGCAAGGTCAATCGCGATATCGCGCAGGAAAAGTTGCACTTCAGCGTGCTGGAAACCGAATGGCAGCATGTCGCCTCGCCGGCGCAGATCCAGAAGCTGGCGGTGTCGCGCCTGGGCATGGGCGACAGCGCCTCGGTGCAGCTCTCCTCCTTCGATCTGCTGCCGCGCCGGGGCGCCGACCCTGCGCCGCTGAACGATGCGCCGCTGCGCAACGCCAACGCCGAAATTCCTGCCGCGTCCGCTCCGGCCGCGACCGTCATTCCGACTTCCCACTCCGGCATGTGAGGGCATGAGCGAGGCACCCACTCTCTTTCAGCGGCGCATTGTTATCGGAGCGGGACTCTGTGTTGTCGCTTTCGCGCTGGTGGGACTTCGCCTTGTTCATGTCACGCTGCTCCAGCCCTGGGAAAATGGCCGCGCCGCCACCGTGCTGGCCGCCCGCGCCGATCTGACCGACCGCAATGGCGAGCTTCTGGCGCGCGACCTTCCCGTAAAAGACCTCTATGCCCGCCCGCGCGTTTTCTGGGACAAGGCCGAAGCGGCGCGCGGCCTGTCGCAGGCCACCGGCGCCAGTGAAGACCGCTTGCTGCGCGCCTTCAACACCGCCAAAAGCCTCTATGTGCTGGTGTCACGCCAGATCACGCCCGACGCCGAGGCGCGCGTGATGGCGCTGGGCCTGCCGGGCCTGGAATTCGAAAAGGGCGCCAAGCGCTACTATCCCGACGGCCGCACCACCGCCCAGGTGCTGGGCGTCACCGATCCCGACGGCGGCGGCGTGTCGGGTCTGGAACTGGGGCTGCAGGACGAACTGCGCCAGGCGACCGGCGGCAAGGTTGCCACCTCCATCGACATGCGCGTCCAGTTCATTGTCGCTGACGAGTTGGCCAAGAGCCGCGAGAAATTCCGCGCCGTGGCGGCGGGCGCCGTGGTGATGGACGTCACCAGCGGCGAAATTCTGGCGATGGTGTCGCTGCCCGATTTCGATCCAAACCTGCGCCGCATGATGCCCGGCGACTCCCAGCGCAACATCATGGCGCAGGACGTCTACGAACTGGGCTCGATCTTCAAGATCTTCACTTTTGCCATGGGGCTGGAGGACCGCACCTTCCGTCCCGACGATGTGCTGACCATCCCCAGGGGTTTTCGCATCGGCAAGCATGAGATCGGCGAAGCCCATGGCATGCCCGGTTCCATGTCGGCCTGGGATATTCTGGCCCAGTCCTCCAACATCGGCACCTCGCAGATCGCGCTGCGCTCGGGCGGTGCGCGCCAGAGCGAATTCCTGCGCCGCCTGGGCCTGCTCACCCCCGTTGTCACCGAGCTGCCGGAAAAGGCCTATCCGCTGTACCCCAGGCGCCAATGGGGTGCGATCGAAACCGCCACCGTGGGTTTTGGCCATGGCATCTCGGTTTCCCCGCTCAGCTTCACCGCCGCGCTCGCCACCGTGGTCAATGGCGGCCGCCGCATCGAACCCACCTTCGTGCGCCAGGCGCCCGGCGCCGACCGGCGCGGCGAACAGGTGATCCGCGAGGAAACCAGCCTGAAGATGCGCGAAATGCTGCGCTATGTCGCCACCAACGGCACGGGGCGCAATGCCGATACACCCGGCTATGCCGTGGGCGGCAAGACCGGCACTGCCGAAGTACCCGGCCCCAATGGCCGTTATATCAGGAATGCCCTGCGCTCCTCCTTTGCCGCGGTCTTTCCGATGCACGCGCCCCGCTATGCGGTTCTGGTGCTGATGGACCAGCCCAAGGCGACCAAGGATACGTTCGGTTTTGCCACGGCTGGCTATACCGCCGCGCCTCAGGCCGGCCACATCATCCAGCGCATCGCCCCGCTCTTGGGCGTGCCGAATATTCCGCTGCCGACCAAGCTTGCCGCCGGGCCGGCGCTATGACGCCACAATCGCCGGCCACGATCAGGGGCGTGAAGGACTTCAAGGGTCTGACCAGCGACAGCCGCAAGGTGAAGCCCGGTTATTTGTTCGCGGCCCTGGCCGGGACGAAGACCGACGGAGCGCGCTTTGTGAAAGACGCGGTGGCGCGCGGCGCGACCGCTGTGCTGGGCACCCCTGCGCTGGAAAGCGAAGTCGCGGCGCTGGGCGTGGCCTTCATCCCGGACGAAAATCCGCGCGCGGGACTGGCGCGCTACGCCGCCGCTTTTTTTGACGCCCAGCCCGATACCGTGGCGGCGATCACCGGCACCAAGGGCAAATCCTCCATCGTCGCGTTCCTGCGCGAAATCTGGACCGCGCTGGGCAAGCCCGCCGCGAGCCTGGGCACCGTCGGCGTGATTGCGCCCACGGGCGTGATGCCGCTGGCCCATACCACGCCCGATCCGGTCGAGATTCATGAACTGCTGGCGAAGTTGAAGGCCGATGGCGTCGAGCATCTGGCCATCGAAGCCTCCAGCCATGGGTTGGACCAGCATCGGCTGGATGGCGTCAGGATTTCGGGTTGCGGCTTCACCAACATCACCCGCGACCACATGGATTATCATCCGACCTTCGAGGACTATCTCGCCGCCAAGCTGCGGCTGTTCAGCGAAGTGGTCGCAAAGGACGGCGTGGCGGTGGTCAATGCCGATGCCGATCATGCGACACGCTTTATCGAAGCCGCCACGGCGCGCGGGCTGAAGCTGATCACCGTGGGGCTGGAAGGCGACACAATCCGCCTCTTGTCGCTGGAAGGCTATGGCTACACCCAGAAGCTGCGCGTCTCTTATGCCGGACAGACCTATGCCATCGATTTGCCGCTGGCCGGCACCTTCCAGGCCTCGAACGCGCTGGTGGCGGCGGGACTGGCGATTGGATTGGGGGAGGAAGCGGGCAAAGTCTTCGCGGCGCTGGAGCATCTGAAGGGTGCGCCGGGCCGGATGGAAAAGGTCGCCTTCGCCGCCAGCGGCGCGCCGATCTATGTCGATTACGCCCACACCCCGGACAGCCTGGAAAAGGTGCTGCAGGCGCTGCGTCCCCATACAAGCAATCGCCTGCATGTGGTGTTCGGCTGCGGCGGCGACCGTGACAAGGGCAAGCGCCCGCTGATGGGCGCGGTGGCGATGAAGCTGGCCGATGACGTAATCGTCACCGACGACAATCCCCGCACCGAGGACGCCGCCGCGATCCGGGCCGAAATCCTGGCCGCCGCCAGGGGCGCGCGCGAAATCGGTGACCGGGCCGAAGCCATCCGCAGCGCCGTGGCGGAACTCAAGACCGGTGACGTGCTGGTGATCGCGGGCAAGGGCCATGAGACGGGCCAATATATAAAGGGCGAAGTGCATCCCTTTTCGGACCGCGAGCAGGCGGTGGCGGCCGCGCTGGCTTTGGGAGGGCGCGGCGCATGAGCCTGTGGACCTCTGCCGAAGCCGAAACCGCCACCTTGGGCAATGCCAGCCGCGATTTCGAAGTGTCGGGGCTTTCGATCGATACCCGCACCCTGAAAGCGGGTGACCTGTTCGTGGCGCTGAAAGGCGACAATCGCGACGGCCATGATTTCGTGCGTGCGGCCTTCGAGGCGCATGCCGGGGCGGCCTTGGTGACCCATACGCCCGATGGCGGCTCTGTTGAATCTTGGGGGCCGCTATTGACCGTGGCCCATACCCAGCGCGGCCTCGAAGACCTGGCACGCGTCGCCCGCAGCCGCAGCAATGCAGGAATCCTGGCGGTCACCGGCAGCGCCGGAAAGACCACCACCAAGGAAATCCTGGCCCTGGCCTGCAACGCGCTGGGCCGCACCCATGCCAGCGCCGCCAGCCACAACAATCACTGGGGCGTGCCGCTGAGCCTGGCGGCGCTGCCGCGCAATGCTGAATACGGCATCTTCGAAGTGGGGATGAATCACTTTGGCGAGCTGCGCAATCTGGTCAGCTTTGTGCGCCCGCATGTGGCGCTGGTCACCACCATCGCGCCGGCCCATCTGGAATTCTTCGGCAATTGCGAAGCCATCGCCGACGCCAAGTCGGAAATTTTCGAAGGGCTGGAGCCCGGCGGCGCGGCGTTGATCCCGTCGGACTCGCCCTATGCCGCCCGCCTCGTCTTGCGCGCCCGGCAGGCGAAGGTGTCGCGGATCGTCAGCTTCGGCGCCCATGGCGACGCTAGGCTTCTGTTGTCCGCGCCCGAAGGCACCGGCATGCGTGTCAAGTGCGATATCCTGGGCGTGGCGGTAGACTGTTATGTCGGCGCACCGGGCGCGCACATCGCGCAGAATGTGGTCGGCGCGCTCGCCGCCGTGGCGTTGCTGGACGGCGATGTGCTGAACGCCGCCGCGGCACTGAAGAATTTCACCGCGCTCAAAGGCCGGGGCGCGCGCTTTGATGTGAACGGCATTTCGGTGATCGACGAAAGCTACAATGCCAATCCTGCTTCTATGGCTGCGGCCATGGCGCTGCTGAACAACGCGAAGGGCCGCAAGATCGCGGTGCTGGGCGACATGCTGGAAATGGGCGAGGGCGGCATGGCCCATCATGCGGCGCTCGCCGCGCCGATTGCCGCGGGCAAGGTGGATTTGGTGTTCGCCTGCGGCGCGCAGATGAAGGCGCTGTGGGATGTGCTGCCCGCATCGCAGCGCGGCGCCTATGCCGAGAATTCGAGGCTTCTTGCGCCGCTGGTGATGGCGGCGGTCCAGCCCGGCGACACCGTGCTGGTAAAAGGCTCCAACGGGGCAAAAATGTCGGCGATCATAGAAGCGCTGCGGGGGGCGAACTGAAATGCTTTATTACCTGTCGCTTCTGAACCAGACCGAGGAACTCGCCTTCTTCCGCCTGTTCCGTTACCTGACCTTCCGCTCGGGCGCGGCGGTGGTGACGGCGCTGCTGATCGCCTTTTTGATCAATCCGATGCTGATCCGCTGGCTGAAGATCAAGCAGGGCAAGGGCCAGCCCATCCGCAGCGATGGTCCCACCCGCCATATCATCGAAAAGGCCGGTACCCCCACCATGGGCGGCGTCCTGATCCTGATCCCCTGGATCGGCGCCACGCTGCTGTGGGCCAACCTGTCCAACCCCTATGTCTGGATCGCGCTTTTGGTCGTGGGCAGCTTCGGCCTGCTGGGCTTCCTGGACGACTATTATAAAGTGACCAAGCGCACCTCCGACGGATTGACCAGCCGGTCGCGGCTGCTGATCGAATTTGCGGTCGCGGCGCTGGCCACCTGGCTGATCATGCGTATCCAGGCGCCCGACCTGTCGGGCGTGCTGACCGTGCCCTTCCTGAAAACCGTGCTGCTGCCGTTCGGCCTCTTCTTCCTGGTGGTGGGCGGCTTTGTCATTGCCGGCGCCGCCAATGCAGTGAACTTTACCGACGGCCTTGATGGGCTGGCCATCGTGCCGGTGATGATCGCGGCGGCCACCTTCACACTCATTGTCTATCTGGTCGGTAACGAGGTCTTCGCCGGTTACCTGCAAATTCCCTATGTCGCCCATACCGGGGAGCTGGCGGTGTTCCTGGCGGCGCTGGTTGGCGCCGGGCTGGGCTTTCTCTGGTACAATGCGCCGCCTGCCGCCATCTTCATGGGCGATACCGGTTCGCTGCCGCTGGGCGGTGCGCTGGGCGTTGTGGCCGTCGCCGCCAAGCATGAGATCGTGCTGGCGCTGGTGGGCGGACTGTTCGTGGTCGAGACCGTGTCGGTGATCGTGCAGGTGGTGTCGTTCAAGCTCACCGGCAAGCGTGTCTTTCGCATGGCGCCGATCCATCATCACTATGAGCAGCTCGGCTGGACCGAACCCACCATCGTGATCCGCTTCTGGATCGTGGCGGTGGTGCTGGCCCTTTTGGGCCTCGCAACCCTGAAGCTGCGGTGACACGATGATCGCCAGCCGCGCCTTTGCCAGCAAAACCGTCGCCGTCTTCGGCCTGGCCCGCACCGGGCTGGGCGCGGTGCGTTCGCTGGTGGCCGGCGGCACCCATGTCATCGCCTGGGACGATTCCTCCACCGCGCGCGATCTTGGCGGCCAGGAAGGCGCCGAGCTGATGCCCTGGCGCGAATGGCCATGGGAGAATATCTCCGCGCTGGTGCTGTCGCCGGGCGTGCCGCTGACCCACCCCGCTCCGCACGGTGTTGTGGTGCATGCGAACCAGGCCAAGGTGCCGGTGATCGGCGATGTCGAACTGTTCGCCCGCGAAATCCGTCCCGATGCCAATGCGCCCGGCAAGGCGCCGGTGATTGCGATCACCGGCACCAACGGCAAATCCACCACCACCGCGCTGGTGGGACACATATTGAAGGCCTGCGGCTTTGACGCCCAGGTCGGCGGCAATATCGGCAATTCGGTGCTGGAGCTTTCTCTGCCATCGGCCAAGACCATCTATGTGCTGGAAATGTCCAGCTTCCAGATCGATCTGGCGCCGGGGCTGAAGCCCGATGTGACGCTGCTGTCCAACCTGTCGCCCGACCATATCGACCGCCATGGCAGCATGGAGCTTTACGCCGCCATCAAGGCGCGCCTGCTCAAGCAGACCGCCCCGGGCGGCCAGATGGTGATCGGCGTGGATGACGATCATTCCGCCGCCATCTTCACCCAGCTTTCCACCGCCGCCAAACACAAGCCCGCCGCCCAGGCCTATCCGGTTTCGGTGGGCAAGGTGCTGGGACGCGGGCTCTTTGTGGTGGACGGCGTGCTGTATGACGCGCTGGGCGGGCGCGCCAACAAGGTGATGGAGATGGCCGACGCGGCCCGTCTGCCCGGCGTGCACAACTGGCAGAATGCGGCGCTGGCTTATGGCGCGGTGAAACCCTTTGTCAGCGATGCCAAGCAGATCATTGCCGCCATTGCCAGTTTCCCCGGTCTTGCCCACCGCATGGAGGATGTCGGCCATATCGGCAAGGCGGTTTTCATCAATGACTCCAAGGCCACCAATGCCGACGCCACCGCGCGCGCCCTGGCTGTCTATCCCGACATTTTCTGGATCGCGGGCGGCAAGCCCAAGGAGGGCGGCATCGAAAGCCTGAGTCCGTACTTCCCGCGCGTGCGCAAGGCCTATCTGATCGGCGATACCGCGGCCGTGTTCGCCCGCACGCTGGACGGAAAAGCCTCCTATGAAGTTTCGGGCACGCTCGACAAGGCGGTGGAAGCCGCCGCCCGCGACGCCGTGGCCTCGTCCGCGCCCGCGCCGGTTGTGCTGCTGTCGCCGGCCTGCGCCTCCTACGACCAGTTTAAGGATTTCGAGCATCGCGGCGATACCTTCCGCGATGCGGTGGCGCGGT
>JBEGVG010000069.1:0-12623 GCA_041178445.1 Pseudomonadota bacterium | reverse complement strand
CGATGCGGAACAACCGCATGCGCCAGTCGCGCGACATTCCCCAGAAATTCGAGGACGACATCGAGCGCGTATTCCGCCGCTTTTGCGCCGACAGTCCCGATCCGTCCGGCATGGGATGCGCCGCCGACAAGGCGCCATTTTACCGGCCACGCGAAACCGCCGGTGAAGTCTGGGCCATGCATCCGGAGCGCGCCGAAGCCTTGCTGGCGGGCGAATCCGCGGACGTCCTCTAAGGCTCAGGCAAGACGCGTGGTGACGGCCTTGGTCTCCAGATAGTTCGACAGCACCGCCTGGCCCATTTCCCGGCCCCAGCCTGACTGTTTGTAGCCGCCGAACGGCAGGGCGGAATCGAAGACATGGAAGCAGTTGATCCAGACCGTGCCGGCCTTGATCTGGCTGGCGATGCGGTGGGCCTGCGCCAGGTCGCGCGACCATACGCCCGCCGCCAGGCCATAGACCGTGTCGTTGGCCGCAGCGATCAGTCTGTCATCGGCTTCCTTGAAGGGCGTCGCCACCAGCACCGGTCCGAAGATTTCCTCCCGCACCACCTTCATGTCGGGACGGGTGTCCACCAGCACGGTCGGCTTGACGAAATATCCCGGCATATTCAGCGGGGCGCCGCCGGTCAGGGCGCGGGCGCCTTCCTCCAGGCCCGATTTCAGATAGCCGCTGACGCGGCCATGCTGGACTTGCGACACCAGCGGACCCATCTGGGTCTCCGGGTCCATGCCGACGCCCAGCCGGATCTTTTCCGCGTTCGCCGCGATGCCGGCAGCGACCTTGTCGAAAATCTTCTCCTGCACGAACAGGCGCGAACCGGCATTGCAGCACTGGCCATGGTTGAAGAAGATACCGGCGGTGGCCCCCGCGATGGCCTCGTCGATATCGGCATCGCCCAGAATGATGTTGGGGGACTTGCCGCCCAGTTCCAGGCTGACTTTGCGCAGATCGCGGCTGGCGGCTTGCACGATCAGCTTGCCGACCTCGGTGGAGCCGGTGAAGGCAATCTTGTCGACATCGGGATGCGATGCCAGCGCCGCGCCGGCGGTTTCGCCGAACCCCGGAACAATGTTGACCACGCCGTCGGGCAGCCCGGCTTCCAGGAGCAATTCGCCCAGTCGCAGCGCCGACAGCGGCGTTTCCTCGGCCACTTTCAGCACGACGGTGCAGCCCGTCGCCAGCGCCGGCGCCAGCTTCCAGGCCGCCATCAGCAGTGGGAAATTCCACGGAATGATCTGGCCGACCACGCCGACCGGCTCGGGACGGGTGTAGGACAGGTATTGCCCCGGCGCCGCCAGGGTGGAGAGCGGAATATACTTGCCCTCGATCTTGGTGGCCCAGCCGGACATGTAATGGAACATGTCGGCCGACAGCGGCACATCGGCCACGCGCGCCACGCCGAAGGGCTTGCCATTGTCCAGGCTCTCCAGCTGCGCCAGCTCGTCGAGATTTTCCAGGATCAGATCGCCGATCTTGTGAATGATGCGGCCGCGCGCGGACGGGCTCATGCGGCCCCAGGGCCCCTCCAGCGCCCGGCGTGCCGCCTTGACCGCGGCATCGATGTCGGCGGCATCGCCCTCGGCCACTTTCGCCAGCAACATCTCGGTGGCGGGGTCCTGCACATCGAACACCTTGCCCGACTTGGCCTGAACCCACTTGCCGTCGATCAGCATGGGGCGCGGCTTGGACAGCCATGCGCGCAAGGCGGCCGGTACGCGATCAACCGTGGTGCTGATGGTCATGGTCTTCTCCCCGTTTGTCTGGCCGTCATTCAAGGTGCGGCAGAAGCAAGTCTAGCAGCAGGTTTGCCCGGGCGTGGAGTCGTCTCGCACAATATTTGTGCTGTGCAGGTGCGAAGCGAGTAATTGTCAGCGGGCCGCTTTGCGGAGCGGCCCGCTGTTCTTAAGGCTCGATCGACGCAAGTGCAGCATCTTGGGGTGGCCGCCGGGCCGCCCGCCGGGTCCGCCAGTCGCCCAGGAACAGCAGGATGGGCGCCGCGATGAAGACCGAGGAACTGGCGGCGATGAAGATGCCGAACACCATGGGAATGGCGAAGCTAGACACCGCGCTGCCGCCCCAGATCGCCATGGGCAGCATGGCGAGGAAGGCGGTGATGGAGGTGTACAGGCTTCGCGCCAGCGTCTCGTTGATGCTTTTGTCGATCATCTCCCGCAGCGGCATTTTCTTGTACAGGCGCATATTCTCGCGCATGCGGTCATAGACCACGACTTTGTCGTTGACCGAATAGCCGATCAGCGTCAGCAGGGCCGCGATGGCGGTCAGGTTGAACTCCAGGCCGGTGATGGCAAAAAAGCCAACGGCTTTGGTCACGTCGAGGATCAAGGTGGCGATCGCGCCCACCGCAAAGGGCCATTCGAACCGCACCCAGATATAGATAAGCATCGCGATACTGGCCAGGATCACCGACAGGATGCCGGCATAGGCGAGTTCCCCGCTGACCTTGGGGCCGACCACTTCGGTGCGCGCTATCGTGGCCCTCTTGTCGAGAATCGCCACTTCGCCGCGGATTTTTTGCAGCGCCGCGGTCTGCGCCGTCTCGCCGCCGGGCTGGCGTTCGGCGCGGATCAGGATGTGCGCGCCGCCATCGGCTTCCTGCAGGGTGACCTCGCCCAGATTGAGCGATTCAAAACTTTGTCGCCATGTTCCCAGGTCGGCTTTCTTCGAGGTGGTAACTTCCATCTGCAGGCCGCCCATGAAGTCCACGCCGTAATTGAGGCCCGGATTGAAGAACAGGATCACCGAGGAAATCGACAGGAAGGCCGAAAAGCCGATGCCGAAGAAACGCCCGCGCATGAAGGGAATGTTCGTGCCGTCCGGGATAAACTTGAAGCCGAACAGGGGCTCGATGCGGAAGACCTGCATCCGCGAGTATTTGATGATGAAGACCATCACCGCGCGCACCACCGACACGGCGGTGAACATGGAGATGGCGATGCCGATGGCCATGGTGACGGCGAAGCCGCGCACCGGTCCGCTGCCGACATAGAAGAGCAGGGCGGTGGCAATCAGCGCCGTCAGGTTGGAGTCCACCACGGTCGAATAGGCGCGCTTGAAGCCCAGATCCAGCGCCACGACCGCACGCGCCCCCTTGCGGGTTTCCTCGCGGATGCGCTCGTTGATCAGCACGTTGGCGTCGACCGCCAGGCCGATGCCCAGCACGATACCCGCAATACCGGGCAGGGTAAGCGTCGCGCCCATCAGGCTCAGCGCGCCAAAGGTCAGGATGACGTTGAGGGCCAGGGCCAGATTGGCGAGCAGCCCCCAGACGCCGTACAGCACGAGCATGAAGAGGACGACCAGGGCAAAGCCGATCAGTCCGGTGTTCAGGCCGCTTTCGATGGCATCGCTGCCCAGATCGGCGCCCACGGTGCGCTCCTCGATCACGGTCAGGGGCGCGGGCAGTGCGCCGGCCCGCAGCAGGGCGGCCAGGTCGTTGGCCTCTTGGGTGGTGAAGTTCCCGGTGATCACGCCGGAGCCGCCGGGAATCGGTTCGTTGATGGTGGGCGCGCTCAGGACTTTTCCGTCCAGCACGATGGCAAAGGGGCGTCCGACATTGTTGCGGGTGATGTCGCCGAACTGGCGCGCACCGACCGTGTCGAGCCGGAAGTTGATCGAAGGGCGGCCGGTCTGCTGGTCGAAGCCAGCGCGCGCATCGCTGAGCCGATCGCCCGCCATCGCGATGATGTCTTGGATGGTATAGGTCTGATTGTCATTGGCGCCCGGAAGCGAGCGGGTGCCGATGCCGCCTTCGCCCATCAGGTGGAAGCTCAGCTTGGCGGTGCTGCCCAGCAGTTCGCGTATGCGCGTGGGGTCCTGGACACCGGGCAACTGCACCACGATGCGGTCGGCGCCGGCCCGCTGGATGGTGGGTTCGGCAACGCCGATCTGGTCGATGCGGCGGCGGACGATTTCCAGACTTTGTTCCGTCGCGGCATTCACCCGGTCCCGGATGCCCTCGCGATTGAGGGTCATCACGATCTGGGAAGAGGTCGGCCGGCTGAACTCGATGTCTGTTCCGCCCATGCTGAGCGGGTTGGCGAGCTGGCGCAGCAGGGGCAGGGCCCGGGCCGCATCGGCTTCATTCTGCAGGGTCACGAAGACGGACGTGTCGGTGCGCCGCAGGGTCATGGGAATTTTCTGGGTGCGCAGCTGCTGGCGCGCCTGTCCCAAGAGGCCCTGGATATGCTCGCGCACCAACCCGCTGGAATCGACTTCGAGCACCAGATGCGAACCGCCCCGCAGGTCCAGCCCCAGCGTGACCTTGTCCTTGGGCAGGAAGCTGGGAATCTTCGCCAGCATTTGGGGCGGCAGGATGTTGGGCAGCGCGGCCAGAATGCCGAACAGGATAGCGACCGCGTAAATGGCCAGTCTCAATCGCGAAATATGCATTCTGCTCTCCCCACGCCTCGCGTCATCGTCCGGTCCGGCCTTCTCACTTCCATAAACGTGCCGGGCCTATGCGGTGACAAAGAGGCAGCCACCCCATGTCCGATGTCGTGAGGAGCCCGGACCATTTCAAGACTGGCGCACGGCACCGCGCTGACGCTGGCCGTGTCCAAAGGCGTTGAATGGTGCCGTAGGTGAGAATCGAACTCACGACCTATCCCTTACCAAGGGATTGCGCTACCACTACGCTACTACGGCAACCGTGGTATTTCGGCACCGTAGCGCCGAACCCTTAACCAAAATTGCGCTGCAAAATGGGGCAAGGGTGCGCTGCTATAACGTAAGGATTCTCCAAAGGAAAGCCGTTTGGGATGGCCAAATCCTCGCCCGAAAAACTGGCCGCAGCGCTGCGCGCCAACCTTCTGCGCCGTAAAAAAGGCGCTCCCGCCAAGGCCCCGGCCCGCCCATCCGAAGGGGGCGCCCTGCGCCCGGACAAGCCCCCCAAAAAGTCAGTCTAGCACTGCTTTTTTCCCGCCTTTCCCTCTCCCGCCGGGGCGGGCTACAAGGGCCCCTCGGCCCACAGGGCCGACATAGAGAGAAGCATGGACAGAATTCGCATCCGGGGGGGCAAACCCCTGTCGGGGGAAATCCCCATCAGCGGCGCCAAGAATGCGGCCCTGAAACTGATGGCGGCGGCGCTGCTGACGGGCGAACCCCTGACCCTGACCAACGTGCCGCGCCTGGCCGATGTGCGCGCCATGGCCGAGCTGCTGGCCAGCTTCGGGGTCCAGATTCAGGTGACGCTGTCGGGCAATTTCGGCGAGGGCGATACCATGCGTCTGGAGGCGCAGCACATCACCAGCGCGTTCGCCTCCTATGACATGGTCCGCAAGATGCGGGCGAGCTTTCAGGTGCTGGCGCCGCTGGTGGCGCGCGAAGGCGCCGCCAAGGTGTCGCTGCCCGGCGGTTGCGCCATCGGCGCCCGCCCGGTCGAGCTGCATCTCAACGCCCTGGAAGCGATGGGCGCAAAGATCGATCTGGCGGAAGGCTATGTCACCGCCACGGCGCCGCAGGGTTTGCGCGGCGCGGAGATAGTGTTCCCCTTTGTCTCGGTCGGCGCCACCGAGACCGCGATGATGGCCGCGACCCTGGCCAAGGGAACCACCAAGATCGTCAATGCGGCGCGCGAACCGGAGATCATCGACCTGGGCAATTGCCTGATCGCGATGGGCGCGGAAATCTGGGGCCTGGGTTCCAGCGAGATCACGGTGCAGGGCGTCGAGAAATTGCACAGCGCGGCGCATCGCGTGATGCCCGACCGGATCGAGACCGGAACCTATGCCATCGCCGCCGCCATTGCCGGCGGTGATGTCGAACTGGTGGGCGCTGCGCCCGACACCATCGCCTCGCTCAACGCGCTGCTGGTCAAATGCGGCGCGACCATAACCGCCACCCCGCGCGGCATGAAAGTGCACATGAATGGCGCACGGCCCAAGGCATCGGACATCACCACCGCGCCCTATCCCGGCTTTCCCACCGATCTGCAGGCCCAGATGATGGCCCTGATGGTGGTGGCCGACGGCACCTCGGTGATCCGGGAGAAGATTTTCGAGAACCGCTTCATGCATGTGCCGGAGCTGGCGCGCATGGGCGCGCAAGTGCGCATCGATGGCGATACCGCCACGGTGCGCGGCGTCGAAAAACTGAAAGGCGCGCAGGTGATGGCGACCGATCTGCGCGCATCCGTCAGCCTGGTGCTGGCGGGCCTGGCGGCGGAAGGCGAAACCGTGGTGGGCCGGATTTATCACCTGGACCGCGGCTTCGACCGGCTGGAGGAAAAACTTTCCCGTGTCGGCGCCGACATAGCGCGGGTCAGCGAATGAGCGGGCTGAGGCTGGCGGCTGCCGATGCCGATGATCTGCAGATACTGTCGGCGCGGCTGCAGGACGCCGTGGGACAACTCAAGAACTTCACCTGGCTGCCGAAAAAGCGCCGCTTCGCTGCGGTGGTGAACCGGCTGCAATGGGAGGCGGGTGGTAAGACGCGCGTGCGCGCCGGGCTGCATTTCGACGGCGTGCTGAAAGTCCAGTCGCAGAAGGTCAAGCTGGGTCCGGGCGATGCTGTTGTATCCTTGCTGGCATTGCGCTTTGAACCGGCCGGCGGTGAAGATCCCGGCGGAATAATCGAAATCGTGCTGGCGGGCGGCGGCGCCATCCGCCTGATGGTGGAATGTATCGACGCCGAACTGGCCGACATAACGGGGCCCTGGGCGGCGCGTGGTGTGCCCGATCACGAGGCTGGCGATGGCGCGTAGGCTGAATGCCGCCGATGCGAATTTCGCGGCGGATTTCCAAAAACTGCTCTTCGCCACGCGCGAGGAAGAAGAAGATGTCGCGCAGGTGGTCAAGGCCA
Organism: Pseudomonadota bacterium; assembly: GCA_041178445.1. Classification (GTDB taxonomy): domain Bacteria; phylum Pseudomonadota; class Alphaproteobacteria; order Micropepsales; family Micropepsaceae; genus Rhizomicrobium. Next base: position 5,804 of record JBEGVG010000069.1, on the reverse strand, counting down.
TCATTGCCGATGTGCGAAAGCGCGGCGATGCGGCACTGGTCGAGCTGACCAACAAGTTCGACAAGGCGGGCATCACCGCCCAGACGCTGAAACTGTCGGTTTCCGAAATCGACGCGGCGCTGGTCAAGGTCAGCAAGGCGCAGCTCGAAGCGATCGAAACCGCGGCCCGCCGGATCGAGGCCTATCACAAGCGGCAATTGCCCGCCGATGAACGCTTCACCGATGAAACCGGCGCCGTTCTGGGCTGGCGCTGGACCAGCGTGGACAGTGTGGGTCTGTATGTGCCGGGCGGCACGGCCTCTTATCCGTCTTCGGTCCTGATGAACGCGATTCCGGCCAAGGTCGCGGGCGTGAAGCGTATCGTGATGGTGACGCCCGCCAGCGGTGGCAGCATCAGTCCGCTGGTGCTGGCGGCAGCGCGCCGCGCCGGCGTGTCCGACATCTACCGCATTGGCGGGGCGCAGGCCGTGGCGGCACTGGCTTATGGCACCGAGAGCATTGCTGCCGTGGACAAGATCGTGGGGCCCGGCAACGCCTATGTCGCGGCCGCCAAGCGCGAAGTGTTCGGTCAGGTGGGCATCGACTCCATCGCCGGACCATCCGAAATCCTGGTGATCGCGGACGGCCAGAACGATCCGGAATGGATCGCCGCTGACCTTTTGAGCCAGGCCGAGCACGATGCGTCTTCCCAAAGCATCCTGATCACCGACGATGCGGGTTTTGCCGATCGGGTGGCGGTTGCGGTGGAAAAGCAGCTCGCCCTTCTGCCGCGCAAGGCTATCGCCACAAAGAGCTGGAATGACAATGGCGCCATCATCACGGTGGCGAAGCTGGAGAACGCCGCGCCGCTGGCCGACGCCATCGCGCCCGAACATCTGGAAATCGCCACCGCCGATCCGGAAGACTTTTCCAGGAAGGTGCGCCATGCCGGGGCCATCTTCCTGGGGCGGCATACGCCCGAAGCGATGGGCGATTATATCGCCGGGCCCAATCATGTGCTGCCCACCTCGCGCACGGCGCGGTTTTCGTCGGGTCTGTCGGTGCTGGACTATATGAAACGCACCACCTTGCTGAGCCTGGATGCCAAAAGCATGGCCGCCATCGGCCCGGATGCCCTGACTTTGGCGGAGTCCGAAGGGCTGGAAGCGCATGCCCGCTCGATCTCCGCCCGCCTGAACCGCAAGGACTGACCGTGGATTTCCGGCTGTCGGCGATCACCCTCGACGAAGCCAGCATGGTGTCCCGCAGCCGCGCCATCGAGCAGGAACGCGAAGTCGCGATTTGCGACCTTCTGGAGAAGAACAGCTTCCGGCTGATCAATTCGGTCGGCGGGCCATACCAGCTCACGCTAGGGCTGGAGGAAAACCGGCTGGTGATGGACCTTCGGCTGCAGGATGGCACGCCGCACGCCCGGGTGATGCTGTCGCTGACGCCGTTTCGCAAGGTGGTGAAGGATTATTTTCTGATCTGCGAAAACTATTACAAGGCGATCCGCACCGCGCCGCCTTACCAGATCGAAGCCCTCGACATGGCGCGCAAGACCTTGCACGACGAAGGCGCCGGCGAGTTGCGCAGGCGGCTGGACGGCAAGATCGAAACCGATTTCGACACCGCCCGGCGGCTGTTCACGCTGCTTTGCGTTCTGCAGATGCGGAGTTGAGATGCCCATTGAATCGCAACAAGCGTCGAATGTCCTGTTCGCCTGCACCATGAACGCCGTGCGCTCGCCCATGGCGGCGGCCCTGATGCGCCATCTTGCCGGCGAGGGTGTCTATGTCGAATCAGCAGGGGTGAAGGCGGGGGCGCTGGACCCGCTGGCGGTGGAGGCCATGGCAGAGATCGGGCTGAAGATCGGCCAGCACCGGCCCCGCTGTTTCGAGGATCTGGAAGACGGCAGCTTCGATCTGGTGATCACCCTGTCGCCGGAGGCCCAGCACAAGGCGGTGGAACTGACCCGCACCGCCGCGACCGAGGTCGAATACTGGCCCACCATCGACCCCACGGCGGTGGAGGGCTCGCGCGAACAGCGGCTGGCCGCCTACCGGGCGGTGCGCGACCAGCTCGCGGAGCGGCTGAAACAGCGTTTTTCCAGCCTTTCCGGGCCGGATAGCTGAGGAAAAGGGGTTGAAACGCCTTGCTTTTCGGGCTTTTCCCCCCTATCTGACGCAACCGCCCACAGACCTAAGAGGACCCATTGGCCAAAGAAGAATTGCTGGAGTTCGAGGGCATCGTCGAAGAACTGCTGCCCAATGCGACCTTCCGCGTGAAGCTGATCGCCAATGAACACATCATCATCGCCCATACCGCCGGCAAGATGCGCAAGAACCGCATCCGCGTGCTGACCGGCGACAAGGTGATGATCGAGATGACCCCTTACGACCTGACCAAGGGCCGTATCACTTATCGCTTCCGGTAAATTCGTGCTGGTGCTTGCCAGCGAAAGCCCACGCCGCGCCGCGCTTCTGGCGCAGGCGGGCATCGTTCCCGATCATATTCTTCCGGCCGCCATCGACGAATCCGTGGCCAAGGGCGAACTGCCGCGCCTCCATGCCATGCGGCTCGCGACGCAAAAGGCTCGCGCCGCGAAGGAAAAATGGACCGGCGCACCGGCCTTTATCCTGGCCGCCGATACGGTGGTGGCTTTAGGACGGCGCATTCTCCCCAAGGCCGAAGACGAGGTGCAGGTGCGCGCCTGCCTGGCGCTGCTGTCGGGCCGCCGCCATCAGGTGATGACCGCGGTGGCGCTGATCGCGCCTGACGGGAAACTGCGCACCCGTCTGGCGCTGACGCGGGTGTCGATGCTGCGCCTGAGCGAGGCGCAGATATCGCGCTATGCCGAAAGCCGCGAGGGCGAGGGCAAGGCGGGCGGCTATGCCATCCAGGGCCGCGCCGAAAGCTTCATCAAGGAAATTTCTGGCAGTTATTCCAATGTGGTGGGCCTGCCTTTGGCTCTGACCAGCGCGCTGCTGGCAGGGGCCGGCCATGGCTAAGTGTCCCCTGTGCGGCAAGCCCCCGGCCGAGCGCTTCAAGCCCTTCTGTTCCAAACGCTGCGCCGACCTCGATCTGGGCCAGTGGCTGAAGGGTGGCTATGCCATTCCCGGCGCCCCGGTGGACCCTACAAGCCGTTCAAATCCTTTGGAAAAGGATGAGGACGAGGATTAACCCCGGGGTGCTGGACAGGGCTTGGGCCATCGCCTAATAAGCCCGTCCCGCCAGCGTGCGGCGCCCCTGTGCCCAGGTAGCTCAGTCGGTAGAGCAGTGGATTGAAAATCCACGTGTCGGCAGTTCGATTCTGTCCCTGGGCACCATTACATTTCAAAGACTTATTGCTGAACAGAAAGTCGCCTATTTTCGGCGATGTGTAATTCCTGTGTAATCGGGACACGACGGCGTATGGGCTGCAGGCACCATCGATCCTCAAAAAAGCCGGCGCGAAATCGCCCCGTCTTTGATGGCCTTTCGCTGCCCTAGTCGGCTTTGAAGCGTCATTTGACACCCTCCTAACATAGGAAGATGGTTCCCCGGCGGTTTCAGTTGGGACCGGCTGAGAGATCACGAGAGCCTGGAAAACCGGCCCGGCGCTCCCCCTGAAGGCGGAGCCGCGTATGGACAAGCAAGTATTCCATTCTCAGGCGACGTGGGTCGCCACAGAAAACATTGCGCGTTTTCAAGAGCATTGAAAACAGCTGATAATCCAATCGAGCGCCAAGCATTGGAAGCCAAGCTCGGTTTTGAGCGCAAAAGACTGGCAAGCCTGCGTCCGCCAGTGACAATAGCTCCCTGCGAGCACCATCTAGAAGTATGTCCGGTAAAGGCTTTGGAAGCCGCGATTACGCGCGAACATGGTCTTATTCTGCAAAAGGATGCGCTACTTCTGGAGAAGGATGCGCTGTTGGCAGAGCAAGAATTTATGCGTTCTTAATCCGACCACCGTCTGCTGAATGGATTGCAGATGGTCGTAAGCCTGCTTTCATTGCAAAGCCGGAGTGACGTCACGCCCGAAGTGGCGACGCAGCTTTCTGTGGCCGTAAATCGCGTAGCGACCATCGAGCGAGTGCATCGTCGCCTTCATTTCTATGACGGAACCAAGACCGTGGCGCTTCGGAACTACCTGCGCGAATTCTGTCTCGATTTTTCAGCTATAAGTTCCTCTGACTCTACGAAAACTCTCGAAATACTCGTAGAAGGAAACGAAATCGAAGTGCCAACCCTCACGGCAATTCCATTGGGGTTCATCGCCAATGAATTGATTGTAAATGCGGTCAAATATGGAAGTGGCCGAATTGTTGTTAGTCTGGAATCCGATCCGGACGGACGCAACGCGCTCGTTGTTTCGAACGATGGTCAACCGCTGCCGCTGGACTTTGACCCGACTGCGTTCAAAGGACTAGGCATGAAGATCGTCCAATCATTTGTGCAAAAGATCGGCGGCGAGTTTCGTATTGAGCGTGGCGCTGGAAGCCACGGCGCGCGGTTTTCCGTAATTTTCACTTGAAAGCGTAAGAAGAACCTCTGGAGCAAAAGCAATGCGAGCGTCCTGAGCGCCGGTTGTGGCGGGGCGGCCTTCACCCCACCAGCGCCTAATTGGCGGCGGTCCGCGCACCCGACCGAGCTGCCGCGCTACAGGGCCTGGCTGCAGGCCTGAATGACCGCTTTTGGCGCAAAGCGGACATTGGGGTGGCCGGGGGCGAATGACCGCTTTGGAGAAAAGCGGACATTCATAGGAACGCGATCCCGATATTATACTTGCCGTACCAAAAAGCCGGGCGAGTCAAAAAGAAGCCCGGCAGTCCTGAGAGAGAGCCGGGCTTCCACTAGTGCGAGGGGGCATTGGTTAGACCCCGCCATAATATGTCAGAATTATAACAAAGCTTCTAGGCGCTTATTGATTTTTTGGCTAATGCTTCGCAAAAGCCTTGAACGAGGCAGGGAAGGCCTTTCCTGTCCCACCCGTCTAACTCTTGAGCTTATGGGCCAATACGGTTCCAGAAATGCGGCGACGTCCGCTGTTGGCGCAAAGCGGATATTGGGCTGACCGGAGACGAATGACCGCTTTGGAGAAAAGCGGCCATTCGCCCATCACGCCCCCGCCCAGCGCAAGTGTAAACTTGCGGGGCAGGACAAGGCCACAGCGGCGGATTGGGTGGCGGCTTATCGGGATACCCGGGGGAGCCATGAACTGGCCCGGCGCTTTTGTTTTTCAAACGGGAACGCTAGATTTTCTCCTGCGCGTCCCACAGTTCATGGGGCGGTGTCCAAATAGAGTTATACCGTGATGACCTATACAAATCTTGGCGACCTCCCCGAAAAGTCTCCATTTCCAGGCTGGCGTGGAAAATTTATCAGATCAGCTGGAATGACGTTCGTGTACTGGGATGTACCGGCTGGAACTATACTGCCCGAACATTCTCATCCTCATGAACAGGTCGCTCACACTTTCGAGGGTGAATTCGAAATCATCGTGGACGGCATTAAGCAGATACTTCGAGCGGGGTCCGTCAGCGTAATTCCACCCAATTCAGTGCATTCTGGCCGTGCAATCACGGACTGCAAAATTCTAGACGTCTTCTGTCCGGTTCGCGAGGACTATATCCAGTTCGAACAGTGACCCAAGTTTTAACTTCGCCGCCCCAGCTAGATCGGACGGCGGCCATACAGTAGCCTCAATCGCCCTGATCCAAAATATCCGCCGCCATGACCTTAAGTCAAAACTGACCTGCTCGGCTCTTTTTGTACCAAGCGGTTTGATAGAAACTGGCTTGGAAAGGAGCTTGGATATGCCGAAGAAGAGACCGACGCCGGAG
>JBEGVG010000068.1:0-37824 GCA_041178445.1 Pseudomonadota bacterium | reverse complement strand
CCATAGCGAAATTGTAATTCCTGTTTCCTGTGTCGAGCGCGGACGTTGGCGCTGGAGTTCCCGCGAGTTTCGGACCTCCGACCGCGCTATCTACGCTAAACTTCGCAAGCGCAAGACCGAGCAAGTTTCGAATTGCCTGCGCTCTAGCGGCGGCCGGAGTGCAGATCAGTCTGACATTTGGTCCGACATTGCATCTAAGTCAGCGCATATGCATGCGTATTCTGAAACAGGCGCTGCCAGTGCAATTTTTGAAGACAACGCTGCCGCCCTTGATCATGTCGTCAATATGGTTCGGGCGCGCCCTGGCCAAACAGGCGCCGCATTTTTGGTGAATGGCATTTTTGCTGGTATCGAGATTTTTGGGATGAGTGCTACCCTTAAGAAACTTTTCCCGAAGATCGTCCGCAGCTACGCCCTCGATGCAATTGAGGCCGACAGCCAGCCTACGTTGACGGTAACGGATGCGGTAACTTTGACCGCCAGGAAACTCCAGGATGCCTTTTCGGCCAGGACTGAAAAGCATTTCGCGATCGGCCTGGGCGAGGACATTCGCCTGAACGGTTGCGGGATGGTAGGCGCTGCACTTACGCTTCAGGACAGGCTGGTCCATCTGTGTGCCTATTCACGATCTTACGACTGAATGCCAAGCCATAATAACCGACACAGGCACTCAGAGTGCGTGGGTCACCCCCCTTGGCAGCCTGTCAGCACCGTGGCCATAGGGGGACCTGGAACCCTTGGGTTGAGGATAACTTCGCCGCCAATAACTAAAAAAGCCGAATCAATGATTGTGAAGTTGTCCAATGTAGCCAACACTAATAGGCCAAGGCTATCCCTCTGTAGTTACTGCATAATATTTAATTTTGCGACGCACTATCATTCTCACGGCAGGAAACTAGAGCAACTTCACTTGAGAGGCAATCGCAACTACTCAGGCCGAAAACCGGAATATGGAGGTCGGCGCGATCTCTGGCCCGGCCGATGCCTGACTGGACAGCCAGGGTGGAATCGGTGGCTTCTTTCCAAAAATCAGGGGGAAAGCCACATGCTCACGCGTCGCCACACCATGGCCGGCCTGCTCGGCCCCGCTGTCGCCTTCGGACTGGGCGGCCTCGCCTCCCCGGCCCGCGCCCAGAGCGCCGCGATCGGGTCGCGCGAGAAAATCCGCGTCACAAAGATCGACACTTTCGTCCTGACCAACAGCTGGGTGTTCGTGAAGATCAGCACCGATACCGGCATCACCGGCTGGGGCGAGATGCTGAAGGACGATGCCAAGGCCTGCGCCGCCGGCGCGCTGGAAGTGGGCGACTATCTGATCGGCCAGGACCCTACCCGCGTGGTGCATCACTGGCAGGCGATCCATCGCGGCGCCTTTTACCGCGGCGGTCCGATCAAGACGGCGATTTCGTCGGGCATCGACCAGGCGCTGTGGGACATTACCGGCAAACTCTACAATCTGCCGGTCTACAAGCTGCTGGGCGGGGCGGTGCGCGACCGCTGCCGCGTCTATGGCCAGCCCAACCTGAAGAATGGCGTCAACGCCATGAAGGTGCAGCTGCGCGACGGCAAGGGACGCGTTCCCTCCAAGTATAATGAGGGCGACCGCTACGTCTCCGACGTGACGGAGCGCTTCGCCGCCCTGCGCAAAAAGATGGGCCCGGATGTCGATATCGGCATCGAATTCCACGGCGCGGTGCAGCCCTCCACCGCCATCCGGCTGATGGCGGCGCTGGAGCCTTACAATCCCTGGTTCTATGAAGAAGTAGTGCAGGCGCTGAATGTCGATGTGATGGCCGAGCTGGCCAAGAAGACCAGCGTGCCCCTGGCCACCGGCGAGCGCATCTTCACCAAATGGGGTTTCCGGGAAATCCTGGAGAAAAAGGCGGCGATGATCCTGCAGCCCGACGTCTGCTATGCCGGCGGCATCACCGAACTGAAGATCATCGCCGGGATGGCCGAGGCCTATTACGCCCCGATCGCGCCGCATAACCCGCAAGGGCCCTGCTCGCTGGCGGCCAGCTTGCAGATCGCCGCCGCCATTCCCAACTTCCTGATCCAGGAACGCGGCGACAATGAATATTCCGATCTTTTGGCCAAGCCGCTGCCCCCCATCGTGAATGGCTATCGCCCGCTGCTGGAAGGCCCTGGCCTGGGCATCACCATCGACGAAGACAAGCTGCGCGCCCAGGTCGGCGAGCCCCGGCCCTATCTGCCGCAATTCGACGCCGATGACGGTTCGGTGGTGGACTGGTAGCGGCGCTCTAGCGGGTCTTTCCCCGCGCCGCCACTTTCCAGGTATCCACAAGTTCGCCATTGCGGCTGACGGCAACCTCGTCATGCAGGTTGCTGACGACGCAGACATGGTTGGGCACGATCCGAAGCCGCTCACCCACCACCGGCCTGGTGGCACAGCGCGACAGATCGACGATGCCGTGCTCCTCGTTGAGCCGCTCGATCACCGCATCCTCGTAACCCAGGATCAGGCCGTAACCCTTGCCGAATGAGGGATCGAGCTGATCGCTGGAGAGGCTCTTGGAGCCCGCATCGATCACGGCGCGGTCCTCGGTGGGGCGGCTGATCACGGTGGCGTGCAGGTGGAAGGCGCATTCGTCCAGCGTGGCGGCGCCAGCGCCGACCGTGGCGCGGTCGTGATAGATATAGGTGCCAACCCGCACTTCGGTCAGCCCGGCAATCTCGTGCGCGCTCCACGCATTGGGCGTGCCGCCGCCTGAGACGACGGAAATGGGAATGCCAGCCTTGTCGAATTCGCTTTGCGCCTCCGCCACGAAGCGCGCGGTGGCAGCCGTGCTGGGATAGGTCATCAATCCGTCAAAGCGAAGGCCCGGCGTCTGCTGCACGCGCCGCGCCAGTTCCAGCGCCTGCGCCACTGATGTCACCCCGGTGCGCTTATTTCCGCTGTCGAACTCCACCAGCACGCCGATGGTATGATTGGACGCGCGCGCCGCCTGGCCGATGGTTTCCAGCGCGACGCTATTGTCGATGCCGACACGGACCTTGGCGCGGCGCGACAGGTCCGCCAGGCGCTGCGCCTTCACCGCGCCGATCAGCGGATAGGAGATGAAGATGTCGTCCAGCCCGGCATCGGCCATCACCTCGGCCTCGCCCAGCTTCTGGCAGGTGATGCCGCCTGCGCCCAGTTCTAGCTGGCGCTTGGCGAAGGCCGGAATCTTGTGGGTCTTGATATGCGGCCGCAGCTTGAGGCCGTGTTGGTCGCAATAGGCCTGCATCTTCGCCAGATTGTGCTCGACCCGGTCCAGGTCGATCACCGGCACCGGGGTTTCCAGATCGGCAATGCGCATCAATAACTCCCTTAGTCCGGCAGGACCGCCACGCAGTCGATCTCCACCTGGATGCCGTAAAGCTGGCAGCCGATGGTGGTGCGGGCCGGCGGTTCGCCCGGGAAGAATTCCTTATAGATGGTGTTGTATTCGCCAAAACGCGTCAGGTCGCTGAGATAGGTGTTCACCTTGACCACGTCCTTCATGTCGGCGCCGGCGCCCTGCAGGATGGTCTGTACATTGCGCAGCGTCTGGCGCACCTGGCCGGCAAAATCATCCGGCGCGATATTGGTCTTGGGATCCTGCGGCCCCTGCCCCGAGACATAGACAAAGCCGTTGGCGATGACGGCGTGCGAATAATGCCCGCCCGGCTTGGCGGCGGCCTCGACGATAAGAGCCTTGCGCATGATCCCTCCTGTTCTTGTTGGCCCCAGCGGGGCTTTTTTGATGTATCGCATATAGACACCTGCCCAAGCAAAAAGGGCCAGCGCCGCGAGGCGCCGGCCCTTGTCGCAGGTGGTGCCGGTTACTTGCGTCCCGGCACTTCGGAAATGGTCTTGGCATTGGCCGCCTTGCGGGCCGCCAGCATTTTATCGAAATCGGCGCGGCTCATCCGCACCCGGCCGGGCGTGCCCAGCGCCCAGGTGGCCATGGCGTCGTATTTGCTGGGTGTCCAGCCGCCTTCGAATTCGCCGGCATTGGCGCCGGTGCGGTTGAGCTCGAAATTGTAGCTGTCTTCCAGCTGGGTGAATTCGGCGGAGATCACCGCCTCTTCCGCCAGGATTGCCGGAATGAAGATCACGCCATCGGCCTTGGCCACCACCAGATCGCCCGGCAATACCGCGGCGCGGCCGATGCGGATGGGCGCATTGATCGAGGTCAGCGTCATGTCCACCCAGTAAGACGGATCATAGGCGCGGTAGAGGCCCGGCAGGTTGGCGATCTCGCGCGCCTCTTCGGCGTCGCGGATGCCGGCGTCGAAGATGAAGCCCGAATGGGTGTGGGCGGCAATGCCGCTGGCCAGATTGGAGCCGATCAGCGTGCCTTCCACGATCTTGCCGAAACCGTCAGCGACATAGACATCGCCCATTACCAGTTCGTTGATCGGCCACTGGTTATTGCCGGTGACGCGGCCATCGCGCTTGCCTTCGGCATTGATGACATTGACCATGTCAGGGCGCGCCGGCATGTACTGCGCCGTCAGGGCGCGGCCAGCAAAGGGTTTTCCGGGCTGCAGCGACTGCCAGCCGCCCTCGAACTGGGCGTTGTAGCCCCGAGAGCGCAGGAAGCCCCAGATATTCTCCAGCGGCACCTTGGTGACGCGGTCCAGCAGGGAGTCCGGCACCTTGGGGCGGCCATCGGGGAAGCGCTCGCCCTTCCATTCCGAGGTATAGTGCAGCATCTGGGCGCGGGTCTGCTTGACCTGGGCGATGGCGGGGGACGCGGCAATTGCGATTGCGCAGCCCAGCAGGCCAACTTTCAACATTTTCATTTTCACTCTCCTCAAGAACGTGTTGCGCATGTATGCGCTTGATTTTACCACCCGGCGGCTCGCCCATGCTCGCCGCGTTCGTCACTCTCGCAGGTCCACTGGACCTGCTCGCGCTACGCGCCGTTCCTCACCCCCACCAACTTTCCCCCGGCGCGAGATGCGCCTTGGCGACATCGGGATTGATGTCAAAGCCCAGGCCGGGCTTGTCCTGAATGTGGAAATAGCCGTCCTTCCAGAACGGCCCTTCATGCGTCACCAGTGTCGGCCACCAGTCCACATACCTGGCCAGTTCATGGACGCGGAAATTGCGCACCGAGGCGCAGGCATGGGCCGAGGCCGCGGTGCCGATCGGGCTGGCCGGGTTGTGCGCCGCCGTCCAGATTCCGTACAGGTCGGCCAGATCGGCGATGCGCTTGGCCTCGAACAATCCGCCCGACTTGGGAATATCGATATGCACGCCCGCCACTGCCTGGCGCAGAATAATCTGGGAGAATTGGTGGAAGCCGTAGAGATTTTCGCCGGTGCAGATCGGCGTGTTGGTGGCCTTTGACACCCGTTCAACCGTTTCGGGATTTTCCGGCGGGGTCGGGTCTTCCACGAACAGCGGATTGGTGTGCTCGATGGCGTTGCACAGCTTGATCACGTCATTGACCGAATATTTCCAGTGACACTCCATCGCAAAGTCGGTGTCGCCCAGCGCCTTGCGGATGCGCTCCATGCGGTCGGTGATGCGCCGGATATCAAGGTTGGTGAGCTCGTTGGTGTAGGGATCGTGCCCCGGCTCGGAGAAGGTGGGGTCGGCGGTGCGCGGCACCGCATCGCCCTGCACCTTGAAGGCGGTGAAGCCAAAGGGATTGTTGGCCTTGGCTTCCGCCACCTGGTCGCCCCAGGACTGCGCCTCTGCGGGGCGGCGCTCGGGTGCCTGCAGCGTGCGATAGAAGCGCACCTTGTCGCGGAAACGCCCGCCGAGCAGGTTGCAGACCGGCGTCTGCAACAGACGCCCCGCCAGATCCCACAGCGCGATCTCGATGCCCGAGGCCGCATGCATGGTCAGGCCGCCGGTGGCGCCATAGCCGCCATTGAGGAACAGCAGCTTGGTGTAAAGCTTCACCACATTCAGCGGGTCCTCGCCGATCAGCTGCTCGCGAAAGCGGTTGAGGGTGACGTCCTTGACGCCGGGGCCCCAATAGCCCTCGCCGATGCCGAACACGCCGGCATCGGTTTCGATCTTGATCAGGTTCCAGTCCCAGGTGCCGCGAATGATCATCACCTTGACGTCGGTGATCTTGATCTTCTTGGCCAGATACTGCGCCTTGGCCTGATAGGGCAGCGCGAAACAGGACGCAACGCCCATGACCAGCAGTTTGCGGCGATCCAAAGTCATGAGATGTTTCCCCACCCGGTGATTTTGGGTGCGAGATTGCAGGCGCCGGTCAGGGGCGTCAACGCCGCTACAGTGCATACAGAATATAGATAAAGTTGGGAGGGGTTATGAGCAGATGCAGCATCGCGGTTGCCGCGCTTTTGGGCGCCTGTCTAGCGATGGCGCCCGCGCGCGCCGAGCAAACGGTATGGACCTTCGACAACCTGTCCCGGATCGGCGGTATCCCGGTAAAGGTAGAGGGCAATCCACAACTGGTCCAAAGCCCCGTCGGCACGGCGGTGCGGTTCAACGGCAAGGACGATGCTCTCTTTTTCACCGATCGCCCGCTGGTCGGGGCCAAGACCTTCACCATCGAAGCGATCTTCCGCCCCGAGGGCGGTGACTTCGAACAGCGCTGGATGCATATCGTCGAAACCGATCCGGTGACGGGCCTGGACTCCCTGCCCGCCGGTACCAGCGACCCCAATCCGCGTTTCATGTTCGAGGTGCGGGTAAAGGACGGCAGCTGGTATCTGGACGCCTTCGTCAACAGCAAGGCCGGCAGCAAGGCGCTGATCTTTCCGGACAAGCTTCATCCGATCGGGCCCTGGTATGCGGTCGCCCAGACATATGACGGCAAGACCTACCGCATGTATGTCGACGGCGTGCTGGAAGGGGAAGCCGATGTCCCCTTCACCCCGCACGGTCCCGGCCATGTGATGGTGGGCGTGCGCATCAACCATGTGAACTGGTTTAAGGGTGCGGTGGCAAAGGCGCGTTTTACCGATGCCGCACTGCCGCCAGAGCAACTTCTAAAATTGCCGAAGTAAGCCTCACATCTTGCCGCTCAGACGCGCACCCCAGTCCAGAATGCGAGGAAAGCGTGCAATGACCGCACGGCAAATGGTGCGGCTGTCGTCGCGCATGGCCAGATGGGCAAACAGCGCGGCGGCACGGATGCGGGTGGCGAACCTGTCATGCCATGCGCGGGCATATTCGTCTTCGCGGCCAGCGATCAGCAGCTTTGCCAGCAGCCCGCTGGCCTGGATCGCCATGCTGATGCCTTCGGCGATGATGGGATGGGCCTCGCCCGCGCTGTTGCCGACAAAGAACACGCCGTCCGCATGACGCGGCCGGATGCCGGGATGGATCGGGCCGGTGGACAGGAAATGACCGTCAAGCGATGCATGCTTCAAGGCATGCTCCACGCCAGCCGTGGTGGCGCGGATATGCGCCAGAACCGCTTCCGCCGCCTTGCCGCCGTGACGCTGCCGCGCCAGCCCCAGTGCGTCGCGCCGGATGCAGCAGGACAGGGACAAGCGCCCGCCATCGCTCATCACCATGCCGCCATAGCCGCCCGGAAAGGCCAGTAGCGGCATCAGGCCCGGCGGCAAGGCGCTTCCCGTAAAATGCGCCTTGAAGGCGAACAGGTCGGAGGGCTCGTCGCCAGTTACCGGAATGGCGAAGATACCCTTGGCATTCCACGAACCGCAGGCGGCGATGCCGGTGCGCGCCCGGATTTCGCGTCCATTCTCAAGGGTGCAGACAGATGTTTCGCCATCCGGCTTCAGGCCCGTGACCTCGGCAGGCTGGAAAAGCTCCGCGCCGGCCTGAACTGCCGCATCGCGCAACAGTGTGTCGAGATGCTCCCGGCCCAGCGCCCGGCCCCATAGCTGTTCATGTGGCGACGACACCATGGTGTCGCCGGCATAAAGGCCCACGCGCATGACGGGCGGCCCAGCCGCGGCAAGAAACGCCTCTTCAATGCCGCAGGCCGCCAGAACGGGCAGACTGGTGGCGGAAATAAATTCGCCGCAAACCTTGCGGCGCGGGAATTCGCCTTTCTCGACCAGCGCGATTTTCCATCCGGCCTGCGCCAGCAACCGCGCCGCCGCCGATCCACCGGGCCCAGCGCCTACCACAGCCGCGTCAAACATCGCGGCGCGCCTGGAAAACATGGGTGAACGGGAATGCGGCGCCCTCGTTCATCCGCCAGCCTTGCGGCCACAGGCGCGACAGCTCCCGTCCCGCGAAACCGGCTTGCACACTGACAACCGCGTCATGGCGGGTGACGTCGTTGCAGCCCAGAAGCCCGACCAGATGCGCCGCCGCCAGGGCGAGGCGACCCCGGCGCGGCTCGCTGGCGACAAAAAAACCGGTGTGCGCCGCCACCGCAGCCAGCAAACGGGACAGCGCCGCATCGTCAAAGTGATGCAGGAACAGATTGGCGGTGATCAGGTCGGCCGCGGGCATATCGCCAAACACGTCACCCGGCCGGGTTTCGCAGCGCCAGCCCAGGGTTTCAAAACCCGCGCGCGTCCGGGGCGCAACGATATCGCGTTGGTCGACAATCAGTACCTGCACCCGCGGCCAGCATTTTGCCATCCGTCTGGCGACACCCAGAAGAAAGCGTCCATCGCCGCCGCCCAGATCGGCCCACACACGCGGCGGCGGACAATCCGACAAGGCCCGCGCCATGATCGCCTGTTGGCGCATGACGGCGTTGATCAGCACCAGATCGCGGCGCGACCGCATGGCGCGCGGATCGTCCGCCGCCAGCCCATCCAGCAATTCGGCCGTCAGAACCCGCAACTAGGCCGCCATGCGGAACATCATGGTTTCCGCCACCAGGCCCGGGCCGAAGGACATGGCGCAGCCCCGCGCGCCAGCAGCGCCGCCGCGCATCAGCCGGTCCAGCACGAACATCACCGTGCCCGACGACATGTTGCCGTAATCGTTGAGGACGCCGCGCGAGGCCGCCAGCGCCTCGGGCGGCAGGGCGAAAGCCTGTTCCACGGCATCGAGCACCGTGCGACCACCTGGATGCACCGCCCACAGATCGATGTCGTTGGCGCCGCCCAGAATGGCATCGCGCGATTGCGACAAGGCGGTGCGGATGGCACCGGGAACCGCGCCGGACAGAACCATATCGAAGCCCTGCTGGCGGATATGCCAGCGGATCAGTTCGCGTGTATCGGGCACCAGCGCGGCGCGGAAGGATTCCATCCGCACCCCGACCGGGTCGGCGCTGACCAGAGCGGCGGCACAGCCATCGGCGAACAGCAGGAAGGACAGAATTTCCTCCAGATCGTCGGTCTCGTGCAGATGCAGGGTGCAAAGCTCGAGATTGACCGCCAGCACGCGCGCCTTCGGCTCGGACCGCACAATATGCCGCGCCAGCTTCAGGGCATTGATGGCGGCATAGCAGCCCATGAAGCCCACCATGGTGCGCTCGACCGATGGTGACAAGCCGCAGCGTTCCACCAGCGCCAGATCGACCCCGGGGGCGGAAAATCCCGTGCAGCTGGTCACGATGATATGCGTGATGGCGGTGCGGTCTTCGTCCTGAAGCAGCTTTTCCACCGCTGCCACCGCCAGGTCCGGAGCCCAGGCCTCATACTTTCGCATCCGGGCGGCGGTGTCAGGAAAATCCCCCCGGGCGTAAAAGCCCTCTATGTCCACCGATGCACCGCCCGCGCCCGGCTCCAGAAACGAGTAGCGGTGGGCGATGCCGCTGCGCTCGGCCATGCGGTTGAACAGCGCCAGGCGGCGACTGTCGTCCGCCAGCATGCCGCGCCCGAAGGTCAGAAAGGCCTCCTGCACGTCATGCGGCGGAACGGCGGTGGCGATACGGTTGATATGGGCCTGGGTCATGCGCGGCCTTTTGCGATCCGCTATCCTAACGCAGCCGCCAGCCCTTTGCTCCCCTTATCGTTCAGCCACGGTTCAGAATCGCCCGGCCATATTGGTGCGCAAATGGGAGTGAACATGATGCGTATTTGCGGTCTGATTGCGGGTTTGGTCTTTCTGGCCACCGGGGCGGCGCAGGCCAATACCCTGCCACCTGGGCCCATGCATGACACTGTGACCAAGGCCTGCGCCCAATGCCACAGCGCCGATGTCGTCAGCTCGGAGCGCAAGACCCGCGCCGGCTGGGCCGACACCGTCAATCAGATGGTCGCCAATGGCGCGCAGGTCAGCGACGCAGATTTCGACAAGGTGGTGGACTATCTGGCGAAGAATTTCGGCGCCAAGTAGCTACCAGAGTTTCACGCGCTGTTCGGGCGGCAGGTAATATTTGTCGCCCGGCTGCACGTTGAAGGCCTTGTACCATTCGTCCTGGTTGCGGGTGGGGCCGACAACGCGGAACTGCGCCACCGTATGCACGCCGGACACGGTCTGGGTGCGGATGGCGCTGTCGCGCATCTTGGTGCGCCACACCTGGCCGAAGGCCAGATAGAGGCGCTGGTCCCCGGTCAGCCCGTCGATCACCGGCGCCGGCTTGCCGTTCAGCGAGATGTGATAGGCCTTGAGCGCGATCGCCAGTCCCGCATTGTCGGCGATATTCTCACCCAGGGTCTGCTTGCCGATCACATGCAGGCCCGGCAGCGGCTCGTAGCCGTCATACTGCTTGACCAGGGCGGCAGTGCGGGTCTCGAAACGCGCGCGGTCCTCCTTGGTCCACCAGTCCTGGAACACGCCCTTGGCGTCATACTTGCTGCCCTGGTCGTCGAAGCCATGGCTGATCTCATGCCCGATCACCGCGCCGATGGCGCCATAATTCACTGCGTCATCCGCATTGGGATCGAAGAAGGGCGGCTGCAGAATGCCGGCCGGGAACACGATCTCGTTCAGCGACGCATTGTAATAGGCGTTGATGGTGGATGGCGTCATGCCCCATTCCAGACGGTCCACCGGCTGGTTGATGCGGGCCACATCGCGGTTCCATTCGAACACCGCGGCGCGCTGGACATTGCCGATCAAATCGCCCCGCACGATCTGCAGGTCGGAATAGTCGCGCCACTTGCTGGGATAGCCGATCTTGGGCGTGAAGTTGGCATTCTTCTCCAGCGCCTTGGCGCGGGTTTCCGGCCCCATCCAGTCCAGCGTTTGCAGGGTCTGCTCAAACGCCTTGACCAGGTTGGCGACCAGCACATCCATCTTGGCTTTGGAGTCCGGCGGGAAATAGCGCGCCACATAGAGCTTACCCAGCGCCTCGCCCATGCTGGTGTCCAGCAGGCGGGTACCGCGGATCTTGCGCTCCTGCTGCGCGGTGCGCCCCGTCAGTTGGGTGCCGTAGAAGGAAAAGACCAGATCGTCGAACCGTTTTGGCAGATAGGGCGCGAAGGTTTTCAGATAATGGATTGTCAGATAATCACGCCAGGTGCTGACCGGCGTGGCGGCGAAAATCTTCGCCAGCGGCCCAAACGCGGTGTTCTCCGCCACAATCACATAGCGCTCATGACCCTGAGGCGTTTTGAAGGGAATGCTGGTTTCCGCCAGGAAGGGATCCCAGGGAAAGTCCGGCGCCAGCGTCTTGAGCTGGGAGACCGGCATGGGATTGTAGGTCTTGTCGACATCGCGGCGCTCGGCGCGGGACCAGGACACGCGCGCCATCTCGGTTTCCAGCGCCAGCACCCGGTCGGCCCGCGCGGCCGCATCGCTGAGACCCGCCAGGGTCATCATGTCGGCCAGATATTTGCGATAGGCCTCGCGGGTTTTCACCATCTCCGCCTGGGTCGCCAGATAGAAGTCGCGCTCGGGCATCCCCAGGCCGGACTGGCCCAGATTGACCGAATAATTGTCGGGATTCTTGTCGTCGATCCCCATGCCGATGCCATAGATGCTCTGGGTCGAGAGGCGGATGGAGCCCATGGCGCTGGCGACCTGCTCGTGGGTCTGAAGGCCGGCCAGATAATCCAGATCCTTGCGCACCGGCTCCAGGCCCTTGGCCTCGATCGCATCGGTATCGACGAAGCTGTCATACAGGTCGCGCAGCTTGCGCTCCTCGACCGACATCCGGCTTTGCGATTTCTTGCTCAGATCCTCGACGATGGTGCGCAGCCGCTGTTCGCTAAGTATCTGCAGGTCCTGGAACGATCCGGCGCTGGCGCGGTCGTCCGGAATCTGCGCCGTCTTCAGCCAGCCGCCATTCACATAGAGGAAGAAATTGTCCCCGGGCTTGGTGGCGCTGTCCATCGAGCTGAGGTCCACGCCCCACTTGCCCAGCTTGGCGCTGGACGGCGCGTCCTGGCGCGGGGTGGCGCAGGAGGCACACAGCACAGAACACAACAAGGCCAGGGCCGGAAGACGGGACATGGGAGATCTCCGAAGGAAGAAGGCAAAGTCTAAGGCGGCGATTGCGGCATTTCCACGATAATGCCGGGCGATACCTGGCTGCCATCGGGCTGGCGGGTCATGGCCAGGCTGAGGATCGCGCCGGGCGCCAGCAAACTCTTGTCGCCCAGGGTCAGTGTCGAAACCGGCGTGCCGGGCAGGACTTCGATGGTGGCATCGGCGCTGCAGGCCAGGGCGCTGGCAAAGGCCGGCGGCACCGCCCGCCCCTCGCACACCGCATTCTTGCGGGCGCCGGTCAGGGTGGCGCCCCGGTAGTGCAAAATCAGCGTGCCGTCGAACATGCTCTCCGGCCTGGTGGGCCTTACCTCGCGGATGGTGCCGTTGAGCATCAGCCGGCCATTGTCCACGAACCGCCCCTCGCCGCTGCCGCGCAGGGCCGGGGCATAGAGATAGACGTTCTGGGCGCGCAGCCGGCCCGCCCGTTCGCTTACCGCGGCGCCGACATAATCGCCGGGCTTGATCGCGCCGAAGAAGCTTTTCTGCTGCTGGACATATTGCGTCTGCGGCAAAACGGAAACCGTCAGCGGATCACCGGGCGCTGGCGCGTCCTTGGCGGTGAGCGGCTGCAGGGTCATGGCCCGGCCGTCGAACGCCGTCAGCCGCGCCTTGATCCGCGTCACGCCCTGCGCGCTGGCATCAACGGCAAGAGGCAGCGCCATGGCGCAGGCCAGCAGCGCGGCGCAGGTCAGGCGGAATGTGGCGCGAAACGACAACATACCGCTTGTCCCGAACGTCATTCCGGCACGACGATCGGAAAGCCCGGCGCGATCTTGGAGGCGTGGATCACCAGCGAGCTTTTCACGCTGGCGACATTCTTTTCCGCCGTCACCGTGTCGGTGATGAAGGACTGAAAGGCCGACAGGTCGCGCGCCACGCACTTCAAGATGAAATCCACTTCACCCGACAGCATGTGGCACTCGCGCACTTCGGGCCAGCGCCGCGCGCTTTCCTCGAAATGCTTGAGGTCGCCGTCCTTCTGGCTGGAGAGGCCGACAAAGACAAAGCCGGTGACTTCAAAGCCCAGCGACTTGCCGTCCAGATCGGCATGATAGCCGTTGATGAAGCCGGCCTTCTCCAGCGCGCGGATACGGCGCAGGCAGGGCGGCGCGGTGATCCTGGCGCGGCGCGACAATTCCACATTGGTGATGCGCCCGTCGGCCTGCAGTTCGCTGAGAATGCGCAGGTCGATGGCGTCCAGCTTGCGGGTGTCCACGGGAAATCCTGGGTGTTGGGAATGAGGGCATCCTATAACGCAGGCTTTTGGCCCTCGCAATAATATTTCTCGAATCTCCCGCCTAAAGGCATATCCATGCGCGAGAGGTCGGGCACATAACCTTATGCACCGGCTCGGCTTTTTGCCCGGCTTGACCAAGCACCCCGCCATAACGATATGACATAGCGAGACCCGCGAAACCCGCAAAGCACGCCATGACCGCCAAACATTCCAAAGTCATCATCCTGGGCAGTGGCCCCGCCGGCTGCACCGCCGCCATCTATGCCGCGCGCGCCATGCTGGAGCCGACCCTGATCTCGGGCATCCAGCCGGGCGGCCAGCTCACCATCACCACCGAGGTCGAGAACTATCCCGGCTTCGCCGAAGCCATTCAGGGCCCCTGGCTGATGGACCAGATGCAGGAGCAGGCCCGTAACCTGGGCACCAAATTCGTCAGCGACACCATCGCCAAAGTGGACCTCTCGCGCCGTCCCTTCACGCTGCACGGCGACAGCGGCGACGCCTACACCGCCGACACGCTGATCATTGCCACCGGCGCGTCCGCCAACTGGCTGGGCATCGAGAGCGAAAGCAAATATCAGGGCTTTGGCGTTTCGGCCTGCGCCACCTGCGACGGCTTCTTCTATCGCGGCAAGGATGTTGCGGTGGTCGGCGGCGGCAATACCGCGGTCGAGGAAGCCTTGTTTCTCACCAACTTCGCCGATCGTGTCACGCTGGTACATCGCCGCGATTTCCTGCGCGCCGACAAGACCAACCAGGCGCGCCTGAATGCCAACAAAAAGATCACCGTGCTGTACGATCACGAAATCGCCGAAGTGCTGGGCAGCGAAGATCCCAAGGGCGTCACAGGCATCCGTTTGCGCAACACCATCACCGGTTCGCTGAAGGACCAGGCGGTCCACGGCCTGTTTATCGCCATCGGCCATTCGCCCGCCACCAGCCTGTTCAAGGGCCAGGTCGAGATGGACGAGAGCGGCTATATCAAGACCGCCCCGGACTCCACGCATACCTCGGTCGCGGGTGTGTTCGCGGCGGGCGACGTGAAGGACAAAGTGTTCCGCCAGGCGGTGACCGCGGCGGGCATGGGCTGCATGGCCGCGCTGGAAGCCGAACGCTTCCTGGCGGTGTCGCATTCGGGAGAATTGTCGCTCAGCGCGTAGCATCTGGCGCTGGCTGTCTTTTTAATGGTCGCATTGCCTGGGCAATGCTCCGAGGGGGGCCGTAATGGACTGGGACAAGCTTCGCATCTTCCACGCCGTGGCGTCGGCCGGCAGCTTCACCCATGCGGGTCAGACGCTGGGCCTGTCGCAATCGGCGGTCAGCCGCCAGATCAGCGCCCTGGAAGAAGAAATTTCCACCCCTCTCTTCCAGCGCCACGCCCGCGGCCTGACCATGACCGACGAGGGCGAGCTGCTGTTTACGGCGGTAACCGACGTCTTGGGACGGCTGGCGGCGGCGGAAGAAGCCCTGAAAAACGTCCATGACGCCCCGCGCGGCGCGCTCAAGATCACCGCCAGCCACGGCATCGGCGCCTATTGGCTGCTGCCGCGCCTGGGCCAGTTCCTGGCGCAGTATCCCGAAGTGGAAGTCCATCTGGTGATGGATGACAAGGAACTGGACCTAGCCCAGCGCGAGGCCGATCTGGCCATCCGCATGCGCGCCCCGGTGCAGGCCGACCTGATCCAGCGCAAGCTCTTCACCGTGCATTATCACATGTATGCGGCGAAAAGTTACTTGAAGGACCATCTCGCGCCCAAGACGTTGGAAGAGATCGCCGACCACAGCATCATCGTCTATGGCGAAACCGCCGTGCCGGAAATCCGCGACATCAACTGGCTGCTGGAGGCGTTCAAGAAGGCCGCCAAGCCCGGCGGCACGGGCAAGATCATCCGCATCAACAACATCACCGGCATCCTGCAGGCCACCGAAGCGGGTCTGGGGATCGGGGTGGTGCCCGATTTCGTCGCCGCCGAACATCCCAAGCTGGAGCGGGTGCTGCCCGAGGTGGCGGCGCCGGGTTTTGACGTGCATCTGGTCTATGCCGACGCCCTGCGCCAGTCCAAGCGCGTGGCGGCGTTCCGGGATTTCGCCGTCAAAAGTTCCAAGGACTGGCGGTATTAACAGGCCCTTGAAACCGGCCTGACCAATATTATCTCTGTTGTGTCGCCTTCTCTCCCCCCGAAGGCGGCGATGGCCTCGCTCTTCTCCCCCTTGAGCGCGGTTTAGAACTGGGCTGGAGCGCGGAAACGCTGCTCCAGCCCTTTTTCTTTGTCATCCGCCGACAGCCCCGGCGTGCTATATTTGGTGGATATTCACGGGGCTATTTTACGGGGAAATCATCATGTGCAGCTGCCCCATGAACAGGCGCGCGCTGGGCGCGTTTCTGGCGGGCGCTGGGGCCAGCCTGTTGCCGGGCGCGGCGAACGCCGCCGACGTGACGGCGCTGGGTATCACCTGCATCGACTACCGGCTGGTGGAATTCGCACCCTCCTTCTTCCACGACAAGCAGCTGACCCGCGACTACGACCAGGTGTCGCTGGCGGGCGCCGCGCTGGCCGCCGTGTCGGAGACCTTTCCCAAGTCCAACGCCGCCTTCTGGGATCACGTCAACATCGCCAGGCAGCTGCACCACATCAAGAAAGTGATCGTGGTCGATCACCGCGACTGCGGCGCCTACAAGGTGGCTTTCGGGAAAGACTTCCAGGGGGCGGGCGCGGCGGAAACCGACCAGCACAAGGGCGTGATGCAGCAGGTCAAGACCCACATGGCACAGGAGCATCCCGAACTGGAATGCGAATTCTATCTGATGGCGCTGGACGGCACGACAGAGCGCGTGATCTGAGGACTCGTCCTGCTTCATGCTTCGACAAGCTCAGCATGAGGACTTTTCCCGATTCCTCACCCTGAGCCCGTCGAAGGGTGAGGAGCGGTTCGCCGCAGGCGAACGAAATGGTCCGGCGGACCATTTCGAGCGACGAACGCCGCGAGCTTGGGCAAGCGGCGGCGCTAGCTAAGAGTGTTGCAGAAGCTCTGAATCCGTCCGCAGGCTTCTTCCAGCGCCTTGTTCGAGGTCGCGTAGGAGATGCGTAAAAAGGGCGACAGGCCGAACGCCGCGCCATGCACCACCGCAACGCCCGTCGCTTCCAGGAGTTCGCCGGCAAAGGTGGCGTCGCTGTCGATTACCTTGCCGCCCGGCGTCTTCTTGCCGATCAGTTTGCGGATCGAGGGATAGACGTAAAACGCGCCTTCAGGCTTGGGGCACTCGATGCCACTCGCCTGGTTGAGCATCGACACCACAAGGTCGCGGCGCTCCTCGAATATCTTCTGGAATTTCGGGATGAAGTCCTGGGTGCCATTCAGGGCTTCCACCGCCGCCCATTGCGAGATCGAGGTGGCGTTGGTGGCCGATTGCGATTGCAGCTTGGCCATCGCTTTGATCAGGTCTTCGGGACCGGCGCAGTAGCCGATGCGCCAGCCGGTCATGGCATAGGCTTTCGACACGCCATTCATGGTCAGGGTACGGTCGTAAAGGCCGGGTTCGACTTCCAGGATGGTGGTGAACTTGAAGCCGCCATAGACCAGATGCTCATACATATCGTCGGTCAGCACCCAGACATGGGGGTGCTTCATCAACACATCGGTCAGGCCCTTAAGCTGCTCGCGGGTGTAGCAGGCGCCGGTGGGATTGGACGGCTGGTTGAAGATCAGCCACTTGGTTTTGGGCGTGATGGCCTTTTCCAGCGCCTCGGGCGTCAGGCGGAAACCATCTTCCAGCGTGCATTCCACGATCACCGGCTTGCCGCCGCCCAAGAGCACGATGTCGGGATAGGAAACCCAATAGGGCGCAGGCACGATCACCTCGTCGCCCGGATTGACCGTCGCCATCAGGGCGTTGAACAGGATGGTCTTGCCGCCCGGCGAGACGAAAGTCTGGGACGGCTTGTAGTCGATATTGTTCTCGCGCTTGAACTTGGCGGCGATGGCGGCGCGCAGTTCGGGAATGCCTTCCACCGCGGTGTATTTGGTCTGGCCGTCGTTGATGGCCTTGATCGCGGCGTCCTTGATGTTCTGGGGCGTGTCGAAATCCGGCTCGCCCGCGGCCAGGCCGATCACATCGCCGCCCGCCGCCTTCATCTCGCGCGCCTTGGTGGTAATGGCGATGGTCGGCGAGGGCTTGATGCGGCCAAGGGACTCGGCAAGAAAACCTTTGGGAAGCGGCATGGCGGACAGCCTTTTGGAAGCAGGCGGTGGATAACAACCGCGAGCCTTCCGGGCAAGCAGCGGGCCGGTTTTCCCGCCATTTTCCTTTGAACCGGCCTTCTCAAGGGCCCCAAAACGGGCTTTGCGCCCGCCACCCGGCGCGGGCCGGATGCTAGGATTGCGCGGGAGACATAACGAGTCGCACCAAATGCGCGCCGCATACCTGTTCCTGGCCATGACACTGCTGGCAGTCGCCGGCTGCTCCAAGCCCACCCCGCCGGTGGGCAAATGGGAAGGCGGCACCGAACGCGGCGGCGTGCTGGTGGTGGCGCGGGTGGAGATATTGCCCAGCGGACTGGTGCGGGTGATGGCGCCCGACATCACCAATGCCGCACCGGAGCAGTTCGCCGCCTATCGCGCGCGTCTGGCGGCCGACCTGGTCAATGGCTGGAGCTCGGTGGAGCCGCGCGAATTCGATTTCGACGGCGAGACCTTCCGCACGCCCGGCGGCATCGCGCCGTAGATGGTGTGGGACAAAAAGTCGAACCAGATCACGCTGCAGCTCTACATCGGCGCCAACAAGGCGCTGCCGGTGCCGCTGCGCCCCGTGGCGGAGTTTCACGACAGTCCGTGGGCATCAGGCTGACGCAGGCCAAACCACCGCGTTGACAAATAGTCCGTAAAACCCGAGCCTTCCGGCAAAACTGAAAGTCGCCCGCCTTCGCGGATGCGGCATGGGCTGGAAATCGCGCTTAAGCGCTTAAGAAAAAGGGTGTTGCGGATGTCGAAATTCTCCAAATTGCTGGTTGCTGCTTCTTTTGCCTCGCTGCTGTGCGTGGGCGGCGCGGGTCTGGCCCAGACCTCGATGCCCTGGTCCACCGAGGACGCCAACATCAACGAGCTGATGGCCGATCCTGCGGCCCGCGCCATCTATCAGAAGCATTTCCCCGAGCTGATCAACGATCCGCGCATGAAGAATGCGGGCCTGAACACCCTTCGCGAACTGCGGCTCAGCCTGCAGCCCATCGTCAGCACCCCCCGGATGAACGCGATGGACGCCGAGCTGAAGGCGCTGCCGCCGCGCACCATCGCCGCCGCGCCGCAGCCGCCCGCCGTCAATGAGTGGGTGACCTGGGGCTATGACCCGGAGCGTTCGGGCTGGAACCGCGCCGAAACCACGCTCACCAAATCCAATGTGAAGGGCCTGCGTCAGGTGTTCAGCACCTCCCTGGGCGTGCCGACCAATCTCGACGTTCTGTCCACCGTCACCGCGCCGGTGATCGCCGCCGGTGTCGCCATGCCGGGCGGCAACAAGGATGTGATGTATATCCTGGGCGCCAATGACACGCTGTATGCGATCGACGCCAATTCCGGCGCCAAGCTGTGGGAGAAGACCTATCCCAACCCGCACAAGCCGACCAAGCCCGCCACCTGGCTGTGCCCCAACACCCCCAACGCCACGCCCACCATCGACAAGGCGCGCGGGCTGATCTTCTTCATGGCCAGCGACGGGCTGTTGCGCGGCATCAGCCTCGCCGACGGCGCGGAAAAGATGAAGCCGGTGGAGTTCATCGCCCCCTTCGGCCGCGCCTGGAGCCTCAACCTGATCGACGGCATCGTCTATTCGACCAGCGGCCGGGCCTGCGGCGAAGTGGTGGACAAGACCTCGCCCATGTATGACGCCGCCCGCTCGGGCCTGCGCCGGGTGCCCGCCGGGCCGATGCTGGATGCCTCGGCGGTGCAGGCCGCCGACACCCGCAACCTGGAGAATGTCCGCGTGACGCGCTTCTACACCTCGGGCGCGCGCCCCGCCGCCCCCTGGGGCCGTGGCGGGTTGGCGCGCGGTCCGGGCAACAGCGTCTATCTGGAAACCAGCAACGGGCGCTATGACCCGGCGGCCGGCGATTTTTCCGAAAGCATCCTGCGCCTTGCCCCCCAGGCGACGCGCCTGATGGACAGCTACACCCCCACCAACTACGCCCACAACCTGGCCAAGGACCTGTCGGGTTCGGCCTCGCCGGTGGTGTTCAACTTCGCCGGCAAGACGCTGGTGGCGGCCTCGCAGAAGGAAAGCGTGCTGCGCATACTGGATGCCGAACGGCTGGGCGGCGACAATCACATGACCCCGCTCTGGGCCTCGCCGCGCCTGGGCAATGACGCGGAAACCGGCACCGATCCGGGCCGCGGGGTATGGGGCGCGATCACCACCTATGAGAATCCGCAAGGCCGCCGCTTCCTCTATCTGCCGATGCTGGGCGAACCCTCGACCCAGTCGCCGGTCTTCCCGATGACCAATGGCCCGAGGCCCAACGGCGCCGTGCTGGCATTCGAGATGAAGAACGACAATGGCAAGATCAGCGCCGCGCCGCTCTGGACGTCCGACGACATGGTCATGCCCGACCCGCCGGTGGTGGCGAACGGCGTGGTCTATGCGCTGGCCAGCGCCGGACAGGCGATGCAGAACTTCGCCAAGCCGGGCGACCAGCGCATGCCGACCACGGTCAGCAACAAGCTGCGCTCCACCCCGGTGACGCACATGCAGCTGTTCGCCTATGACGCCGAGACCGGCAAGCGGCTCTGGACCAGCGGCAAGACGCTGACGGGCTGGGTGCATTTCAGCGAACCGGTGGTTGCGCTGGGCAAGGTGTACGTCGTCACCCACGACGCCCAGGTGGTGGCGTTCGGCCTGCGCAAATAAGCTCACCAAAGCGCGGACAGCCCTGGCGAAAACACGCCGGGCTGTCCCGTTCTGGGCAGGTGAATTTTCGTCATTTAAAATTTGTTTCGCCGGTCCTGAACGGACGGGCCTTTGGCGACATTCCGTTACAACTTTGAAAGCGTCCCCGCTTTGCGTCCGCCCGAGGCGGGAGGAAGCTAATGATGGCTCGTGTCCGTCCGGCGCTCCACCTTAAGGATGCAGGCCATTCTACCGACGGCCGGACCGGCTTTGGTGCCCCCCACGAAAGCCCTTGGTCCGGCCGTCAATTTTCTCTTTTGCCATGCGCCTTTGCGGGTCCGTCCGGCTGCCGGCTGTGGTCTTGGCGCGGGCCGGACCGGCTGTGCTGCCCCCCACGAAAAGCCGTGGTCCGGCCGTCATTTTCCCCCAACATGACAGTGCTTTAAGGCCGCAGGCCCTTGTTTGGAGCCTGCCACGGGCCTATTTGCGGGGTAGGGCCAGGGCGGGTATCAGGGCCTTAACATCCATTCGGTACGATCCGCGGCATGGCCGCATTATTTTTGGACAAAGAGAATTCGATGAAGTCCTTGTTTCCTGCCGCCCTTTTGCGGGGCGTGAGCGTGACCACGCTGGTCATCGTCCTGGCTGCCTGCACCGCCAATCCCACCCCGCTGGACCGCCCGGGCGACGTGCCCGAGAGCTTCACCGCCCCGATGGACAGGACCGCTCCGCTCTGGCCCCAGGCCGACTGGTGGGCAGGCTATGGCACCGACGAACTGGCGCCGCTGCAGGAAACCGCCCAGCGCGAAAATCTGGACATCGCCATGGCAGGCGCCCGCGTGCTGCAGGCCGAGGCCAATGACGGCGTGGCCCTGTCGGCGCTGTTCCCCACCGTCGGCGCCGAGATCGGCGGCAACCGCACCGGCAGCCGCATCACCGGCCTGACCGGCAACCGCTTCAATGCCGGCCTGACCGCCAGCTATCAGCAGAGCTTCTTCGGCGGCGAGTTTCACAATCTGCGCGCCGCGCGCGAAAACCTGCGCGCCCAGCGCTATGCCGCCGCGGTGACGGGCATTTCTGTTTCCGCCGCTGTGGCCGACCAGTATTTCACCATCCTGTCGCTGCGCGAGCGCATCGCCATCAACAAGGAAAACGTCGCCGCCGCGCGGCGCATCCTGACCATCACCGAGGCCAAGGTGTCGAGCGGCGTCTCGTCCAACCTCGACCTGGCCGAACAGCAGGCCATCGTGGCGCAGCAGCAATCGCGCTTGCCGCAGCTAGTCGCCCAGGAACGCGAGGCCCGCTATGCCCTTGCGATCCTGCTGGGCCGTCCGCCGGAAAATTACGACATCAAGGCGCAGAATCTCGACGGCATCCGCGGACCGGCGGTGCAGCCGGGCCTGCCCTCCGAACTGCTGCTGCGCAATCCCTCGGTGGCGCAGGCCGAAGCGGCGCTCTATGCCGCCCATGCCAATGTGGACGCGGCCCGCGCCGCCTTTTTCCCCTCGTTGGGGCTGACCGGCAGCGCCGGTTATGGCCCGGTGGCGGCGCTGTCCAACCTGTTCAATCCCTCCACCTTCGTCTGGAGCATCGGCGCCAGCGTGCTGCAGACCATCTTTGATGGCGGCCGCATCAATGCGCAGAAGGATTTCGCCAAGGCGCAGCAGCAGGAGCTGATCGCCAATTACCGCAAGACCGTGTTCCAGGCCTTCAGCGACGTGGAAACCGCGCTGGGCCAGGCCCAGGCCACCGCCGACCAGCTTGGCTTTATCGAAATCCAGACCCGCGCCAGCGCCGAAGCCTTCCGCATCTCCGAACTCCAGTACCGCGAAGGCACCATCGACATTCTGTCGCTGCTGAACGCGCAGCAGCAGCTTTTCACCGCCCAGGACTCGCTGGTTCAGGTCAAGCTGGGACGGCTGCGCACCAGCCTGTCGCTCTACAATGCGCTGGGCGGCGGCTGGGACCAGAGGACGGCCGATGGCTCCTACAAGAACCAGCTCGACTGGTGGCCGCTTTAGTCTAACCCCCTCCGATTTCAGCTTTCGCTCGGCCTATGGCCTCGCACGCTGAAATCACCTCCCCCTCCTGTGCGCTTGCGCGCACGAAGGGGAGGCGGACCTGAGAAGCAGATAAAAAAGGGCGCCCTGGTGGCGCCTTTTTTGTTTCGGAAAATACATTCGCGCTCCCATGCTTCGACAAGCTCAGCATGAGGAATACAGCCAGTTTCCTCACCCTGAGCTTATCGAAGGGTGAGGGACGCAACCTCTTGAACGGCTTTCAGCGCAGATTGCCGGCCGTCGCCTTGGGCAAGTACGGCGCTTCGAGATAGCTGATCTCGTCCGCTGTCAGCTTGATCTCGGTGGCAGCGATGGCGTCTTCCAGATGCTGCATTTTCGAAGCGCCGACGATGGGCGCGGTGACGCCCTTGTGCAGCAGCCAGGCGGTGGCGATCTGGGCGTTACTGCACCCGTGCGCCTTGCCGGTCTCTTCCACCCGCTTCAGGGTTTCGACATCGGCAGCCGAGAATTGCATGTCCAGGACATTGTCGCTTTGGGCGCGGGTGCTGCTTTTCTCCAGGGCGCTCGCCGCCTTGCGGCCCAGGAAGCCGCGGCAAAGCGGACTCCAGGGGATCACGCCGATCCCGGCATCGCGGCACAGAGGCAGCATGTCGCGCTCTTCCTCGCGGTACACCAGATTGTAGAAATTCTGCATCGAGACGAACTTGGTCAGGCCCATCTTGTCGGCGGTGGCGAGATATTTTCCGAACTGCCAGGCATGCATCGAGGAGGCGCCGATATAGCGCGCCTTGCCGCACTTCACGACATCATGCAGCGCCTCAATCGTTTCCTCGATCGGCGTTTCCTTGTCGAAGCGATGGATCTGGTAGAGATCGACATAATCCATCCCCAGCCGCTTCAAGGAATCGTCAATCGCATGCAGGATGTGCTTGCGCGACAGTCCGCCATGGCGGCCATCGACCGGAAAATAGACCTTGGTCGCCAGCACATAGGATTCGCGGCTGCCCCCGAAATCCCTCAGCGCCCGGCCCACCACTTCTTCCGAGGCGCCCTGCGAATAGATGTCGGCGGTGTCGAAGAAATTGATCCCGGCTTCCAAAGCGCGCTTGATGAAGGGGCGGCTGGCCTCTTCCTCCAGCACCCAGTCGCGCCATTTGGGCGAGCCATAGGTCATGTTGCCCAGACAAATGGGGGAGACTTTCAGGCCGGTCTGGCCCAGGCGCCGGGTATCCATCGCGTTCGCTTCTTCAAAAACCGCAATGGGTTTTAGAAGCCAAACAGGGGACCGGCAATCTTCTGGATGAGGTTTTCGAACTTCAACGGCGCGGTGGTAACAGCCAGATTGACGCAATCCTCGCCCGGATCGGCGATGGGACTGTGACGCACATGACTGTCGGCAACTTGCAGGTCGCCGGGACCGTAACGCCCGGTGACATCGGAAAAGCCGCCCGCCAGAACCAGCGTATATTCCATGCCGTGATGGCTGTGGACGCCGACTTCGGTGCCGGGCGCGCCGCGCAGCAGCTTGGCGCTAATGCCGCCCCTGCGGAACAGGGGCTTGTAGGCCAAGCTGGGACCCATCCGCCGCCAGCGCACACCGGAAAGGTCGGCGCCCAGATAGGCGCGCAGCGGCTGTGGGGTGCCGTCCCGCGATGGCGCCGGATCTAGCACGGCGACCGGCGCAGGCTCGTCCAGCCGCGCCAGCGTGGCATCCAGCGCCTGGCGGGAGAGCGGCGCGGCTGGCAAGGTCTCCAGCAGCCGGCCACCGATCTTTTCCATCAGGGTCACGTTTTGGCGGCACTGGGCGCAGAAGGCCATATGGGTGGCGATGATCAGGCCGGTGGCCTCATCGGCGGTACCGCTGGCATAGGCCAGCAGCAGGCTTTCGTCGGGGTGATGCCGGATACTCATGGCGTGTTCCCCAGCGCCGATTTGAGCCGCGCCATCGCCAGGCGCAGCCGCGACTTGACGGTGCCGAGCGGAATGCCCAGTTCGTCGGCGATCTGGCTGTGCGG
The DNA here is from genome assembly GCA_041178445.1 of Pseudomonadota bacterium. GTDB lineage: Bacteria > Pseudomonadota > Alphaproteobacteria > Micropepsales > Micropepsaceae > Rhizomicrobium. The sequence goes on along the minus strand of JBEGVG010000068.1, from coordinate 13,385 downwards.
CTTGTCGGCGAAGAAGGACTGTTCGATCACGGCGGCCTGGTCGGGCGGCAGATCCTTCAACGCTTCGCGCAGCCGCACTTCGTCGTTCGCCAGCGTGATCGCATCATCGGCATCGGGTCCGGCTTCGGGCTGAAAATCCTGGGGATCGAGTTCCGGGCGCTTTTCTCGGCGGATGGCATCGATGCGCAGATTGCGGGCGATGGTGAACAGCCAGGTCGCCGCCGACGCCTTGGCGGGATCGAACAGATGCGCCTTGCGCCACAGGCTGAGCATGACTTCCTGCGCCAGGTCTTCGGCCTGTGCCGCCGGCGTGCCCAGCCGCATCAGATAGGACTTGATGCGGGGGGCGAAGTGGTCGAACAGCGCGGCAAAGGCGGCCCGGTCCCGCATTTGCGCCACGCGGCGCAGCAGGGCATCCAGCGCCAGGGCCTCGGCGGGACGGGTCATGACCGGGCGAAAGGGCGCGGCCCGGGGCAATACCGGGCGAAAGCGGGGAAACTCGCAGCTCTGAACATGCGCTAACATAGCGGATTCTACGGCGGAACAAGGGGGTCGGATCAGGTTGATCCGCCGGCCTGCCCGGTTCGTAAAAACCCGATGGTTAAATCCGCGCTTTACGAAGGCTGGGTGATGCACCGGCGCATTCGGCCCCGGCATCACCGTTTCAAATACCGCGTCTTCGCCATGCTGCTGGACCTGGATGAACTGCCGCTATTGGACCGGCGGCTGTCGCTGTTCTCCTGGAACCGGCGCGGCCTGTTCAGCTTTCACGACCGCGATCATGGCGATGCGCGCGGCTTGAGACAATGGCTCGACGGCGAGCTGGCGCGCGCCGGAATCAGGGCTGACGGCGCCCGGCAGGTTCTGTGCTATCCGCGCATCCTTGGCTATGTCTTCAATCCGCTGTCGGTGTGGTTCTGCCGCGATGCTGGCGGTGTGCTGAAAGCCGTCATTTACGAGGTGCACAACACCTATGACGAACGGCACGCCTATGTCTTGCCGGTGGAAGACGAGACGCTGGTACGCAATGGCTGCGCCAAGGTCTTTTATGTTTCGCCGTTTCTGACCCAGGACTGCCGCTACAATTTTCGCATCCGCCCGCCGGGCGAAAATGTCTCCATCGCCATCAATGAAGATGAAGCGGGCCTTCCGATCCTCAACGCCTCGTTCGCCGGGACGCGCTGCCCCCTGACCGATCGCGCTTTGCTGCGGATGCTGTTCGTTTATCCCCTGATGACCCTGAAGGTGGTGGCCGCGATCCATTTCGAGGCCGTGCGGCTGATGGCCAAGGGCATCCGCCGCCATCCCCACGCGCCAAAGGCAACCTATTCGCCCGCCGAATAGCGCCTCGGTGGATGGAAATCCGGGAACTCGTGGAACTTTTACGCGCACCCCCGCATTCTTGCTGAGAAACGGCCTGTTCAGGGCCGCGCGAGACCATGCCCGTATGACGTTGATTGAAAGCGCTTCGGCGGAGCCGGAAGCCTGGTTCAAACTGGACCGGGACAGTCGCACGCTCGCCGTGGGCGGCGCCTGGACGATTTCCGAAAGTGCCCGGCTGGACCGGGAACTGAACGGACTGGAGCTTTCCGGTGGCGAGCTGGCGATCGATGGCTCGAAAATTTCCCGCCTGGACAGTGCCGGGGCCTGGCTGCTGCTGCGCACGCGCCGCGCCGTGGAGGCGCAAGGGGGCAAGGTTTCCCGTTTCGACCTGCCCGACCTTTATCAGCCGCTGATCGAAAATCTCGACCGGGAGCAGGACGCGGAAAAGCGCAAGCCTCGCCTTCCCACCGGATTTCGCGGCCGGCTGTACAAGATTGGCCGCGCCACCATCCATGGCTATTACCAGGGTGTTTCGATCCTGGGCTATCTGGGCCGGGTGACGGTGGAAACCGGCGAAGCGATTGTCGCGCCCCGACACAATCTGCGCGTCGCGGCCATCTTTCACCAGATCGAGGAGACCGGCATCAATGCGCTGCCCATCGTGGGACTGCTGTCCTTCCTCATCGGCGTGGTGCTGGCCTATCAGGGCGCCGATCAGCTCAAGCAGTTTGGCACGGAGATTTTCACCATCAATCTTCTGGGGGTGGGCCTGTTGCGCGAGATCGGCGGACTGATCACCGCCATCATCGTGGCGGGGCGTTCCGGCTCGGCCTTCACCGCCCATATCGGCACCATGCGCGTCAATGAAGAGATTGACGCCATGCAGACCATGGGCCTGAACACGGTGGATACGCTGGTGCTGCCGCGCATCATCGGCCTGGTGATCGCGCTGCCGCTGCTGACATTTTTTGCCGACATCATGGGCCTGATCGGCGGCGCCATGATGTGCTATATCAGCCTCGATATCACCTTCCCGGTGTTCCTGCGCCAGCTCAACGACGCGGTGAGCGTCAACACCCTGATGGTCGGCCTGATCAAGGCGCCGGTCTTTGCTTTCGTGATCGCGCTGGTCGGCTGCTATGAAGGCTTCCAGGTTGAACGCAACGCCGCCAGTGTCGGCCAGCTCACCACCCGCTCGGTGGTGGAAGCCATCTTCCTGGTGATCGTGCTGGACGCCGCCTTCTCCATCATGTTCTCGGTGCTGGGGATCTGATGGCGGAAGAAAAAACCGGCACGAAGAAGAAGGACGTGGTGATCGAGGTACGCGGCCTGGTCAACGGCTTCGGCTCCAAGATCCTGCACGACCATATTGATCTGAACGTTTATCGCGGCGAAGTGATCGGCGTGGTGGGCGGCTCCGGTTCCGGCAAGTCGGTATTGCTGCGTTCCATCATCAGCCTGATCCGGCCCAAGGAAGGCGTCATCAAGGTGTTCGGGCAGCAGACGGGCGAGATCGAAGGCGCACAAATGCGCAAGCTGGAGATGCGCTGGGGCGTGCTGTTCCAGGCCGGCGCGCTGTTCTCGTCCCAGACGGTGGCCGAGAACATCAAGGTACCGCTGCGCGAATACACTTCCATGAGCGAAAAGCTGATGGACGAGATCGCCGCCATGAAGCTGACCATGGTGGGCCTGCCGCCCGATACCGCGGACAAATACCCATCCGAGCTTTCAGGCGGCATGATCAAGCGCGCGGCGCTGGCCCGCAGCCTCGCGCTGGACCCGGAGCTTCTGTTCCTGGATGAACCCACAGCCGGGCTGGACCCGATCTCGGCCAACCAGTTCGACGAACTGATCAAGCAACTGCAAAAGGCGCTGGGCCTCACCGTGTTCCTGGTGACCCATGACATCGACACGTTGCGGGCGGTCACCGATCGCATCGCGGTGCTGGTGAACAAGAAGCTGGTGATCGGCACTCTCGCTGAACTGCGAAAAAGCGACGATCCCTGGATCAAGGACTATTTCTCGGGCGTGCGTGGCCGGGCCGCGCTTGCCGACATGGAAGAGGCGTAACGATGGAAACCAAAGCCAATTACGTCGCGGTGGGGGCCTTTGTGCTGGCCTGCGTTATCGGACTGGTGGTCACGATCATGTGGCTGGCGGGCGCGCAGTACAGCCAGGAATACGCCTATTATCAGGCCTATTTCAAAGGGCCGGTCACCGGCCTGGGGCAAGGTACCGTCACCCGCTATAACGGCATCGAGGTCGGGCGCATCACCAATCTGGAATTCGACCCCAACGACCCGCAGCGCGTGATCGTTACCTTACAAGTGAGGCCCAATCTCAATATCCGCGAGGACAGTGTCGCCTCGATCGACAGTCAGGGCATCACCGGCGCTTCTTTTGTGGAAATCAGCGGCGGCACCAAGGACGCGCCCCTACTGGTGGCCAAGGAGGGCCAGCCCTACCCTGTCATCCGCACCAAGCAGTCCACCTTCGCGCAGCTGGCGCAATCGGCACCGGAGGTCGTTGCCAAGCTGAACGTAGCGGCGTCACGGATCAACGATCTTCTCAACGACAACAACCGCCGCGCCATCGCCAACGTGCTGGCCAATCTGGACGAAACCACGCAGGTGATTGCACGCCGCTCCGCCGACATCGACGCCAGCATCGCGAACGCCAACCAGGCCATGGCCAATCTCAGCGAGGCGTCCAACAGCCTGCAGCCCACGCTCGAGCAGGTGGATCTGACCATTCGCAAATACGGCAAGGTGGCCGACAGCGCCGACGCCTTTATCACCGGCGACGGACTGGCGCAGGTCCCTTATCTGGTCGGGGAGATGCGCCGGCTGGTGGGCAATCTCGACCAGCTTTCCAACCAGCTCAACCGCGAGCCGACCAAGCTGCTGTTTGGCGATCGGCGCAAGGGATACGAACCCAAATGAGGCCCTCCATGAATCCCAGGACCATGATCCATCGGCGGCTCTTTGTGGCGGGCACGGCTGTATTGACCCTGTCGGCTTGTGCCGGCGAGATCCTGGGACCGCCCGAAGCCGGGCCGATCTATCCGGTGCGCCCCACCTTCACCCCGGCCGCCGGCGGCGAAAAAGTGAACTGGGCGCTGGCGGTGATGCGTCCCGATGTGCCGGGCGGCCTCGACACCGACCGCATCGCCCTGCTCCAGCCCAATGGCACCCTGGATTATTACGCCAATGCCACCTATCCCGAGCGTGTGCCGGCCGCGGTGCAGCGGGCGCTGGTGGACGGTTTTGAGTCCTCGGGGCGGATCGTTGCCGTGGCGCGTGAGCAGGACGCCCTGCACGCCGATTACAATCTGGTGACAGAGGTCAAGGATTTCCAGGCCAATTATAGCGTACAGGATGGTATCCCGCAGGCGGTCGTGGTCATCCATGCCAAGCTTTCCACCGCGCATAGCCGCAAGGTTTTTGCCAATTTCGTCGCCAGCAAAACCGCCAGTGCATCGGTCAACAGCACCGGCGCGGCAGTGCAAGCGCTCAGCCAGGCGATGAACGCGGCCATAACGGACATCGTCAACTGGGCGCTCGCGGCCGCTCCGCCCCTCGTGCCGGGCGAGTCGGCAGAAACCACGGCTAGTCCTGCGGAACAATTGCTCAAGGATGTCACGCGCGGCAGCGAGCAGGTCCGGGGCACCGCGAAGCCCTGACGCACTATTGCGCTTTTCGGGTCGAGACACCGGGAACTTTCTTCGGTGAGTCCGTGTTTCCTGTAGGATTTGGAAATATGGAGATGACCCGTGCTGAAATGGGCGCTTATTTTTCTGGTGATCAGCCTGATCGCCGGCTTGTTGAGTTTTACCGGCATAGCCGGCACCTCCATGGCCATCGCCAAGATCCTGTTCTTCATCTTCCTCGCCATCTTCCTGGTGCTGCTGGTTGCGGGGATGACCGTCGCGCGGCGCGTCGGATAGGATTGGCAGGGCCGGATGATGCGCCTTTATCTCCTCGCAACCTTCGTCCTGATCCCCACCGCCGGACTGCTTGTCACCAATGCCGGACCGCTCTCCCCTTCGCGTCCAGCGCTCGCGCAAGCGGCGCTGACGCTGCCCGCCCCGCAGTCCTGCGACTCCCGCTGCGAAGCCGGATGGATGGATGCCAATCTTCGCATTGACCAGCTGCAGATCGTCAGCACCGGAAAAAGCTACAAGCAGCGGCTCAGCAAGGCGCTGCTGCGGCTGATCCGGATGGGCGGCAAGCGCGGGGCCGAAGCGCTGGATTTCGTTCATCCGCCTCTGGCCACACAGCTTGATGGCGATGTGCGGGCGCTGTCCTTTGATGTGGCCCACGACCCCAAGGGCGGCCATTACCGCAATCCCGCCGCGGCCTCGATGTCGATGGAACTGCTTGCCAAGGACTATGTCACGGCCATGCGCAAGCCGGGCTTCAAGGTCCTCCATGTCCTGGACGTGGACTATAATTCCTCCTGCCTCGCGCTGCACGACTGCCTGAAACAGGTGGCAAGCTGGTAGAAAGCCCATCCGCGTCATCTGCCCATCACCATCATCCTGCGCACCAACGACGCCGCCACGCCGATGCCGGGCGCCACCAGGCCGATTCCATTCGATGCCGCGGCACTGGACGCGCTGGACGATGAGGTCCGCGCCATCTTCCCGGCCGATTAGTTGATCACGCCCGCCCAGATACAGGGCCATTATCCCACCCTGCGCGAGGCGGCGCTGGCCCATAACTGGCCCAAGCTGGGCGCTGCGCGCGGCAAGGTAATGGTTGTACTGGACGACACGCCGGAAAAAATCCGCGCCTATCGCGGGGCGCGCAAGTCGCTGGAAGGCCGTGCCATGTTCGTCACGGCGGATGAAGCCTCGCCGACAGCGGCCTTTGTAGCGCTGCACGATCCTCTGAAAGAGCCGGGCCGCATTGCCGGCGCCGTTAAAGCCGGCTTCATGGTGATAACCCGCGCCGATCTTGATACCCGCGAAGCACGGCAGAACCGCACCCAGCGCCGCGAGGCTGCTTTTACCAGCGGCGCCCAGATCGTGCAGAGCGACTTTGCCTTTGCCGACCCCACCATCAGCCCTTATCGCGTCAGCCTGGCCGATCATCCGGACGCAATGTGCGGCACCCAGCTCGCGCCCGAACGCTGCGTGCGGTTTGCGGATCAACCGGTGCGAACCGCCATCGCGGCGGCGCCCTAGAGTTCTTTCACCGCTTTCGCCAGCGCCTGCCAGGGCGCGATATCCCAATGATTGGCGGCCAGCGGTGATGGTGATGGCAATATAAACACCCGCGTCTCGCCCAGCCTTTCCCCTTGCTCGCCCGCCACCGCGCGCGGGCCCATCACCTTGCGCCCGGCATTGAGACTGGTGAAGGCCAGGATCGCGAGCTGCACGCTCAGTACCCGCGCCCTGAGCGCCGCCGCCGCATCGCCGCCCAACGCATCGCGCGGCAGCTGGTGATCCATGCCATAGACGTGCTTGGCGATATCGGTCAGGCCGATGCCATGGTCCCACAGCAGCTCATACTCATGCGGCGCGAGCAGGCGCGGGGTCAGCCCGACCGCGTGCAATGTCTTCCAGAACCTGTTCTGGCCATGGGCATAGTAAGCCTGTTGCAGCGCCGACACCCGTCCGGCCGCGGTGCCGCAGAACACCAGCTTGAGCCCTGGCCTCAGCCGGTCGGGAAGAATATGTTTCAGGCTTTGCTTCTTCTGGGCCACTAATGCGACTGGATAAACCGCAGCATGTCGTCACGCAATGTGGTCTTGCCGCGAAAGCCCGGCGCCAGCGACAGAATAATGCCGACATGGCCCACGCCCGGATATTTGATCACCTGCACGTCATTGCCATGGGCTTTCAGCCTGGCCGCCATGGGGTCGCTGTTGCGGGGCAGGACCGTGCCGTCATCGCTGCCGGTGGCCAGCAGCATGGGCGGGCGCTTGCCGTCGACATGGTTGACCGGCATGGCGTCCTGGTTGTTGGAGCCATGGAACATGTCGATGTAATCGGGATCGGTCAGGGGCAGAAAGTCATAAGGCCCGGCGATACCGATCACACCGCGGATCCAGTCCAGCGTGCCGCCCACAGATTCGATGAAATTGGGCTCCGACGCCAGCATCACCGCATTGTAGGCGCCGGCCGAATGACCCGAAACGAAGATGCGCGCGGGGTCGCCGCCATGTTCGCGCGCATGGGCATGGACCCAGGCCAGCGCGCGGGCGGCATCCTGCGCAAAGGCGGGATACTTCACCTGGGGATACAGCCGGTAGTCCGCCACAACCGTAACAATGCCTTTGCTGGCGAAGGATTGTCCGAAGGCCAGATACTGGCTGCGGTCGCCCGAGGACCAGGCCCCGCCATAGAAAAACAGCAGCACCGGCGCCGGGCTGGTGAGGCCCTGGGGGACATAGACATCGAGCTTGTGTCGCGGGTCAGGCCCATAGCTCAGACCCGCACGCACGTCATACCCCTCACGGGGGACCAGCAGGTTGATGGCCGAGACGGGAGAGCAGGCGGACAATAGTGCCGCACCCAGCGCGGCGAGACCCGCAAACAGCATGGCTTTAAATTTGGGCATGCCAGAACTACGCACCACCCGCCCGTTTGGTTCATGCGTTTTTGGCGGGCGCGAAGGGGATTTTGGGGCGACAGGGATGGCTTCGGTGTGCAAATCTGGGTGCAATAACAAGGGGGACAGCCAAAAATGAGATTCACACGCCGCCATTTCCTGCAGACATCCGCCGCGCTGGCGGGCACCGCCGCGCTGGGCGGTACTGCCCAAGCACAAAGTGGGAAGCTGCCGTTCCGCTACGCCTACAGCCCCATCTCCTGGCAGACGAATATCGAGGAAGCGGTGCGGATCGGCTCCAAGCTGGGCTTCCCGGGTGTTGAGCCCTTCCGCCACAATGTTCTGAACTATCTCGACCGTCCGCTGGAACTGAAGAAGCTGATGGATTCGCAGAACATCCGCATGGTCACCTGTTCCAACGGCGGCGGCGGCAACTTCACCACCAATTTCTTCGACCCCGACCTGGTCGACAAATCGGTCAACGATCACATCGCCTTCGCCCGCACTTTCATCAAGCCGTTCGGATACTGCAGGCACTTCAAGATGAATATGGGTCCGCGCCCCAAGGGCTATGACACCACGGACGAACAGATCAAGCGCTGCGCCGACGCGATGAACCGCATCGGCAGGGAAACCATCAAGGATGGGCTCAAGCTGGCGCCGCATCCGCACGTCAATTCGCTGGTGCAGACCCAGCATGAAGTCGACCTGCTGATGAAGGAAACCAACCCGGCCTATGTCGGCATGTGCGCAGACTTCGCCCATCTGGTGCTGGGCGGCATCGTGGTGGAAGAACTGTTCGAAAAATACTGGCCGCGCGTCACCGCGATCCATTACAAGAGCGCCCCGTCCCGTCTGCGCTACAACCGCGAAGTGGCGGTACCGCGCAGCGGCCCGGAAGCCGGCGGCCATTACTGGTTCCGCGCCATGAGCGACCACGATTCGGCCGGCGTGGACTTCCCCAGCCTGCAGAAATTCCTGATCGACAAGAATTACAGCGGCTGGGTTACGCTCGACTACGACGCCTCGATGATCCACCGGGGCAGCACCATGGAATCCCTGCTCAATGCCGAGAAGCGGTACATGGAAGACGTGCTGAAGGTAGACATGAAGGCCAATATGAGCGGCTTCTCGTAAGGACTGGCGCGCAAAGCGTCAGGCGGCAAAAGCCCGCGATCCCATTGAGGGGACGCGGGCTTTTTCCTTTCCCCACTGCTGCGCTGCACACTTTTTCACCAATGGGGTCCGCCAGGATCGTTTTTCTCCCGTGAATGTTACCTATTTCCAAGGTTCCGTTTTGGTGCCTTAATGTTGCAGCGCAATACAGGGGAACCGAAGTCATGGGTCAGGAGCCAGCAACCACCTTCTTCAGCCATGTGAAGCCGGGCGACACCAAGTTCGAGCCGGGCGGCTTGCGCGACTTCTTCCTCTATCGCGACCTGGGCATCGCCGGCGCCACCAACGGCAAGGTGATTGCCCATCTGGTGAAAGCTAACCTGCCGCCCGAAGACGGCACCGGCTGGCACTATCATGTCTGCGACTTCCAGATCGTGATCATGATGAAAGGCTGGGCCAAGTTCATGTATGAGGACAAGGTCACGCTGGTGGAAGCGGGCGATGTGGTGCATCAGCGCCCCGGCATGGTGCATTACCTGTTCGATTACTCCCCCGACATGGAATATCTGGAGATCGTCTCGCCGGCCGATTTCGGCTCGGTGGACGCAGCCCCCGCCACCGATACGGTGCCAGCCGTCACACCCTGGAAATAATTGTTCTCGTGGGACAACGCCTAGGGAATGCGCGGGTCTTCACCCGTGTGCGCCCGGCGGATCGCGTCCAGCAGTTTCGCGTCCAGCCTGGCGGAATCCAGGATCACCTTTTCGGCTTCGGCATCCTTGACAGCGTTGAGCGCGATCTCGAAATCGCCGGAATTTTCGACATAGACCACGATCGCATCCTTGCGAATCCGGCGTACCGCGCCAAAGGATTTCTCGCCGTAGTGCAGGAAGACATCGAAGCCTTCGCGGATTTTCTCGTGCATGGGATGCCTTTCAATAATATCGCGGAATCGGACCGAACTGCGGCGTCACGTCATCGCCCAGCTCGAACATGATTTCATCCACATAACACCAGCCCCAGCCTTCCGGCGGGTCATAGCCCTCGATGATGGGATGCCGGCTGCGATGAAAGTGCTTGGTGGCATGCTTGCCACGGGACTGGTCGCAGCAACCGACATGCCCGCAGGTGCGGCAGAGCCGAAGATGAAACCATTCCCAGCCCAGTTTCAGGCATTCCTCGCAGCCCTTGCTGCCGGGCGTGACACTCTGAATCGTTCCGAGATGCGAACAGGTGTTCGCCATCACTGCGCCGCCTGCGCGAGGTTTTCTCGCTGACGGGCGAGATAGGCGTGCAGCGCCGAAACCACGGTCGAGCCTTCGCCCACCGCCGCCGCCACGCGCTTGACCGAGCCACAGCGCACATCGCCCACCGCAAAGACACCTTCACGGCAGGTTTCCAGCGCATGGCGGCCGTCCTCCCCGGTGACGACAAACCCGTTGCCGTCCAGCTTGACGCCGGATTCAGCCAGCCAGTCGGTATTGGGATCGGCGCCGATGAAAGAGAAAACATGGCCAACCGGCCGTGCCGCTTCCTGGCCCGTGTCACGATTCTTCCAGCGGACGGTTTCCAGCCTTCCCTCCGCGCCGTCCAGACCGCAAATCTCGGTGCGCAGCAACACATCGACATTGGGCAGCGACCGGATGCGATCCACCAGATATTGCGACATGGTGGCTTCCAGGCTTGCGCCGCGCACCACCATCCAGACCTTCCGGGTGTGGGCGGCCAGGAACACCACCGCCTGCCCGGCGGAATTTCCCGCCCCGGTCAGCGCCACATCCTGACCGGCGCACAGCCGCGTTTCCACCGCACTGGCCCAGTAATGCACGCAGCTTCCCTCAAAATCCGCGAGATTGTGAATGTCGAGGCGGCGATAGCGGGCGCCGCTGGCCAGCACCACGCTGCGGGCTCTGGCCATCCCGCCATTGCCCAGCGTCAGCTGGAAACACGCCGGGCCATCCTGGTCCAGGTTCCGCGTTTCCTCGGGAATGGCGATCTCGGCGCCGAATTTCTGCGCCTGGTTGTAGGCGCGCGCCATCAGGGCCAGGCCCGAGATGCCGGTGGGAAAGCCCAGATAATTCTCGATCCGCGAGGAGGCGCCGGCCTGGCCTCCGAAGCTGCGGCAGTCCAGCACCAGGGTCGAAAGACCTTCCGACGCGGCATAGACGGCGCAGGCCAGCCCCGCCGATCCGGCACCGATGATCGCCGTATCATAGATGCGGGTGGAATCGATCGGCGCCAGCAGGCCGATGCAGCGCGCCAGTTCGCCTTCGCTGGGATTGTGCAGAATCTCTCCGCCCGGGCACAGCACGATGGGCAGATGTTCGGCCTGCACGGTGAATTGCTTGAGCAAGGTCTGGGCGCAGGGATCGCTGCCCGAATCCAGGCTGCGATGAGGATGGCCGTTGCGGGTGAGGAAATTTTCCAGCCGCAGCATGTCGCTGCTGCCGACGGCCCCGATCAGGATGGGCCCCGTCTGTCCTGCCTCGAGCAATCCGACCCGGCGCAGGATCAGCGCCCGCATGATGCGTTCGCCCAGTTCGGCTTCCTGCACCAGCACGTCGCGCAACCGCTGCGGCGGCACAACGATGGCCTCGACATCGTCTTCCGCTGTGGCGTCCACCAGCGCCGGCCGGTCGGAGAGCTGGGCCAGCTCGCCCAGAAAGCTGCCCGGACCATGCCGCACGATCGACTGGCGATGCGAAATCGCGTCGCCCTGGCGCACGTCAATCGTGCCCTTCAGGACAAAGGCCAGACCGGGCGCCACTTCGCCGGCCCGCATGATGGCGGTGCCGGACGGAAAGCTGCGAACCGTGCCGAAGCGCTTCAGCCGCGTGAAGTCGTGGGCATCCAGAATGGGAAAAATCTGGTCGCGGCGGGCATCCAGGACGGAAGACTTTTCTGCCATATCCAACCCTAGCCAAGGCGAACTGGGCGATCCAGAGCCCGCCAAGGCAGCTTCTAGCGCTTTGGTATCAGTCCCGCCGCCTTCAGGGCCCGCAGGATGAGGTTTTCCGCGCGGGCGCCGGTGGGGAAATCCGTTCCGGTGGCGTAAGCGCGGTTTCGATTTGCGGCAGCGCCGATTGTTCCGGAGGCGGCACAATGCGGATTGGCGCCGGTTTGGGTCTGGCCACGGGCTTGGCCATCAGCCCCCAGAATTCGGCAATGCGGGTGGTGGAAGAAATACCCGCCTCCAGAATGAACGGCGCGGGCGTTCCCGCGATGCGGCTGTCGATCGGCGCGCCATGGCCCAGAGCCGGAATGGTATAGACTTCCAGCCGGTCGTCCCAACTGAGACGAATGGCGCTATCCACCACTTCCTGTTTCGCGGCCGTAAGCTTCAGGCCATGCAGCTCGCCCCATTGCGCCACGCTGGCCTGGGCATTGTTGACATTGACGGTGGTATCGAGCGCGCCATGCCAGATGGAGATCTTGGGCCATGGCCCTTTATGGTCAGAGGCCGCCCGAACCAGCTCACCCCATTCGCTGGGCGTTTTCAGCGGCGCGCTACGCATAGTATCGAGCGCGTCGCGCACATTCAAAGCCGCGCCAAAGGGAAGTCCGGCGATAATGGCGCCGCCCGCGAAGATTTCCGGATAGGTCGCGAGCATCACCGCCGTCATGGCGCCGCCCGCCGACAGGCCCGTGATGAAGACACGGGATGGATCAAGCGCATGATGTTTGATCATCGTGCCGATCATGGCGGCGATGGAGGCGGCTTCGCCCTCGCCGCGCCTAATGTCCTCGAGATTGAACCAGTTGAAGCAGGTGTTGGGATTGTTCAGCGCCTTCTGCTCGACAGCAAGCACGACAAAGCCGGTACGCGCCGCGAGCTGCGACCAGCCGGTGCCGAAATCATAGCCGCCTGCTGTCTGGCCGCAGCCGTGCAACACCACCACCAGCGGGGCGCCGGCTTTGAGTGACGGCGGCACATAAGTGAACATCCGCAGATTGCCGGGGTTGGGGCTGAAAGCGGTCTCAACCAGAATGGTGAAGGCGGGCGCATCCCGGCGCTTGAGCGGATTGGGCTTTCCGCCAGGGCCGAGGCCATTGAACCGCATATACGCCGCCAATCTACGCCACATGTCTGAGCATCCAATATCATGTTGCAGTGCAGCAATTGCAAGGCAGGGCGGGGTTTTCTTACAATTTTACGCAACTTTTACTTTGGAAACAGATTTCCGGAGCCCAGGGCGTCCGTCCGTCGTTACCAGAACATTGGGTACTTTGCAGGCGTCCAGGACTTGCGCAATCTGCTCAGTGTGGCGGCCAAGCTTCACCGGCTGGCGGACGACACGCCCTATCCGGATGACAAGCATCTGTACCTGACGGCCGCGGCGGTGCTGGAAGCACGCGGCGAACGCATGGCGTCACATCTGCCGGACGAAC
>JBEGVG010000067.1:0-3519 GCA_041178445.1 Pseudomonadota bacterium | reverse complement strand
GGGATCGGGCGGGGGCACAAAGTTGCGCTGCTGCGGCGGCACATAGGGCAGGGAATTCAGCGGCAGGCGAAAGCCGATGGCGCTGTCGCCGGGCAGCAGGAACAGATGGCCGCTGCGCGTGGTCCAGTGTTCGCTGATCCAGCTTCTGGTGCCCATTTCCACCGGCAGAACATAGCCCACGGCATGGGACAGACCGCGCTCGAATACCCGCGCCAGGCGGGCGCGCAGTTCGGGATCCTCCAGCTTGGAATCGCGCGGATTCGCATTGGCGGCCAGGGCGCGTTCCTGCGCCAGGTGGTGCCAGAAGTCTTCATAGGCGGGCAGGGCATAAGAGGTATCCAGGCCCAGACGTCCGGCGATGGCGTCGGTCAGCGCCTTGGCATCATCCCGGCTGGGCTGGTAATTCGCATGCTCCGGCGCGACGCGCTCGGCGCTCTTCCACAAGGGTACGCCGTCGGTGCGCCAGTAAAGCGCGAAGGCCCAGCGCGGCAGGGATTCGCCCGGATACCATTTGCCCTGGCCGTAATGCAGCATCCCGCCCGGCGCAAAACGCTCCCGCAAGCGGCGGATCAGCGTGTCGGCCAGCTTGCGCTTGGTGGGGCCGACGGCGGCGGTGTGCCATTCGGCATGGCTGCGGTCGTCGATGGAAACGAAGGTCGGCTCGCCGCCCATGGTCAGGCGCACGTCATGGCTGTTCAGAACCTTATCGACGGCGTCGCCCAGCTTCTCGATCTCGCCCCATTGTTCCTCGCTATAGGGCTTGGTGACGCGCGGCGGCTCTTTTACCCGCGTCACGCTCATGTCGAAGTCGAACAGGACTTCGGCTTTCTCCACCGCGCCCGAGATCGGCGCGGCCTGGGTCGGACTGGCGGCGCAGGCCAGCGGGATATGGCCTTCGCCGGCAAACAGGCCGGAGGTGGGATCAAGCCCGACCCAGCCGGCACCCGGCAGATAGACTTCGCACCAGGCATGCAGGTCGGTGAAATCCACCTCGGTGCCCGAGGGGCCGTCCAGAGATTTCACATCCGGCTTCAATTGAATCAGGTAACCGCTGGCGAAGCGCGCCGCCAGACCCAGATGACGCAGCATCTGCACCAGCAGCCAGGCGGAATCGCGGCAGGAGCCCGAGCCCTTGCACAGGGTTTCCTCCGGCGTCTGGATGCCGGGCTCCATGCGGATCAGGTAGGAAATGTCGCGCGCGATCTGCGCATTGAGATCGAAGATGAAATTGGTCGTCTGTTTTTTCTCGCGGCTGACCTTGGCCAGATAGGCGTCGAAGTTTTTGCCGATATTGCTGGGGCGCAGGTAAGGCTCCAGCTCCGCCTTCAGCTCCGGCGCGTAGGTGAAGGGAAGCTCTTCGGCCTCCGGCTCCAGGAAGAAGTCGAAGGGATTGATCACATTCATTTCGACCGTCATGTCGACACTGACGGTGAAGTGATCGGTCTTTTCCGGAAACACGACGCGCGCCAGCCAGTTCGACTGCGGGTCCTGCTGCCAGTTGAGGAAGTGGCCTTCGGGCTCGACCGTCAGACTGTAAGCGACGATCTTTGCGCGGGCATGCGGCGCAGGACGCAGGCGGATGGTCTGCGCGCCCAGGGTGATGGGCCGGTCATAGCGATAGCGGGTGACGTGGCGCAGGGCGGCCTGGATGCTCATGGGAAATCCGATCTGGAAAAATAACTATGACGCAGTTGCGAAGGGGCGTCATCACGCCCTGCCGCCGCAGCCGCTATGTCATTGGAACGCGGTTAATTCCGGCGTTTCCCTAGCGATTACCAGGGTATCCGAGATGAAATTGTTCAGCTGCCAGGGCTGTGGCCAGCTCCTGTATTTTGAGAATATCCGCTGTGAAAATTGCGGCCGAGCTCTCGGCTATATCCCTGATCTGACGGAGGTTTCCGCGCTGGAGCCCAACGGAAATGGCGGCTGGACGGCACTCGCCGCCCAGGGCGTTGCCTATAAATTTTGCAGAAATTACGAGGCCTATACCTGCAACTGGATGGTGCCCGCCGCCGGGACGGAGGATTTCTGCGCCGCCTGCCGCCACAACAAAACCATTCCCGACCTTTCGGTGCCCGGCAACGCCGTCCTGTGGGGCAAGATCGAGGTCGCCAAGCACCGGCTGTTCTATTCCCTGCTGCGCCTGGGCCTGCCGCTGGAAAACCGCATCGACAATCCCGAGCACGGCCTGGCCTTCGAATTCCTCGCCGACATGCCCGAAACCCATGCCCAGAGCGTGATGACCGGTCATGACAAAGGCCTAATCACCCTGGCGCTGAAGGAAGCCGATGACGCGACCCGCGAAAAAGTGCGCGCCGAAATGGGCGAACCCTATCGCACCCTGCTCGGGCATATGCGCCACGAAAGCGGCCATTATTTCTGGGACCGGCTGGTGGCGACGCAAGCAGGCTGGCTGGACGCCTTCCGCGCTCTGTTTGGCGATGACCGGCTGGATTACGACCAGGCGCTCCAGCAGCATTATTCCCAGGGCGCCCCGCCGGGCTGGCAGGAAGGTTATGTCAGCGTCTATGCCACCACCCATCCCTGGGAGGATTTCGCCGAGACCTTGGCGCATTATCTCCATATCGTCGACACGCTGGAAACGGCAGGCGCGTTCGGTTTGAAGGTGAAGCCGCGCCGGGCGCGCGGCGAGCTGGATGCCGCAATCGATTTCGACCCTTACAAAGCCGTGCGCATGGACCAGCTGATCGATGCCTGGCTGCCGATCGAATTCGCCACCAACAGCCTGAACCGCAGCATGGGCCTTTTGGATCTCTATCCCTTTATGCTGACGCCGCAGGTGATCGAGAAGCTGGCCTTCGTGCATGCCCTGACGCATGGCAGGCAACAGGCACTGAAAAAGGCTAGCTGAAGCCTACTCAGGCCCGCCTCCCCTGCGTGCGCGAAGCGCACAGGCGGGGGAGGTGGTTTCAGCGTGCGAAGCGAAGCTTCGCGAAGGCTGAAACCGGAGGGGGTTAAGCAACAAAGTGCGCCAGCTCGCTGCTGTCCTTGCGCGCGCGCGTCCGCACGCGGATGGCGGGCAGATGCACGGCAACGCGCGTGCCCTTGCCGACTTCGCTTTCCAGCGTGATGTGGCCGCCATGGGCCTCGACCAAACCCTTGACGATGGCCAAGCCCAGACCGGTGCCCTTGTCTGCGATGGCGACGTCGTGCTTGCCCTGGCCGAAACTGTCAAACACGCGCTGCTGGTCCTCCGGCGCGATGCCGACGCCGGTATCATTGACCCCGAACACCATGCCGCCATCAGGGCCCAGATGGGCGAAGGCGGTGACACAACCTTCTTCCGGCGTGAATTTCACGGCATTGGACAGAAGGTTGAGCAGGATCTGCTTGATCGCCCGCTCATCGCCATAGACCATGTCCATATCGGGATCGATGCCGTTCTCCAGTTTCGCATTGGCGTCCTTGGCGCGCCACTGCACCAGCTGCAGGGCATCATCAGCCACGCGGTGAAGGTCGATCGCGCCTTCCTCCAGCTTCCAGCGGCCGGCCTCGATC
>JBEGVG010000066.1:0-43654 GCA_041178445.1 Pseudomonadota bacterium | reverse complement strand
ATATATTGGCAGTTGCGAGTGATTGTCAATGTCTCTCGCAAAAGCCAGGGTTTCCGCGGGAAAATCAGCCCGGAAATCAGGCTTCCGTGACCATCTTGGCGACCGAGACGTAATCCGTCTTTCCGGTGGCCAGCAGCGGAATCGATGGCGCGCAAACCACCCGCCGGGGCACCGCGAGTTCCGAGACGCCATGATTCTGTGCCCAGGTCAGCAACTCCATGCGGTCGGCGTCCCTGGCGTCTGTCACCAGCACGATCTGCTCGCCCTTGCGGCCGTCGGGCACGGCCACGGCGGCATGGGCATTGTCGGGCCAGAGCGCGGCGGCGACATTCTCCACCACCGCCAGCGACACGGTTTCACCACCGATCTTGGCAAAGCGCTTCAGGCGGCCGCGAATGGCGATGAAGCCGTCATCGCCGATCGCAACCACATCGCCGGTATTGTACCAGCCATCTTCCGGCGGCACGATCTTCCCCGGCGCGGCGGGCTTGATGTAGCCCAGCATGACATTGGGCCCGCGGATATAAAGCTCACCCGCGCCCGGAATGCCTTCCACCGGTTCCAGCCGCGCTTCCATGCCGGGCATCAAGCGCCCGACCGTTCCGGGATGGTTGGCCTCGATCTGGTTGGCGGCCACCACCGGCGAGGCTTCGGTGACGCCATAGCCTTCCAGCAGAGTGATGCCGGATTTGCGGCGGATGAAGGCGCGGGTTTCGTCGCGCAGCCGCTCGGCACCGCACACCGCCATGCGCAGGGAAGACAGCTCGTCGCCATCACTGGCGCGGGCATACTGGTTGATGAAGGTATCGGTCGACAGCAGGATGGTGGCGCGGAATTGCTGGATGCGGCGCACGATCTCCTTGGGCTGCAACGGCGAGGGATGGCTGACCACCTTGAGCCCCAGCAGCAGCGGCGTCAGGGTTCCCACCGTCAGGCCGAAGCAATGGAAGATGGGCAAGGGGTTGAACAGCACATCGGACCGGAACAGTTCGATATGCGCGCGCACCTGCGCCACATTGGCCAGTATATTCTCATGGCTCAGCGCCACCCCCTTTGGCTCACCCTCGGTGCCGGAGGTGAAAAGGATCACGGCGGGCTTTTTGGGGTCGGGACGCGCCGCCAGCAGGGCAGGCGCCAACTTGCCCGCCACAGCCGCCAGCTTGTCGGCCAGCGAGAGGTTCTTGCGCACATCTTCCAGATAGACGATCTCGGTGCCGGAAAGGCCGGCGACCAGATCTTCAAGCCCCGCCACTTCGATCAGCCGCCTGGCGGTGACGATGCGCTTCACCTGGGCCGTGCGCAGCGCGCTTTTAAGTCCCGCCAGGCCAGAGGTGAAATTCAGCATGGTGGGAATGCGCCCCATGGCCGATAGCGCCAGGAAGGCCAGCGTGCCGGCTGCGCCGGTCGGCAGCATCACCCCGACGCACTCGCCGGCGCGGGTGCCGGCCTTGAGCGCCGAACCCAACGCGAAGCTGGCGCGGATGATGTCATCATAGGTCAGCGCCCGGTCATCGCCATCCACCAAGGCGACCGTCCAGCCGCCGAACTCGCGGCGCGCGTCTATCACGGCCTGAAAAACCGAACGCCGCGACGATGCCATGTCGAATGGCGTCAGGCGCGGCGTTTCCGGATTACTCGACATGTCGGCTTCCACAAAAGGCGGAAGCAACTCTTAGCTCAAGTGGCGCGGAAATGCCCTATCCAGCTCTGAAAATTGCGAGCCAGCTTTTCGCGGCCCGCCGGGCTTGCCGACTGGAAGACACTGGCGATCTGCTCGCGCAGGCCTTGCGAATCCGCCCAGAGCTTTTCCGCCTGCGGCTCGATCGCGCTGCGCAGCGGCTTGAACACGTCCTGCTCCAGCCGCCTGGGGCCGATCAACGCGACCGCCAGAGCGGCGAGCCCCACCGCGCCCGCCGTCACATAAGCGATCTTGGCGGGGCGGCTGAAGGCCAGACGGGAGGCGAGGGCGATCATCAGGGACGGGCTGACGGAATGTCGGGTTTTTTCCACTGCCCGGACAGCCCGGCGACGTGGTTTGAGGGTGGCGCGCGCGGCCATGATGGGCTCCAAATGGGTTGAACAACGCCAACGCGCGAAAAGCATACCAGTTTCAATGCGGTTTGACGATTAGGATATAATTCCTAGTATTATTACAGGAAGCACGCCATGACCCATTCACGCCGCGGCCTGATGAAAAGCATGGGACTGGGGATGGCCGGATTGCTGGCGGCCGAGCGCGCGCCGGTTCAGGCGCAACCGATCAACACGGCGCGCGCCATGGTCAGCCCGGGCGATGCGATCAAGATCACGAAACTGGAAATCATTCCGGTCAATTCGCTGCGCACCATCTTCGTCAAGATGCACACCGATGCCGGCATCATCGGGATCGGCGAGGGTACCGTGGAAGGGCGGATCGCCACGGTGATGGCGGCAATCAGGGAGCTTGAGCCCTACCTGATCGGCAAGGACCCGCGCCACCCGGCGCATCACTGGCAGGCGATCTACCGCCACGCATTTTATCGCGGTGACATTGTGCTCACCAGCGCGCTGTCGGCGGTGGACATCGCGATGTGGGACATCAAGGGCAAGGCGCTGGGGACGCCGGTCTATGACCTGTTGGGCGGGCCGACCCGCGACCGCATCCGTGTCTATGGCCAGGCGGAAAATGTCGAGGACGCCAAGAAGGTGCTGGCGGAAGGCTATACTTCGCTCAAGACCAGCGTCAGCAGAAGCCGTGGCCGCCTGTCGCGCTATTCAGAGAATCCGGATTTTCTTCAGGGCTTTGTCGAAAAGGTCGAGGCGATCCGCAATCTTGTGGGTCCCAAGGTCGATCTGGGCATCGAAATGCATGCCGACCATCAGCCCCAGACGGCGATGGTGATCATCAAGGCGATGGAGCGGTTCCAGCCCTGGTGGTTCGAGGAGCCAATCCAGCACCAGAATTTGCCGCTGATGGCCGAGATGGCGAAGAAGACGCACATTCCCTTCGCCACCGGTGAGCGCATGGTCAGCAAGTATCAGTTCCGCGACTTGCTGCAGGCCGGGGCGGCCTCGATCCTGCAACCCGACATCACCCATTGCGGCGGCATCACCGAACTGAAGGCGATCGCGACGCTGGGCGATGCCTATTATGCGGCGATGATGCCCCATGCCCGCGAAGGCATTGTCGGCGCGGTGGCCTCAATGCATGTCTGCGCTGCGATACCCAATTTCCTGGCGCACGAACTGCCGTCGCTGCAGGCGGCGGTGGGACGCTCCGACGTGCAGCGCAGCTATCTGGGCAAGAGCTATATCAAGAAGCCGCTGACCATGACCGACGGCCATGTCCTGCTGGCGGGCAATTTCGACGGACCGGGCCTGGGCATCGAGCTGGACGACAACCTGATCGACAATGAGCGCGGGGTGCCGGAATGGGAGTTCCCGGAAATGTGGGACAGCTTCGACGGTTCGGTCCGGGACCACTGAACGACAGGTTCGGCGGGGAGGAGACAGGAAAGACATTCCTGGCGAAGTTCAAAGCTATCGCTAAACCGGAAGAAAAGAAGACCTATCGGAATTGCGGGGAAAGGGGCATGGGGTGTTGGTGCTCTGGGTATCGTTCATATAGCCGTCTTTCTATCGCGGCCCATTCGGCTGCAGGCAGGCACGTCGGTGGTGTGCGCAGATGTTGGGTTTCTCCGATATGATCCTTGCGACAGACCAAGCCCTCGTTTGAGGCGGTTCTGACGTTTTCGGACGCGACACACCCGGATAGCGTCAAGGCGGAAATAGCGACGGTAAGGATCAATCTCATGGCGATCTCCCCGATCTGCGGGAAAGACTACTCCCCGGAGCGTGGCACGGGAAGTATAACATTGGGATATTATTCCCATAACGCAGGGCTGGTGCGCCCCCCGGCTTGGTGATTTTGCAGGATTCAGCGTCTATATCTTCGCCATGACCATCGTCATCAACACCGTTGCGCCGCGCCATCCGGAAAAGGCCCACCGTCCGGACAATGACATCAAGCGCAAGCCGGACTGGATTCGCGTCAAGGCGCCGGTGTCCCGCGAATATGTCGCCACCCGCGAGGTGGTGCGCGCCAACAAACTGCACACCGTTTGCGAAGAGGCGGCCTGTCCCAATATCGGGGAGTGCTGGACCAAGCGCCACGCCACCATGATGATCATGGGCGACACCTGCACCCGCGCCTGCGCCTTCTGCAATGTGAAGACTGGCTTGCCGGGACCGCTGGATGCCGACGAACCCGCCAATGTCGCCAATGGGGTGAAGACCCTGGGCCTGGCCCATGTGGTGATCACCTCGGTGGACCGTGACGATCTCGCCGATGGCGGAGCGGAGCATTTCGCCCAGGTGATCAACGCCATTCATGCCACCAGCCCCGGCACCAGCGTCGAAGTGTTAACGCCTGACTTTCTGCGCAAGGACGGCGCGATTGAAACCGTGATGGCGGCGCAGCCCGAAGTCTTCAACCACAATCTGGAAACCGTGCCGCGGCTGTATCTGAAAATCCGTCCCGGTGCGCGCTACTTTACCTCGCTGCGCCTCCTGGAGCGGGCCAAGGAACTGATGCCCACCGGCTTCACCAAGTCGGGGCTGATGGTCGGTCTGGGCGAAACGCGTGAAGAGATCATGCAGGTGATGGATGACCTGCGTGCCGCCAAGGTCGATTTCCTCACCATCGGCCAGTATCTGCAGCCGACCAGAAAGCACGCCAAGCTGGAACGCTTCTGGACTCCCGAGGAGTTCGCCAGCCTCGAAAGCATCGCCCGCGCCAAGGGTTTCCTGATGGTTTCGGCGTCGCCCTTGACCCGTTCGTCCTATCACGCCGACAGCGACTTTGCGCAGCTGAAGGCGGCCCGGCTCAGCCAGCAGGCCGCGAGGGCCCCGGGAGCGGTTGCGTGAAAATCGTCTTCGATTTTCGCGCAAGCCGCGACCAATAGAATAATGATTTCCCACCGCGAGACCCGCTTCGTGCCTTATCCAGCGGAGCTGATGTATGCGGTGGTGTCGGACGTGGAAAAATATCCGCAATTCCTGCCCTGGGTGGTGGCGCTGCGCGTGCTGTCGCGCGCCGAGAACTATCTGACGGCGGAAATGGCGGTGGGCTATGGCGCCTTGCGCGAACGCTATACCAGCGACATCCGGCTTGATCCGCAGACGCGCCGGGTCGATGTCGCCCAGATTTCCGGGCCCTTCAAGACATTGGAGAACCATTGGCGCTTCATCCCGCAAGAAGAGGGGTGCGAGATCGAATTTTCCATCCAGTTCGAATTCAAAAGCCGGTTGCTGCACGGCGTGGCGGGTGCCAAGTTTGAAAAAGTGATGCTGAAAATGACAGACGCCTTCGAGGCGCGTGCAAAAGCTATACAAACGGCCTCACGTGGCGACGCGACAGGCCAATAAAAGAGGGAATGCCGCATGAGAAAGATGCTTCTGGTCGCCGCGCTGCTGCTGGCAACGCCGGTTCAGGCTCAGGATACGGCAAAGACCATCTTGTTCGTCGGCAACAGCTTTACCTTCGGCGCGGGCTCGCCGGCGCATCGCTATCGCGCCGAGACTGTCACCGATCTCAACGGCCCCGATGCCAAGGGCAAGCGGGTGGGCGGCGTGCCGGCAATCTTCAAGGCGTTCTCACAGCAGGCGGGCCTGAATTACAATGTCAGCGTTGAGACGGTCGGCGGCACGGGACTGGATTTCCACTATGCGCAAAAGCGCGCGCTGATCGACAAGCCGTGGGACGTTGTGGTGATGCACGGCTATTCCACCATGGACCGGGACAAGCCGGGCGATCCGGCGCTGCTGGTGTCATCGGCCAAACAGATGACCGACATGTTCCGCAGCCGTAATGCCAAGGCCGATATCTGGCTGACCGCCACCTGGAGCCGCGCCGACCAGACCTACCCCTCCGACAAGCCGTGGAGCGGCAAGCCCATCAGCCAGATGGGGATCGATGTGGCGGCCGGTTACGCGCTGGCCGCGCAGAACGCGAAAGCAACCGGCGTGGTGCCGGTGGGGCTCGCCTGGAATCGCGCCTTTGCGGCGGGCGTGGCCGACGACAATCCCTATGATGGGATCGCGCCGGGCAAGGTCGATCTGTGGACCCACGATCATTATCACGGCAGCGTCTATGGCTATTATCTCGAAGCGCTGCTGGTGTTCGGCAAGGTGACAGGCAAGGACCCTCTGTCACTGGGCGAGAATGAAACGGTGGCGGATGACATGGGCTTTTCGAAGCCCCAGACCAAAGCGCTGCAGCAGGTCGCGCACGACCAGCTTGCAGCGTCAAACCAGCTCGGACAGTAGCGCCAGCGCGGCATCCAGCGTCGCCAGCCGCACTTCGGTGCGGCCGATATCGCCGAATTCAAAAGCGCGGTGAACAATCGCGCCGTCCTTGCGCGCAATGGCGATATGGACAAGCCCGATCGGCTTGGTTTCGGTCGCGCCGCCGGGGCCAGCGATGCCGGTGACGGCAATGACGATATCGGCATGGGAGTGTTTCAATGCACCCAGTGCCATCGCCTGGGCGACTTCTTTGGAAACCGCGCCATGCACGTCCAGAACGGTTTTGGGCACGCCCAAGAGCTCGTGCTTGGCATCATTGGAATAGGTGACGAAGCCGCGCTCGAACACATCCGACGATCCCGCGATTTCGGTGAACAGCCCCGCGACCAGCCCGCCGGTGCAGCTTTCCGCCGTGGCGATCTTCAGGCCCTTGGCGCGCAGTTCGCCCAGCAGGGTAAAGGCGCGGGCGCGCAGGTCGCTGGCGAAAATCATAGCGGCACCATCACGCGGATCAGCGTCACCACAAGCCCCGCCATCAATCCCGCCAGCATGTCGTCGGCCATCACACCCAGGCCGCCTTCCAGCTTCTGATCGGCCCAGGACACCGGCCAGGGCTTCCAGATGTCGAACAGGCGAAAGAAGATGAACGCCAGCGCCAGCGCGGGCAGGGAGATCATGCCGCCGGCGGCGCCCAACGGCATGACGGCAAAGGCGCAGGCCAGCCATTGCCCCGCCAGCTCATCGATCACGCATTCGGACGGATCCTCACGCCCGGTGGCGCGGACATGATCGCCGCAGGCGTAAATGCCGATGACGAAGACCGCAATGCTGGCGACCAGCAGCGCCGCGCCGCCGCCTTGCAATGCGATCAGGAAGGCCGGCGGCATGGCCGCCGCGCTCATCACTGTGCCGGGCGCGACCCTGAAATAGCCGATGCCGAAAACCGAGGCGATGACGGTGGAAAGCCTCACAGCTTGACGGTGGCGATCGCCTGGGCGGCGATGCCTTCGCGGCGGCCGGTAAAGCCCAGGCCTTCGGTGGTGGTCGCCTTCACGCTGACGCGAGAGAGATCAATCTTCAATATCTCCGCGATCCTGGCCTTCATGGCGTCGCGATGTGGCCCGACCTTGGGGCGCTCGCAGATCAGCGTGACATCGACATGGTTGATAACGCCGCCCTTTTCGCGCACCAGCGCGGCGGCATGGTCGAGAAACTTCCACGAGGCCGCGCCGCGCCAGCGTTCGTCGGTCGGCGGGAAGTGCTGGCCGATATCGCCTTCGCCGATACAGCCCAGCAGCGCATCGGTGATGGCATGCAAGCCCACATCGGCGTCGGAATGACCTTCCAGCCCATGACTGTGAGGGACTTTCAACCCGCACAGCCAGATGTGATCGCCATCGGTGAATTTGTGCACGTCATAGCCGGTGGCGGTGCGCACATCGCCCATGCCCAGGAATGATTCAGCCAGCGCGAAATCCTCCTTGCGGGTCACTTTGATATTCTTCTCTTCACCTTCAACCATTTCCACCTTCAAACCCGCAAGCTCCGCCAGAGCCACGTCATCTGTGACCTCTTGCGCGGCATGGGCGCGATGCGCCGCCATGATCTTGGCATAGACAAAGCCCTGAGGCGTCTGGGCGCGGTAAAGATTCTCCCGTGGCACCAGGCTCCAGCGCCCGTCGTCCTGGCGGCGGCGCAGCGTATCGGAGGCCGCCACCATCGGCAGAGCACCGTCGGCGCCATTTTCCAGAGCCTTCACCACGTCATCGATCACCTTGCGCGAGATCAGGGGGCGGGCGGCGTCGTGGATCAGGACAAAGTCGGGCGCGTTGTTCTCCAACGCTTCAAGCCCGCGCCGTACCGATTCCTGGCGCGTGGCGCCGCCGGTTACGGGGGGCAACAAGTCCAGGCCAGCCAGCGCCTTGCGGGCCAGATCCTCCTGGCCCTGGCCGATCACCACCCGCATGGGCAGGTCGCCGAAAGCCCGGACGGTCCGGCGCAGCATGGGTTCCCCGGCCAGCAATTCATATTGTTTGGGCAGGCCCAGCCCGGCGCGCTCACCCTTTCCGGCGGCGACGATCAGGACAGCAAGGCGGGGCATCGGGTGTTCCGGTAACGATCCGCACCTTGCCTAACATTTGCAGTGAGCAACTGCGATATTTTGTTGCGAATCCCGAGATTGCCTATATTATTGACACTCGATTTATTTGCTTAAACAATAGGCACAACTTGGTCATTCTCCAGAAATTGCGCAACGCACCTTCCGAACCCACCGGCTCGGGGACCATCGCCAATGCGCTGCCCATGCCGATCATGCTGCTAAGCAGCAAACTGGAAGTCCTCTACGCCAATCCCGCCGCCGAACAGTTTTTCGACACCGGGCTCACGATTTTGCGCAAGCAGACCCTGTCGGATCTTCTGGCTCCGCATTCCCCGCTGTTCCAGCTGGTCGAGCAGGCGTCCGCGCGCAACGCCTCGGCGGCCGAGCGTGACATCGATCTGTCCACACCGCGTCATGGCGAGCGCGTCGCCGATGTGACGGTGACGCCGGTGCCCGATCCCGAAGGCTCCATATTGCTGACGTTTCAGGAACGCAGCCTGGCGCAGCGCATGGATCGTCAGCTGATGTCGCGCAGCGCGGTGCGCTCCATGCACGGCATGGCGGCGGTTCTGGCGCATGAAATCAAGAATCCGCTGGCCGGCATTCGCGGCGCGGCGCAGTTGCTGGAAGAGGCGCTGGCACCCGACGAACGCGAAATGACCCAGCTGATCATCGCGGAGTCCGACCGCATCCGCACCCTGATCGATCGCATGGAAAGTTTCGGCGACACGCGTGCTTTCGCCCGCCATCCTGTCAACATCCACGAAGTGCTGGACCGGGTGCGCAAGGTGGCCGAATCCGGATTTGCGCGTGGCGTTACCATTATCGAGAATTTCGATCCCTCGCTGCCGCCGGTGTCGGGCGATCGCGACCAGCTGATCCAGGTGTTTCTCAATCTGGTGCGCAACGCCGCCGACGCGCTGCCGGAGACCGGCGGCGAGATCACTCTGACCACCGGCTATCGTCCCGGGGTGAAGTTAGGCGCCGGCCTTGCGGGCGAGCGCGTCTCGCTGCCGCTGGAAGTGACCGTGCGCGACAATGGTTCGGGCGTACCGCCGGATCTGATGCCGCACATCTTTGATCCCTTTGTCACCACCAAGGTGCGCGGCTCCGGATTGGGCCTGGCGCTGGTGGCCAAGATCGTGGGCGACCATGGCGGGGTGATCGAATGTGACTCCGTTCCGGGCCGCACCATGTTTCGCGTTTTGTTGCCCAAGGCGCGGGCGGAGGACATCTGATGGCCGCAACTGTTCTGGTTTGCGACGACGACAGCGCCATCCGCACGGTGCTGAACCAGGCGCTGGGACGTGCCGGCTATGATGTGCGCACCACCGGCACGGCGGCGGGCCTGTGGCGCCTGGTTTCGGCGGGAGAGGGCAATCTGGTCATCACCGATGTGGTGCTGCCGGACGAAAGTGGTTTCGACCTGATCCCGCGCATCAAGCGCATGCGTCCAGACCTGCCGATCGTGGTGATGAGCGCCCAGAACACGCTGCTCACCGCCATTACGGCGGCCGAGCGCGGTGCCTTCGAATATCTGCCCAAGCCCTTCGACCTGAAAGAGCTGACCAATGTGGTGATGCGGGCCCTGGCCAGTCCGCAGACAAAACGGGATGGCGCGATAGGGGCGGCCGAGGAAAAACTGCCCTTGATCGGGCGCTCGCCCGCGATGCAGGAAATCTATCGCGTCATCGCGCGGCTCACCCAGACCGATCTCACCGTGATGATCATGGGCGAAAGCGGCACCGGCAAGGAGCTGGTGGCGCGCGCGTTGCACGATTACGGCAAGCGCCGTCACGGCAGCTTCGTGGCGGTCAATATGGCGGCCATTCCCAAGGAGCTGGTGGAAAGCGAATTGTTCGGCCATGAGCGCGGCGCCTTCACCGGCGCCACTAATCGCGGCATCGGACGCTTCGAGCAAGCCGAAGGCGGAACCCTGTTCCTGGACGAGATCGGCGACATGCCGCTGGAAGCGCAGACCCGGCTGCTGCGCGTGCTGCAACAGGGCGAATACACCACCGTGGGCGGGCGCACGGCGATCAAGACCGATGTGCGCATCATCGCCGCCACCAACCGCGACCTGCGCCAGTTGATCAGCCAGGGCCTGTTCCGTGAGGATCTGTATTACCGCCTCAATGTCGTGCCGCTGCGCCTGCCGCCGCTGCGCGAGCGGGTGGAGGATATTCCCGATCTGGTGCGCCATTTCCTGCGCAAGGCGGAAGACGAGGGACTGCCGCACAAGACGCTGGATAACGATGCCTTGGACCTGCTGCGTCGGCATCGCTGGCCGGGCAATGTGCGCGAGCTGGAAAACCTGATCCGCCGCCTGGCGGTACTGCAGTCGGGCGACCAGATTTCCGCCGCGGCGATCAGCGTGGAATTGAAAGAACCGGCCAAGACCTTCGCGGCGGATTCCGGCGAGGGGCCGCAATCCCTGGCCGCCTCGGTGGAGCAATATCTCACCCAGTATTTCCTCGCCCAGGGCGACAAGCTGCCGCCGGCGGGGGTCTATGACCGCATTGTACAGGAGGTGGAGCGGCCGCTGATCTCGATCTGTCTTGCCGCCACGCGGGGCAACCAGATCCGGGCGGCGCAGTTGCTGGGCCTTAACCGTAATACGCTGCGCAAGAAGATCCGGGATTTGGGGTTGGAAGTTATTCGAGGTCTGCGCAGCGAATAGCTGCGCAGCGGCGCAGCACGGCGCGCGACAGCGCAGTGAGCCGTGCGAGCCAGGGACCGCCCGAAGCCGGAATGGTTATTTTCTCAATTCCCCAATAATCCCGCGGATTTACTGGATTTGTCACAGTAACGCTGTGGTGGAATTGTAACGCAGCATTCTTGCAACAGTCCGTGCCTTGGCTACACTCCGCCGCTTGAACCGGGTCGGGGTGGGGCCGGTCGCAACGGAAGACATGGCAAACGAAATAACGTTCCCGGAACGGCGCACAGGTCTGCGCGCGGTATCCCGGCCATCACAATTGGCGTTCGGCGTCGCGATCCTGGCGGTGATCTCGGGCTGCGTGACCTATGCGCTGCTGACCGGCCTGGTGCCTTACACCCCCGACCGGGCCGGGTTGATCGCCATGTTGTTGATCAACCTGACTTTGATGCTTTCGCTGGCGGCGCTCATCGGCTGGCGGCTTGCGCGGCTGTGGGCCACGCGCCGCTCGGGACGGGCCGGCGCCCGGCTCCATGTGCGGCTGGTGGCCTGGTTCTCCGCCATCGCGGTCGTACCCGCCATCCTGGTCGCCATCTTCGCGGCGGTGACGCTGAACCTGGGGCTGGACGCGATCTTCTCCGCCCCCGTCAAGAACGCGCTCGGCAATGCCGTCAGCGTTTCGCAGGTCTATATCAAGGAGCATGAAGCCAGCCTGCTCGGTGATATCCGCTATATCGCCGATGCCCTGCAGAGCGACCCGCGTCTGTTCGACGAGGATCGCCAGGTGCGCGCCGGCATGCTGTTCGCCAAGCTCGGCACCGTCACGCAGAATCGCGGCTTGCAGGCCTCGTATATTCTGGACAGCAAGGGCCACATTCTCGGCAGCACCAAGAAACAGTCGATGAAGGACCCGCGGCCGCCGACCCCCGCGGATTTCGCCCAGGCCCGACAGGGTATCGTGGTCGACACGCCGGACAACGGCACCGTCACCGCGCTGGTGCAGCTGCAGACCCTCAACGATGCCTATCTGGAAGTGGTGCGCGTCGTCGATCCGCAGGTGTTCGGTTATTACCAGCGCACCCGCGCCGCAGTCAGCGAGTATGACCGGCTGGACCAGAACCGGTCCCAGATCGCGCTGGTTTTCGCGCTTCTCTATGCCGTGGTATCGCTGGTGGTGCTGCTGGCGGCGATCTGGTCGGGCCTGTGGGCCGCCAACCGCCTGGTGCGTCCCATCTCCAACCTGATCGATGCGGCGGGACGGGTTTCGGAAGGCGACCTCGACGCCCAGGTGCGGGTCGAGCGCGACGATGACGAACTGGCGACACTGGGCATCGCCTTCAACCGCATGACCCAGCAACTGTCAGCCCAGCGCGCTGATCTGGTCGCCGCCGGCAAGCTGATCGACATTCGCCGCCGCTTCACCGAAACCGTGCTGTCGGGCGTCAGCGCCGGCGTCATCGGCATCGACCATGAGGGCCGCATCACCCTGATCAACCGCGCCGCCGCCCGGCTGCTGGAGGCGGCGCAGGACGATCTGGAAAGCAGCCACTATTCCGAAGCGGTGCCGGAACTGGCGCCGCTGATCCTGCGCGCCATGTCCGAGCCGGTCGGCCGGGCAAGCGGGGAAGTCATCATCAAGCGCGCGGGGTCGCCCCGTAACCTCAGCGTCCAGGTCACCAGCGAGCGGGACACCGCCGAAGGCTTTGTCGTCACCTTCGACGACATTACCGATTTGGTCGGCGCCCAGCGCACCGCCGCCTGGGCCGATGTTGCCCGCCGCATCGCCCATGAGATCAAGAATCCGCTGACCCCGATCCAGCTCTCGGCCGAGCGCCTCAAGCGCAAATATTCCCACGAGATCGTCACCGATCCGGAAGTCTTCCAGCAATGCACCGACACCATCGTGCGGCAGGTGGGCTATATCGGCCGCATGGTGGACGAATTCTCGTCCTTCGCGCGCATGCCGACCCCGGTGATGAAGCGCGAGAATGCGCAGGAGCTGCTGCAACAGGCGCTGTTCCTGCAACGCGTCGCCAATCCGCAGATCACTTTTTCGACCGACGCCCCCAAGGAACCGGTGCATTTCGAGGGCGATGGCCGCTTGATCAGCCAGGCCCTGACCAATGTGCTGAAAAATGCCGGCGAGGGCATCGCCGCGCGTATCGCCAAGGGCGATGACGAGCCGGGCCGGATCACCATTGCCCTGAAGCCCAATGGTGCCAGCTTCGCCTTCCGCGTTACTGACAATGGCATCGGCCTGCCGCCGGAACACAAGCACCGCCTGACCGAGCCTTATGTCACCACCCGCGCCAAGGGCACGGGGCTGGGCTTGGCGATCGTGCGCAAGATTATGGAAGACCATGGCGGGGATATCACCCTGGTCGATGTCGAAGGCGAGGGCGGCGCGGAAGTCACGCTGACTTTCCCCTTCGCGCAGAAAAACCTGAAGGCCCAGAGTTTAGAAAAGGCCGAGACGTCAGAAAAGGGAAGTGAAGATGAGCAAAAACGGATCGCTGATCGCGTCTGAGATCCTGATAGTCGATGACGAAGAGGATATTCGCGATCTGATCTCGGGAATCCTGCGGGACGAGGGCTATACCACCCGCGTCGCGGGCGATTCCGAATCCGCGCTGGCCGCCATCCGCGCCCGCCGCCCGCAGCTGGTGGTGCTGGATATCTGGCTGCAGGGCAGCAAGCTGGACGGCATCGAGGTGCTGGACACGATTAAGCGCGAACAGTCCGACCTGCCGGTGGTGATGATTTCCGGCCATGGCACGATTGAGACCGCCGTCGCCTCGATCAAGAAGGGGGCCTATGACTTTGTGGAGAAGCCCTTCAAGGCCGACCGGCTGCTGCATGTGGTGGAGCGCGCCCTGGAATCGGCGCGCCTCAAGCGCGAAGTCCAGGAACTGAAGCTGAAGGCCGGCGACGAGGGCGAGATGGTGGGAAATTCCCCGACCATCGCCCAGTTGCGCGTGCTGATCGACAAGATCGCCCCCACCAACAGCCGCGTGCTGATCGCTGGCCCCGCCGGGTCTGGCAAGGAAGTCGCGGCGCGCCTGATTCATGCCCGTTCGCGGCGCGTCGGCAATGCCTTTGTCGCCATCAACTGCGCCACCATGGAGCCGGACCGGCTGGAAGCCGAACTGTTCGGCGTGGAAAGCAAGGACGGTCCGCGCAAGACCGGCCTGTTCGAGCTGGCGCATAACGGCACGCTGTATCTGGACGAAGTGTCCGACATGCCGCTGGAAACGCAAGGCAAGATCCTGCGCGTCCTGATCGACCAGACTTTTACCCGTGTCGGCGGCCAGGCCCGCGTGCAGGTGGATGCGCGCGTGATCTGCTCTACCACCCGCGACCTTCGCGGCGAGACCGAAGCGGGGCGTTTCCGTGAAGACCTGTATCACCGTCTCAATGTAGTGCCGGTGCGCATCCCGTCGCTGGCCGAGCGCCGTGACGACATTCCGGTGCTGGTCAGCCATTTCATGAAGCGGCTGTCGGCGGCCGGGGGCCTGCCGATGCGGGTCATCGTCGATGATGCGATGGCGATCCTGCAGACCCATGGCTGGCCCGGCAATGTCCGCCAGCTGCGCAACATCGTGGAGCGGCTGCTGATCCTGGCCAGCGATGACGTTACCGAGGCGGTCACAGCCGACCTGCTGCCCACCGATCTGGGTTCGGGCATGGGCGGCGGCAAGTCGGGCGACCTGGTGATCTCGCTTCCGCTGCGCGAGGCGCGCGAAATCTTCGAGCGCGATTACCTGATGGCGCAGATCAACCGCTTTGGCGGCAACATCTCGCGCACCGCGGCCTTTATCGGCATGGAGCGCTCGGCCCTGCATCGCAAGCTGAAATCCCTGGGCGTGGGTTCGGCCCAGGGCGTTCCCAACTGATGAAATGGACTGCACGTAATCCCAGCGGCCGCATCGCCTATGTGAACGGCCGTTACCTGCCGCACGGCGAGGCCGGGGTGCATATCGAGGACCGCGCCCTGCAACTGGGCGATGGCATCTACGAAGTCACCAATGTCATTGGCGGCAAGCCGATCGACGAGGAGCCCCATCTCGACCGCATGGAACGCAGTTTGCGCGAACTGGGCATGGCCATGCCGATGGGCCGGGCCGCGCTGAAGCTGGTAATGCGCGAAATGATCGCCCGCAACCGCATCGCCAACGGGCTTTTGTATCTTCAGGTGACGCGCGGCGCGGTGCGCCGCGATCACGTCCCGCCAAAATCCCCGCCGCGCCCTACTTTGATCCTCACCATGCGGGCCCAGGACATAACGGCGCTGGCCGCGCGGATGGAAAAAGGCATCGCCGTTTCCACCCAGCCCGACATCCGCT
This sequence comes from Pseudomonadota bacterium, assembly GCA_041178445.1. Taxonomy (GTDB): domain Bacteria; phylum Pseudomonadota; class Alphaproteobacteria; order Micropepsales; family Micropepsaceae; genus Rhizomicrobium. The sequence continues at coordinate 28,266 of JBEGVG010000066.1, read as the reverse complement.
GGGGCCGCTGCGATATCAAGACGGTTCAGCTGCTGCCCAACCTTCTGGCCAAGCAGGCGGCCAAGCAGGCCGGCGCCTTTGAAGCCTGGCTGGTGGATGATGACGGTTATGTAACCGAAGGCGGCTCGACCAATGCCTGGATTGTGGACGGCGAGGGCCATGTCATCACCCGCGATCTTTCCCATGCCATCCTGCCGGGGGTGACGCGCAAGATCATGCTGGATGCGATGGCGGCGGCGCAGGTGAAGGTGGTTGAGCGCAAATTTACCGTGGCCGAGGCGCTGGCGGCGCGCGAGGCCTTCATTTCGTCTGCAACCGGCGCGGCCATTCCGGTGGTGACGATCGACGGCAAAGTGATCGGCGATGGCAGGCCGGGCCCGGTCACAAGGCGTATCCGGGATTTGTATGCCGAAAAAGCAGGCATCAAATAGCGCTCCAAGAGGCGCTAATTTCTCTTTCGCAATTGCAGCATTGCGATACACTCTCAGTCCAAGATGCTTTGCGAGACCCCCCTCGCATAGCTGAAACAATGGGCGAACCCATGAGCGACAAACAACAGAACCTTCAAGATACGTTTTTAAACGCCGTCCGCAAAAGCAAGTCCGCCGTCACCATTTTCCTGGTCAATGGCGTCAAGCTTCAGGGCAACATCACCTGGTTCGACAATTTCTGCGTGCTGCTGCGCCGCGACGGCCAGTCGCAGCTGGTCTACAAGCACGCGATTTCGACCGTGATGCCGATGGGCCCGATCCAGCTTCAGGACGAGCCGGCAGAAAGCTAAGTTGGCCTCCCGCGCCTTTGTCATCCATGTCGAGCCGAAAGGCCGCACCGCGTCAGCGCGCGCTTTGCGGGATGCCGAGGCGCGCCTGGCCGAAGCGGTCGGGCTGACCGCCGCCATTCATCTGGATGTGGTGGTGGGCCAGATCGCGCCCCTGGCGCGGCCCATACCCGCCACGCTGCTGGGCAGCGGCAAGGTGGAAGAGATCGCGGCTTCGGCGAAAGCCGAAGAGCCCGAGGTCATCATCGTCAACGCCCATCTGACGCCGGTGCAGCAGCGCAATCTTGAGAAAGCGTGGAACAGCAAGGTGCTGGACCGCACCGCCGTCATCCTGGAAATTTTCGGGGCGCGCGCTGCCACGCGCGAAGGGCGGCTTCAGGTCGAACTGGCCCATCTCAACTATCAGCGCTCGCGGCTGGTCCGGTCCTGGACCCATCTGGAACGCCAGCGCGGCGGCTTCGGCTTTCTGGGCGGCCCCGGCGAAACCCAGATCGAAACCGACCGCCGCCTGATCGGCGAGCGCATCACCAAGATCAAAAAGGAACTGGAAACGGTCAAGCGCACCCGCGGCCTTGGACGCCAGGCGCGAAAGAAAGTGCCGTTCCCGGTGGTGGCGCTGGTCGGCTACACCAATGCCGGCAAGTCCACCTTGTTCAACCGGCTGACCGAATCCGAAGTGCTGGCCAAGGACCTGCTGTTCGCCACCCTCGACCCCACTATGCGGGGCGTGAAGCTGCCCAAGGGGACCAAAATCATCCTCTCCGACACGGTGGGCTTTATCGCCGACCTTCCCACCGAGCTGATTGCCGCCTTCCGCGCCACCCTGGAGGAGGTACTGGAGGCCGATGTCATCGTGCATGTGCGCGACGCCGCCCATGACGAGACCGCCGCCCAGAAGGCCGATGTGCTGGCGGTGCTGGAGGAACTGGGCGTGCCGCCCGACCGGCCGATGCTCGAAGTGCTGAACAAGATCGACCTGCTGGAGCCCGAACAGCGGGCAGGGCTCCTGGACCGGACGGGCGACACCATCGCCGCCTCGGCCCTGACCGGCGAGGGAATCCCCGCGCTGCGGGCTGCCTTCGAGGCCAACGTGACACGTGACAACATCACGCTGTCCCTGAAACTGGATGCGTCGGACGGCAGCGCGCTAGCCTTTGCCTATCGCCATGCCCAGGTGCTGGACCGCAAGGACCGGGGCGAGAAAATTAGCCTGTCCTTGCGGATTCACCCCGACGATCTCAGCCGGTTTGAAAGCCGATTTCCCAGGAAAATCGTTCTGGAGCAGGGCGCTGCACCGTAATCTTCATTCAGAAGATGAGGATTTCTTCTCTAGCGCCTTGGCCTCTTGCCAAAGGGCTTCCATCTCCTGAAGGCCGGCGGCGCCGGGCTTGGTGCCCTTGGCAGCCAGGCTGGTCTCGATATGGCGGAAGCGGCGGGTGAACTTGGCGTTGGCAGACCTCAGCGCGGCTTCCGGATCGACCTTCAGGTGCCGGGCCAGGTTGGCGACGACGAACAGCAGGTCGCCGATTTCTTCCTCGCGCTCGGCCTGGGTGGTGGCCTGGGCGACTTCCCGGGCTTCCTCGGCGATTTTTTCGATCACCAGTTCGGCATTGTTCCAGTTAAATCCGACGGTTGACGCGCGGCGTTGAAGCTTTTCGGCCCGGGTCAGGGCGGGAAGGGCGCTGGCCACATCGTCCAGCAGCCCGGTCTGGCCGGCCTTGGCGCGCTCCGTTTCTTTCTGCTTTTCCCAGCTATCCTTCTGGGCGGCCGCATCGGCCTTGGCGGCCTCGCTGCCAAACACATGGGGGTGCCGCCGGATCATCTTGGCGGTCACCGCCTCGACCACGTCGCCGAAATCGAACAGCCCGGCGTCCTGGGCCATCTGGGCATGGAACACGACCTGGAAGAGCAGGTCGCCCAGTTCGCCCGGCAGCGCCTTCAGCTCGCCATCGGCGATGACGCTGGCGACTTCGTAAGCTTCCTCGATCGTGTACGGCGCGATGGTCGCGAATGTCTGCTCGCGATCCCATGGGCAACCATCCGGCGCGCGCAGCCGGCGCATGACGTCTAGCAGCACCGCGATGTCACGGCTGGGTTTGAGTTCGGAGGGATTCGTCATGGCCCATTGGAGGGACGGGCTGCCGGGGCTGCAAGCCAGCATTTCCCGCCGCCACAATTTATCGTATAAGTAATATTATGAGAAATTATATATCGGATTACGGGAAATGCCCGACCCGGCGTACAAGCCGGGATGGAAAAAACACCTCCGAAGCTGCCGGCGAAATCAAACCCCAAAGCGAGTCCGCGCCTGCCCGCCACCAAGGCGGAGCATGCCGCATTCAAGCGCTCCAACAAGACCGCCTTCAAGCCGGCGCCCCGCAAAAGTTAAGGGCCGCGATTTTCCGCTGCCACATTCTCCAGCGCTCGCCCGATCTCTGCGGTGACGTCGTTGCCGCAGAGTGGACAAGCCAGCATGGGCTGGCTCCTCAGCCATCCGATCTGATGGGATGAATCCCGGCCGCACTGGGTGCAGGAAACGGGAATCTTGTCGGTTTCAGGCATGACGGGCGTTCACAGTTCGAGTTCATGTCCGCAGGAGCATTGCATGGCCAAGGCTAAGACCGTTCCCGGCAAACGCAAGCCCGATATTCAGCCCCAAGCTCAGCCCAAGGCCAAGCCCGCCAAGCGCAAACAGGCCCAGGAAAAACTGGTCGCCAAGCTGGATGAAGGTCTGCTGTTCTAAGGTCAGGTCTGGCCCGGCGCGCGCGTGACGATGAAATCCTTCAGCCGGTCGCTGGCCAACTTGAAGCTGGGATCATGGTCCAGCGTCTTCTTGTAGTCGGCATAGGCTTCCGGGTAGCGGCCGAGATAATCCCAAGCCAAGGCCCGGTTGTAATAGCCGATCGCGTCAAAGCTCATGCCCAGCGCCATCCCCTTGTCGATCTGCACGATCGCCTCGTGGAACTGTTTTTTGCGGATCAGCATGGACCCCAGATTGACGTAAGGATCACCCAGGCTGGGATACAGCCGGATGGCAGCCTTGAAGTCCGCCTCGGCCTTGTCCACCTGGTCCATCATGTTCAGCAGCACGCCGCGATTGCCATAGGTCGCAGCCCTGTCACGCAGGGTCAGCGGATCATGTCTGAGCGCCGCATTGCAGATCTGCACGCCCTCACGGGGCTTCACCCCGGCCTTGGCGGCGACAAAGCAGTTATGCGCCATGCCGGTTGTGGTCGAGACGATGATCTGGGCCGGGGCCGCCATCGGCGCCAGCGCCAATGCGGCGGCAAGTGCGGCGGCAAGCAACGCGAATTGAACCTTCATACCCGAACTCCAGGGGAAAGTTGCCACTGTATAATACACCCGTTCTTGAGGCCCGGCACGGATTGTTTTGGCCGGGGCTTTGGGACAAGGTTCCCGCAACAAAAACACAGGTTTGAGGAGGAACCATGAAGCTGTCTCACAAGTTCATCGGGCTGGGAATCGCCGCCCTCGCCTTGCCTGCCATTCTGGGCGCCCTGCCCGCCGCCGCCCAGACCCAGCATCCGGTCAAGCATTACAGTTCCGGCGCCGAGGTGGCAGAGATGATCGCCAAGGCCAAGGCCAGCGGCGGCAACATGAACATCCTGATCGCCAATGACGAAGGCTATCCGGTGATGATGGAGTTCCGCGTCAAGCAGACCAACGCCTCCAACCATCCCACCCAGTCCGAACTGGTCGAGGTGCTGGAAGGCAGCTGCGTGCTGGTGACCGGCGGCAAGCTGGTCAATGGCACGATCGAGGGCGGCACCTCGCGCCCGATCGCCAAGGGCGACTATGCCCTGATCCCCTCCAACACCCCGCACTGGTTCACCAACCCGCAGGGCCTGGCGCTGATGACCATACACATGCCGGTTCCCGCCAAGTAAGCGGGTCGTCAGTTCAGGGCGAAGACGTACAGCATATGGCCGGTGCCGGGGCGGCGGACCTCGTGCAGCAGCGCCGTGGGCTTTGCCTGCGGGCTGCCGCCGCCCAGCCCGGTGGTGACGGCGATATACTGCTTCCCGTCCAGGCTGAAGCTGACGGGATAGCCCTGCACCGTGTTGCCCAGCCGGGTCTCCCAGATCACCTTGCCATTCGTCACATCCACCGCCTTGAAGCGGCGGTCGAAGTCGCCCACGAAGGCGACGCCCCCGGCGGTGGACAGCACCGCCGACAGGAAGGGCGCGCGCTGCTCCCAGGTCCACATTTCCTTCATGTCGCTGGCGCGATAGGCCGACAGCCGTCCCAGCTGCTGCTTGGAGCCCGGCGTGAAGTAGAATTTCTGCTGGGCCGCGGTGCCGCCACCGCCCAGCTTCTGATCCACATCCAGGCCCCGGATCATCACGCAGCTCTGGCTGAGCGGAATGATCAGCTGGTCGGTCGGCTGGTGATAGCTGGTGGCCTGCCAGTCATGCCCGCCCTGGGGGCCGGGACATGAGGAGAACCACTCGTTGGTCTTCTGCTTGAGGATGTCCTCGCGGTAGGTCACCTCGCCCGTCTTCTGGTCGATCTTGGAAAAGACATTCTGGAAGATGGTTTCCTTGGCGGCGATGAACTTGCCGGTGACGCGGTCCAGCTTCCACAGGATGCCGGGCTTGCCGATGGTCAGCAGGGTCTTTTCCTGGCCGTGATCGATCAGCACGCGCTCGAACACTTCGTCCAGGTCCAGCGTCTCGCCCGGCGCGTGCTGGAAATACCATTTCAGCGCGCCGGTATCGGGATTGAGCGCCAGGGTTGAGCTGGAATAGAGCGTGGCGCCGTCGCCGGTTCTGCGGCTGGCGCGGAACCAGGGCTTGGCCTGGGCAACGCCCCAATAGGTCGTGTTCAGCTCCGGGTCGTAAGTGCCCGCGATCCATGTGTCGCCCCCGCCGCGCAAATGATTGGGCAGGCCGTTCCAGGTGTCGCCGCCCGGCTGGCCTTCCAGCGCGGTGGTGTAGAACTTCCAGGCCGGCGCACCGGTCCGGGCATCCAGTCCGCTGATGTAGCAATTGTTCAGCGAGTAGCTGCCGCAGCCGGTGAGACCTGTCACCAGCTTGCCGCGCATCACCATCACGCCGCCGGTGCTGGAATTGTGCTCGAGGCCCAGCATGTGTTGCCACACCACGCGCCCGGTGCGCGCATCCAGGGCATGGACCTTCGCGTCGGTGGTGGCGACGTAGACCTTGTCTTCATAGAGTGCCAGGCTGCGGTTGCCGCCATAGGCGATACGCGATACCGGCCCAAGCCGGTTTTCCCAGATCAGGTCGCCGGTCCTGGCATCCAGCGCCTGTACCGTGTTGGAGGTGTTGGCCAGGAAGATCACGCCGGCATGGACGATCGGGGTCGGCTGGTTGGCGCCAAACTCGTTCATGTTCCACGCCCATTTCAGCGTCAGGCCTTTGACGTTGGAGGCGTTGATCTCCTTGAGCGGGCTGTAGCTCCAGCCCTGGTAATTGCGCCGGTACATCAGCCAGTCGCCGTCCGGCGGATTGCGCAGCATCTCGTCGCTGACGTCGATGTAGTTCTGAACCGTGCCCTTGACGGTGTGACCCAGCACGAAGGGCAACGTCGTCTGGTCCGGGCGGCCGGGCGGCCGGATGATGGCCGGGGGAGATGCGGGCTGTTTTGCGCCCGCTGCCGGCGGCTTGGCCGCGGCGACCTGCGCCGGGGCGCTGCCCGTGGCGACGCTGGCAATCCTGACGCTGACAGCCTTGTTGAAGGGCTTGGCACCGGGCTTGGCGCCATTGGCCGCCAGCAGATAGGCGACGACATCGGTGTATTGCGCCTCGCTCAGGCTGGCGGGCGCGCCCACCGGCATCGACACCGCGATGAACTTGTAGAAGTCGGCGGTGGTGCGGCTGCCCCAGGCGTTCAAAAAGCCCTTGCCGCCCAGCGGCGGCGCGTCGCCGCCGCCCGTCAGATTGTCGCGATGGCAACCGGCGCATTGCTGGGTGTAAACGGTCTTGCCGGCGGCAGCCTGCTGGGCGGTGAAGATGCCGGCGGCCTGCTGCTGTTGCTGGGCAACCGCATACGCCCCACCCAATCCGATAATGACGGCGGCGCCCGCCAGACGTTTCGCGGTGACCGACATGTCAGTTCCTTTTGGCTTCCAGCCAGCCCTGAAGGTTGCCTTCAGGCGCTTTTTCACTGTCGACACGGATATAAACCGCTTCGCGGTTCAGGGCTTCGATCTGCGCCGGCGACAATTGCACCGAGCCTGACAACGTACCCTGCACCGTGCGGCTGACCGTCAAAGGCCCGATGGCATCACCCAGCACGCCTTTCAACAGACCCATGCGCACGGAAGCGGCGATCGCCGGCGAGGTCATGTCCTTGAAGGTGCCATTCACGGTCAGGGTGTTGCCGGTCAGTGTGGCGCTCACCTGCCCGATCGAACCCAGGATGTCGGCGCGCGTCGTGGCATCGAACGGCGCCGGATCCATCTGGGCTTCATAGTCCGCGGCCCAGGCGGGCGCGCAGACCAGCAGCATCGCAGCCGCGATTCCAAAAACGCCAGAACAGCGCATCATGGGTCCCCCACCCCTTTGCTGCCTTTAGATTTGCGGCGGCAGCTTCACACCCAAAACGTGACGCAGATAGTTGATGTTGTGCATGATGTAATTGTCGGTCGCGACATGCATGTTGCCGCCCATGGCGTCGAACCCGTCATCGCCCTTGCGCGGACCGTCTACGTCCATCACCACCCAGCCGTCGAACTTGCGGTCGCGCAGCACCTTGAACAGCGCCGGGAAGTCGACGCCGCCACCGCCGAAATTGTGATAGACGCTGGCTTCCTTGTGCATTTCCGGCGTCGGGGTCTGCTTGTTGCCGCGATACTTGGCGTAGGTGTCCTTCATGTGGATCTTGGCGACGCGGGGGAAATATTCGCTGAGCATCTGCACCGCATCGGCGCCGCCCAGGGTCAGATGCCCGGTGTCGAAGGTGAACCAGACATATTTCGGATCGGTCAGCTCGAGCGCGCGGCGGATTTCCTCTTCGCGCTCCAGCGGGCCCCAGATGTGCGGATGCGGTGCCAGCTTGATGCCGTATTCGAGAGTGCGGCGACCCAACTCGTTCAGCGTGTTGCAGAGGCTCTTCATCTGGTCGGGATTGGGGCCGCCCGCCGGGCGCGCGCCCATGTTGATCTTCCACTGCTTGCATCCGAAGACCTGCAGGAAATCGCGCGCGAAGGCGACATGGTCGGCCAGGGTCTTTGGGATCGCCTCTTTGTCGATGAAGTTGGTCGACTGGGTTTTGCCGCCATTGGACGCGTCGATCAGCTGGACGTTGTTCTCGGTGCAGATCTTCAGCAGCGCTTCGGGCTTGTTGCGATATTCTTCCCAGCCGCCGGCATAGGGCTCGACGCCCTGCAGGCCCACCTTCGAACACATCTTGATCGCCTGTTCGGTGGAATAAATGCGTGTGGCGCCGACGCCCGCTTCGCCCCAGATCGAGCCGGTGGTGCCGAAGCGGATGTTGGGATTGATCGGATCGAGCGACTTGTGCGCGATCTTCTGCGCCAGCGCGGGTGCGGCGCCCATCGTCATGCCGGCGGACAGAGACGCGGCGGCGGCGGTCGCGCCTACGATGAAATGGCGGCGCTGCAGATTTTTCATGGACGTTTCCCTCGAAGCAATTTGTATGACGTTTGGGCGCGGGTGACAGTAAGTCAAGTGCGGCGTAACGCGCGCGGACGCGCATGTTTTGCTGCACCGCAACAGCGCGCGAAGGTTTGCGACAGATGCCTTGATGCTGCCCGATTTACTCCCTTCGGCAAAAATGACAGCTTAGCTTCACGTGCGCCGATCCGGCGCTTGGGGCAACTACCGGCAGGCGCTCGCGCCCGCCTATCTCAACAAGCGGAGACGTTCTTCATGCGAATTTCAAAGCCTATGCTTTTGGGCTGCGCTGCGGTCATGGCCGCGGCGATCGCGCTGCCCGCGCTGGCGCAGCTGGCCGCGCCGGCCAAGTCGCTGCTGGCCTACTCGCCCCGGCCGACCAAGCTGCCGGCTTACGGCAGCAACAAGCCGGTCGTCCGCCTGTCCGAAGTGCTGGCCAAGCACAAGGGCCAGCAGAGCTGGACCGAGCAGGTCATCAAGACCAGCCGTTTCGACACCCGCTGGGTCTCCATGGCGCCGGGCGAAAAACTTTCCACCCGCTATTACGGCGACGACCGCGTGATGTGGGTGGTGTGGCAGGGCCAGATCCGCTTCAACATCGAGGGCATCGAGCCGTTCGTGGCTTCCAAGGGCTTTCTGGTCCAGGTGCCGCAGCGCGTGCGCTACAGCATGGAGAATGTCGGCAGCGAACCGGCGCTTCGCTACGAAGTGACCCGCACCGGCATGAGCCCGAACTTCCCGGCCGACAATGGCGAGCCCAAGCCCCCGAACACGGCCGACGGCACCGAGTATATCAAGATCACCACCCGCGACGCGCCCGACAAGTATGAAGGCGTGAACAAGCCTTATGTGGACTTCTTCAAGGATGTGGTGGCCAAGGATCCGGTGAAGGGCCCCACCCCCTCGCTGGTGATGATGGATGAAGGCAACATGTCCAACATCATCCGCGGCAAGGGCGTTCCCACCCCGCCCCCGACCAACAAAGGGCACTTCCACGTTCAGCGCGACGAGTTCTGGTTCATTCTGGAAGGCAAGATCGAGCATCTGATCGAGGATATCGGCCTGGTCCAGTCTGATCCCGGCGACATCGTCTTCGTGCCGCCCGGCCGCTGGCACCGCGCCAGCTTTGTTGACGGACAGACCGACACGCGCCTGTCCTTCAATGCCAATCCCTACACCTTCCACGCCTTCGGCCCCGAAGCCGGCGGCGAGCAGTAAAGGACCGCAACCATGCGAAACATCACCAAACTTGCGGCCGCCGCGCTGGCGCTGCTGATCGTTCCCGCCGCCGCGCAGGAAAGCAAAGTCTATACCTCCTGGGTGCCCAAGAAGATGGTGCCCTATACCGCTCCCAACAAGCCGATCACCCGCATCGATGCGGTGCTGGCCAAGCACAAGGGCAAGAAGAGCTGGAAGGAGGATGTGATCAATACCGATCGCTATCACGCCCAGTGGATCCAGATGGCGCCGGGCGAAAAGACCCGCACCATCTTCTATGCCGACGACCGCACGGTCTGGATCGTGTGGGGCGGCCAGGTGCGCTTCAACATTCAGGGCCAGGAACCGTTCGTCGCCACCAAGGGCTTCATGGTGCAGACGCCGTTGCGCATGCGTTACAGCATGGAAGTGGTCGGCAATGAACCGGCGCTGTTCTTCGAAGTACGCCGCAACGACACCCTGCCCAGCTATGCCTTCAATGAAGGCGAGCCGGTGCCGGCCACTATCGGCATCCAGAAGTATGAAAAGGTCAGCTATCCGCCGAACCTGCGCGCCGGCGGCAACGTGCCCTATGACGACGTCAACAAGCCCTATCTGGACTTCTTCAAGGACATCGTCGCCAAGTATCCGAATGGCGGATCGGGCTGGCCGCGTTACTTCGTCAACGACAAGGAAAATCAGCTGGCGATCATCCGCGGCATGGGCGTCCCTACCCCGCCGCCGACCAATCGCGGCCATTTCCACATCAATACCGACGAGTTCTGGTTCATTCCGGAAGGCAAGATCGATTACCTGATCGAAGGCGTCGGCCTGATCACCGCCAATGCCGGCGATATCGTCTATGCGACGCCGGGCCGTTACCATCGCGCCAGCTTCGCCGCTGGCCAGATGGACACGCGGTTGGCGTTCAACCGCAGCCCGACGCTGCAGCACAACTACGCTGAAGATGCCAACGGCCGGCAATAGCCGGTTCCTGCAAACGTTCCTGGCGGCGTCAACCGCCGCCGGGAACGGCCGCACGCGCATATTGCTTTGCTCGGGCGCCATCGGGGTGATTGCCGCGATGACGCCAGCCACAGCTGCGCCATGGCAGCGTGGCTTCGTCGTCGCCACCTACGAGTATGCCTTTCGCTATGGCGGCCGCGCCGGTTTCGAGCGTGCCGGTGAAGTCGAGCCTGGATCGGACTGTCCGCATGGCTCGAGTGTCCACTTTGCCAATGACAAGAATACCGAAGCTGCGCTTAAGCAGCCCTTCCGCAGCAAATACGAGATCGAAGCAATTTCCCGTCCGCCAGGCCTGCAACAGGTGCGGGCGCCGGTTTCGACACGCTTCAGCATCTGGAACCGCGCAATCACCTATCGCGGCTGGAAGCGCGGCATCGAAACCTATGTGAACCCATGGGCAGCGGAAGACCCTGGTCAGCCCGAAGTAACCGGCAGGATCGCGACCGGCTTCAATCTTGATAACAACGCTGCGACTGGCGGCTTCGTCGCCGAGGATGGCGAACAGGGTATCGACAATGCCCTTTACCGGGCCTGGGGCTGCGATGCGCCTTGGCGCGGCAACGGCAATGCCACGTTGCATCTGCGCGCCAACGACAAGATGCAAGGCGGCCTGTACACGATGGTGATCCGCGTATCAGGCAAAAAGGATACGATGAATGACGACAATGTGGTCGTCGAGATAGGTTATTCGCCTGACAAGATCACCAAGAATGCGCGGGGCGACGTGGCATCCGACTTTTCCTACCGGATCGTCAAAAGCGAACAATATTCCAGGCTGAAGGGAAAAATTCGCAATGGCGTTCTGGAAACCCAGCAGGTTGAGCAGTTGCATGCCCCACGCCTTGCCTGGTTCTATGATCATGCTGGTGACGCCGAATTCCGCAAAGGAAAAATCCGGCTGGAAATCGCGCCGGACGGGAATGCCAAGGGCCTGATTGGCGGTTACCGCGACTGGCGCAAGATCTATACGGAAAACACTTTCGCACAGGATGGCGGACAGCAGGGCATTCGCGAGCATGAAGACGGCGTGGCGCTGTATTATGCCTTAAAACGCAATGCGGACGGGATGGCCGATCCCCGGACCGGTGAGAGGATGGGCATTTCCTCCGCCTATCGCATTACCGCCATGCCGGCATATGTGGTGGATTCTGCCCAGCCTCTTGGCGTGACCGTGATCCAGGCAGAGGAAACACGCCGCAAGGCATTCCTTGCGGTCCGCGAAGCCACGATCAAATCCACCAGAACGCGCATCGTTCAGGGCGTGCCGCCGGGCACCTCGCAAGGCGCGTTCCCCGCGATGGAACGCCGTATCGTGGATCTGCCCAGCAAGGAATTTTTCCTGAAGGTTCTGGACCGTCCTCACTATGACGCGGATGTCACGGAGATTGACGGCGAGCTGGTCGACAAAAACGGCAATGAAGTCGGCAAGCCGCCCGAAAAGCCGGGCGAGCAAGTTCAGAACAGGGGCGCGTCCGCGCAGGTCGCAGTCGCGGGCGACTGATCAGCTTGCCGTCACCGTCATCCCGTCATAGCCGGGCTCGACACCGGGCGGCAGTTCGCGCAGCAACGTGTCGTAATCCATGTCGACATGCATGTTGGTCAGGATGGCACGCCTGGGCTTGACCCGCGCGATCCATTCCAGCGTGCGGCCCAGATGGGCATGGCTGGGATGAGGCGTGTGACGCAGAGCGTCGACGATCCAGCACTCCACGCCTTCCAGCGCCGCGAAAGCCGCATCATCCAGCGCGTCCACGTCGGGCGAATAGGCGATATTGCCGAAGCGGAAACCCAGGCTGCGGATGCGGCCATGCCCCAGCCCGAAGGACAGAACCGGCAAAGCGCCGCCGGGGCCATCGATCTGGAACGGCACAAAAGGTTCGGGCAGCACATGCGGCGTCAGGATCGGTGGGTAATCGCGGTTGGGCGGGGTCTTGAAGATGTAGCTGAACTTGCGCTCCAGGCTGTCCAGCGCGAACCGGTCCGACCATAGATCGATCTTCCGGCCTTTCGCGGCCAGAACCAGCACGCGCAAATCGTCCATGCCGTGCGTCTGGTCGGCATGGTCATGAGTGATCAGCACGCCGTCCAGCCGGCCCACTTTCGCCGCCAGCAGCTGTTCGCGCAGGTCTGGCGAGGTATCGACCAGCGCTCGCGTGTCGCCATTCGCACCGCGCTTCGTTACCAGCACCGAGCAGCGCAGGCGGCGGTTTTTCGGATTGGCCGGATCGCACACGCCCCATTGCGGACCGCCCTCGCCCAGCCGCGGTACGCCGCCTGAGGAGCCGCAACCCAGGATGCGCACTTCAATCGTCATGCGGGGCGCTGAACTTTTGAAAACAGCCGGAAGAAATTCTCTGTCGTTGCGTCGGCAAGCTCCTGCCCGCTGACGCCTTTCAGATCGGCCAGCATGGCGGCGGTGTGGGCAACGAAGGCCGGTTCGTTGGTCTTGCCCCGGTGCGGCACCGGCGCCAGATAGGGCGCATCGGTTTCCACCAGTAGCCGGTCCAGCGGCACGCTTTTGATCACGTCGCGCAGGGGCTGCGAGTTCTTGAAGGTGGCGATGCCCGACACCGAGATATAAAGCCCCAGTTCCAGCGCCGCATCCGCCAGCTTCTGGGTTCCGGTGAAGCAATGAATCAAGCCTTTGAAGGCACCCTTGGCCATTTCCTCGCGCAGGATATGAATCGTGTCGTCATCGGCATCGCGGGTGTGAACGATCACCGGCAGGCCGGTCTGCCGGGCGGCGGCGATATGGCTGCGGAAGTTGGCTTGCTGCGGCTGGCGCGGAGAATGTTCGTAGTAATAGTCCAGGCCCGTTTCCCCGATGGCGACCACCTTGGGATGCGCGGCCTCGGCGATCAGCGCCGCTTCGTCGTCCAGCAGTTCCTTTTCGGACTCGTGCGGATGCACACCCACGCTGCACCAGACATTGTCATGTGCTTCGGCAACGGCCTTGACGCCGGAAAAGCGCTTCAGCTCGGTGCCGATGCTGACACAGACGCCGACACCGGCGGCGCGGGCGCGGGCCAGCACTTCGTCGACCTTGCCGGCATAGTCGGGAAAATCGAGATGGCAGTGCGAGTCGACCAGCATCTAAAGCGCCCCGCCCCGCGCCACGCGCGACATATCCCGCGCCATGGTCAGCACCGTCTGTCGCGGCTCCAGATTCAGCGCGGCGGCCCGGCTGAAGCCCTGTTCGATCCGTCCCAGCAGCGAAACCCACCGCTCCAGCTCGGCGCCGCCGCCATGCGCCCTGGCGCGGATGCGATCGGTCAGCGCCTCACCCAGGAAATTGCCGAACAGCTCCAGCCCGTCACGGGTGCGGAACAGCTTTTCGCCCAGCGTCAGCAGCGCCAGCAGATCGGGATCGCGCGCATTGTCGATCAACCGGTCGGCTTCTTTGGCCAGCGCCGCACCATCGCCGGTGGCCAAGGTCAGCGCCGCGCCCAAACTGCCGCCCGACAACCGGGCCAGCCAAGCGCGTTCATCGCTGTCGGCATCAGGCAGATGTTTGCGCAAGCCCAGTTGCAGTGTCTCGTCATCCAGCGGGCGCAGTTCCAGCCGCTGGCAGCGCGAGCGAATGGTAGGCAGCAACCGGCCCGGCAGGTTGGACAGCAGCAGCAGCATGGCGTTGGGCGGCGGCTCTTCCAGCATCTTCAGCAGCGCGTTGGCGGCGTTGTCGTTCATGTCGTCGGCGGTATCGACGATGGCGACGCGCCAGCCGCCCGCGCCGCTGGTCATGCCGAAGAAATCCGCCAGCCGGCGAATCTCGTCCACCGACAGCACCGTCATCAGCTTGCCGGTCTTGGGATTGATCGCCCGCTTCAGGATCAACAGGCCCGGATGCGACTGGGCCGCCACCTGCCGCGCGGCCGGGTGATCGGGCGGCACCGAAAGATCGTCGGGGCCCGCGTCACTGGCGCCGAAGGCCAGCAGATAGCGCGCGATCCGGTACGCCAGGGTGGCCTTGCCGATTCCGGGCGGGCCGGTGATCAGCCAGGCACTGGGCGGCCGTCCGGCCCGCAGCGCCCTTGCGGTACGCGCCAGGGCCGCGTCCTGGCCCAGAAGCGTCATGGTCTCGCGGGGATGGGAAAATCCCGCGATACGGTCGCTGTCATTGGGTTCGGCGGAACGCTTGGCCATGGTGGGCTTATAGATCGAAACGCCGGCTGACGGCGGCGAAAATCGCCTCCGCCACCTGCTCCTCAGTCCCCGAAGCGTCGATCACCCGGCAGCGTTCCGGACTGCGCTTGGCGATATCCAGAAAGGCCTGACGCAGTTTTTTGTGGAATTCCGCCCCGAATTTCTCAAAGCGGTTTTCGGCCCCGCTGCGCGCCAGCGCCCGCTCCAGGCCCGTCTTTACGTCGAGATCGAGGATCAGCGTGAGGTCCGGGGCGAAGTCATCCAGCACCGCGCTGTCGATCCGCCGGATGGTCTCGCGCGCCAGGCCCCGCCCCACGCCCTGATAGGCGAAAGTGGAGTCGTTGAAACGGTCTGAAATCACCCATGTGTCCGCCAGCAGCGCAGGCCCGATGGTGCGCGCGACATGATCCACCCGCGCGGCATAGGCCAGCAGCGTTTCGGTAACGGCGTCCCAGCGTCCCGGCTCGCCTTCCACCATCAGCTTGCGGATTTCCTCCGCCCCGGGAGAACCGCCGGGCTCGCGGGTACAAAGAACCGCAATGCCCTTTTTCTCCAGCGCGGCCGCCAGACGGCGTATCTGGGTGGACTTGCCGGTGCCCTCCCCGCCTTCCAGGGTGATGAAGCGTCCCGTCACTTCCAGATCTTGCGCTTGACGCTGTTCCACATCCCGCCGATCAGCCCGACCTTTGGGACGGCCTGCGCCGCATAGACGGGGACATTGAGGGGCGGGAAATCCGGCGCGGTCACCACCAGGGTCCCGACCCGCTGGCCGACCGAGATCGGCGCCGTGAGGCCTGCATTGGGCTTCAGCTCGGTCTTCATGCCCTTGCGGGATTCCACCTGCATGGTGACGTTCAGCGCCCTGGCGGCGGTCACCGGCACATTGTCATTCACGCCTTCCAGAACCGGCACATTGCCGGCGATCTGGTTGGTCTTCAGCACCGGATAGGAGCGGAATTCTCGGAATGCCAGCTCCATCACCCGCGTGGCTTCCTCGGCGCGGCGAATGTTGGGGAAATAGTGGTTCTTGTACTGGGGATAGCGCAGGCCATTCAGCACCAGGATCAATCGCTGGTCGCCGCGCTTGGCAGAAACGACAATACCGTAACCGGCGGCGTCAGTGTGCCCGGTCTTCAGGCCATCGGCGCCTTCCAGCATACCGAGCACCAGATCGCGATTGGGCTGGCGGATCTTGTTCCAGGTGAATTCGCGTTCGCTGAAATAGAGATAATATTGGGGGTATTCGGTGATGATGTGGCGCGAGAGCTTGGCCAGGTCCAGCGCGCTCATCATCTGGCCCGGCGGCTCCGGCAGGCCATCGGGATTGACGAAATGGGACTGGTTCAGGCCCAATTGCTTGGCGCGGGCATTCATCATGTCGGCAAAGCCTTCGACCGTACCGCCCAAGGCTTCGGCGACCACGACGCAGGCATCGTTACCGGACTGGATGATGATGCCCCGGATCAGGTTTTCCACCGAAACGCGGGTTCCGACATCCAGAAACATGCGCGAACCGCCCGTGCGCCAGGCGCGCTCCGATACCGGAAAGGTGTCGGTCAGCTTGACGCGACCATCCTTCAGGCGGCCGAACAGAAGATCGATCGTCATCAGCTTGGACATGGAGGCTGGCGGCATCGCCACCAGGCCGTCCTTCTGCCACAGCACCTGCCCGGTGACCGCGTCCATCAGCAGCGCGTGCTTGGCGTTGGTCTGGATCTGGGCCTGCGCCGGCAAGGCGAGACCGAGGAACACACACAGATACAGACTGAAGCGGCGAAGCATGGCGTCTCCCGAACGATTATTGATCGACGACGATATGGGCGTCGTTGGCACCCGCGCCGCTGATCCGCGACAGGGCCGCATCGGCCTCCTGGACGGAGCTCAAGGGGCCGGTGCGGACTCTATAGAGGGTCTGTCCGCCGCGTTGAAGCGCCGATATCTGCAAGTTTCCGCCCAGCTTGTTCAGCATCGCCTGGGCATTTTCCCGTCTGGAAAAAGCCCCGACCTGAACATAGAGCCTTGTTGCGGGCGGCACCGGAAGCTGGGTCACCTTCCCCGTTGGCTGGGTGTCCGCGAACATCTCGGCCGGGATCGGCGCGGGCGTCGGCATGCCCTGGGTCCGTGCGGGCGGCGCCACGGCGGCGCCGGGCAGCATGTCCAGCGCGGCGCTGTCGACCTTGCCGCTGGGCGCGGCGGGTACCGCACTGGCGATGGCCGACGGCGTTTCGGGGGGCGGCGCGCCGCCGTCCAGATTGCCCCGGCTCAGATAGGTGACGCGCACCCGGGCGGTCCCGGTCTGAATAATGTCCAGCAGTTCGGCGGCGCGGGGGGACAGGTCGATGATGCGTCCGCGAGAAAAGGGACCGCGGTCATTGACCCGCACCACCAGCGACTTGCCATTGTCCAGGTTGGTGACGCGGACATTGACCGGCATGGGCAGCGTCTTGTGGGCGGCGGTCAGCATGTCGCCGGTATAGATTTCTCCATTGGCGGTTTTCTTGCCGTAGAAGGTCGGTCCGTACCAGGAGGCGATGCCGGTTTCGTCATAATCGGGCTGCTCGCGCGGATAGTACCAGACATTCTCGATCTGATAGGGTTGGCCCACCTTGTAGACCCCCGCGCTGGCAGAAACCTGCACCGTGGGCGGCGGCGGCGGTGCGGGCGGCGGTTGACTGGCGCAGGCCGCCAGCAAGGCGGCAGCCGAAACACCCGAAACTCTCGCAAAAAGCCGCATCGTCCGAATCATGCCCGGAAATTACCGTCCAAGGCTACCGGACCGGGGCGGCAGGCTCAACGAGGTTGCCCAAAGCCCGCGCCAAAGCTAGAGGAACCCTGCCGGATGGGTGGCCGAGTGGTTTAAGGCAGCGGTCTTGAAAACCGCCGGGCCTGCAAGGGTCCCGTGAGTTCGAATCTCACCCCATCCGCCAATACTGGAACATGGGAGTTCGCCCAATCGGCGACAGCCGATTGGGCGGCGAGGACACCGAGCGATCCGAAGGGCGCTTGCGCCCTCCGGACGGCTACTACAACATGGAACGGATGCTGAAGCGCGTTGTCTCCGGCAAGGGCGAGGTGCTGGTGTTCTGATGCTCGGTTCTTCCATGCACCGGCAGGTCTTCCTGCTCGCCAGTGCGCAGGCACTTTTCCAGATGGCCTCTGTAATGGTGATGACGGTCGGCGGGCTGGCCGGAGGTCACATCGCCTCGCGCCCCGAACTCGCCACCATGCCCATCGCGGCGATGTTCCTCGGTACGGCCGCCGCCACCTCTCCGGCCTCGATGTGGATGAGCCGCGTGGGCAGGCGGGCCGGATTCGTGCTCGGCGCGCTGCTCGGTGTCGCGGGCGGCATCGCAGGCGCGGCGGGCGTCTGGATCGGCTCGCTGTTGCTGCTCTCCTTCGGCACCTTCCTCATCGGCGCTTATCAGGCGTTCGCGCAGTTCTACCGCTTCGCAGCCGGCGAGGTCGCGGACGACGTGTTCCGCTCGCGCGCCATCTCGCTGGTCCTGGCCGGCGGCGTCGTGGCCGCGCTGGCGGGGCCGATGGTCGGCCGCTTCGGCACGGACCTGTTCCCGGACGAATATGTGGGCTCGTTCCTGCTGCTGGCGCTGGTGTCCCTCCTAGGAGCTGGTGTCCTGCTCGGCCTTCGGGTTCCCGCGCCGAAGGAGGAAGCGGGCGCATCCAAGGCGGGCCGTCCGTGGCGGGCCATCGTCTCCCAACCTGCCTATCTGGTGGCGCTGTTCGGCGCGGCGACCGGCTACGGCGTGATGATCCTGGCCATGACCGCGACGCCGCTCGCCATGGTGCATCACCACCACGATTTTTCCACCGCTGCGACCGTGATCCAGCTCCATGTGCTCGGCATGTTCCTGCCGTCCCTCGTCACCGGCTCTCTGATTATCCGGTTCGGCGTGCTTCGGATCATGCTGGCGGGGGTGCTGATACTCGCCGGCCATGTGTTGCTGACCCTTACCGGAACCGGCTTTGGATCCTTTGCGAGTGCGTTGATCCTGCTCGGGATAGGCTGGAACTTTCTCTATATCGGCGGCACGACGTTGCTCACCACCACCTATACAGCGACGGAGCGTGGCCAAGCGCAGGCGACCAACGACATGACCATCTTCGCGGTCGGTCTGGCCTTGTCCTTCAGCGCGGCAGCCCTGCTCCAGACGTTCGGTTGGCAGATGCTCAACGTCCTGCTCCTGCCGTGGCTTGCTCTTGCTGCGACTTCCCTCGTCTGGCTCGGATACAGAAGCAGGCGCACAGAAGCGATGGCGGCACGGTAAGCGCAGAGAGGAACGCTGCGCCTGCTCGGGATCGAGCCACATATGACCGCGCTCGACATGTTACCCCCGGGCAGTGGCGGATTCAGGCCTTTCAACCCGCTGGCTCGGATCCACCATCAGCCAGGCGAGCGCTGCGACCGCGTAGATTCCAGCCAGCACCAACAGCGGCAAATTCCAGTTGTTGGTGGCGTCTACCAGATAGGCCAGCACCAGCGGGCTGAGGATGCCGCCCACCTGCCCAACGGTGTTCATGGTTCCGGCAGTGACGCCGGCATGACGCCCGCCCACATCCACCGCGGTGGCCCAGGCGGGCGCCAGCGTCAGCATTGAGCAGGCGCCGCCGATGGCGATGAACAGGCCGGCGGCAAAGCCGCTGCCAACCTGCGTCGCCAGGAAAATGCCCAGCGCGGCCATGATGTAGCCGCCCACCCCAAAAACACGGCGTGCGCTGCGCAGTCCGATCTTGCGCGCCAGCCTGTCGGAGCCCTCGCCGCCTGTCAGGTCCGCGACAAAGCTCAGCATCAATGGCAGGCCGGAGAAGATTGCCAGCTCCGCCCCCGTCATGCCGCGCGCTTGCGCCAGATAGGTTGGCAGCCAGGTGATGAAGAAATAGAAACCGTAAGAGTTGGCGAAGGCCTGGATGCAGAGCGGCGCGACGGTCGGCGTTTTGAACACCGCCGTCCAGCTGCCCGATGGTTTGTCCTGTGTGGTGGAAAGCCCGCGCGTCGCCTCGATATGGTCGCGCTCTTGCGCCGAAATCGATTTGTGATCGCGCGGTTCATCGCGAAACCACACATACCAGGCGGCCGCCCACACCATGCCGACCAGCCCGAAAACGATGAAGATCATGCGCCATTCCAGCCAGCCAGCCATGGCGGCCACCACCAGCGGCGTCAACCCGCCCGCCAGATGGGCGCCTGCGAAGAAGATGCCCTGGATACGGCCGCGCTCCGTCAGTGGAATCCAGCGCGAATAAACCCGCGCCACCGAAGGCCAGGCGCCCGCCTCGCCGACGCCGAACAGGAAACGGATGATGACCATGGACGTGAAATTCCAGGCCGCGGCCGTCAGCATGGTGAAGCCCGACCAGATCACCACCACCCAGGTGAGCACCTTGCGCGCGCCGTCGCGGTCGCACCACCAGGCGGCGGGAACGCCGAATGCGGCATAGGCCACCGCGAATGCGCTGAAGATGTAGCCCATCTGGACCCGCGACAGGTCGAGTTCGGCGCTGATCTGGGGCGCCAGCACCGCGATGCACACCCGGTCGAGATAGGTCACGGCGGCCAGCGCCATGGTGAAGGCAACGACGCGATGGCGAACGCCGAATGTTGTGTGGCCCACTCGCCCCTCCTGATACGCGGTCACCGCCGCGCTCTATTTTTGTTTATCGCAAGCCGACCGGCGTCTGCCGCGGACTAGTCGTAAATTTCCATGGAACGGCTTGCGCCGCCCTCGTCACAGGCCGTGAAGGGGACGGCGCAGACCCAGTGCAGGTTATGCTTGGGCTTGGTGTGAACATAGTCGATCACGGCCGGGTCGAGTTTCCAGGTGCCGCAGTCCGATCCGGGGCCGGCGCCGCCATCGGGATATTGCCGGATCTGGCCCGCCGGACAGCCCCCCGCATTGTAGACGATGCCATCGCCGGACTTGGGCGCGGGCGACGGCTTGCCCGCCCCGACATCGGCGCTGGCGGCCATGGGAAGGGCCACGGCAACAGCCATGAGGATCGTGAAGAGTGACAAAGCTGTTCTGCGCATGGGTGTTTCGCCGTCGAAAGAAGTGATCGTTATGGTGTCCTGGCGGCGCTGCCGGATTCGCGCGCCTCCTGCTGCGGCTTGGGCGGCGGCGCCGGTTTCGCGGCCTGCTTCCTGGCCAGTTCCTCCTTCACCCTTTGCTGCAGCTCAGGCATCCAGGACGGGATGCCGTTTTCATCCTCGCCGGCATAGCGCTGGCGATAGAGCGTCTTCAGGAAGAAATCCTTGCTGGGCAAGTCGATCACCAGCCATTCCATGATCCCGACGGCAGCCTCGGAGGTTCCGGGCGGCACCAGCTGGGGCACGCGGGTTTCGGTGCCCTTGATCATCGCCAGCCGGGTCTCCTCAAAGGCCTTCTTGCGATCCTCTTCCGCCAACAATTTGGGCACATCCATGCCTTTCTCGGCATCGACCACATAGGCCGAGGACATTTTCAGCCGGTAGGCGCTGGAGATGCCGTCGAACTTGTTGGTCTTGGCATTGAACATGCCGTCGGCGTTGCGCCTGAGGGCGTAGTAAAGCGCGACATGATCCTCATGCTCGCGGATGCCCTGCTGGCCGCCATCCTGGGCAAAGGTGTTTTCGGCATAGAGGTCGCGCCAGTTGCGGTAACCGCCCATCAGGCCGGTGGCGGACTGGCCGTCGGCCGCAATGTGGAGGCGGATGCGACCATTGCTGAAATTCGCATCGCCGACCTGGTCATAGAACCAGGCGATGCGCGGCACATGCAGCCGGTCCACCTGCTCGGTTTCCAGCACCCCGTTGCGAATGGTGGCTTTCAGCCTAGTGTACATCCGTGTCTTCAGGATGCGGTAGGAATAATCGGTCGCGACATTGGCGCGGGCGTCGCGCACGATCTTGTCCGGCGAATAGCCGATCTCGACGATCGCATTGTCGTCATTCATCGGGTCCTTGTTGCCTGTAACCCGGATGACCACGGTGTAAAGACCGTCATGCGTCTTGTCGTTGGCGCGCAGGTGCAAGGTGGCGTTGCCATTGCCCCGCCAGGGCGCGTCGCAGCCCCAGGCCCGGTACAGCGCATGGTCGATGCCCTGCTCGCCGTCGGTGCTGACAAAATCACTATCCTTGATCTTGCCGTCCAGGTTGAACCCGTCGCCAATTCGCCCTGTGACTTCCGGCTGGCCGGGGTCCTCGGCGGCAAAGGGATTGACGTAGGTTTCGATCTCTTTGCTGTAACCGCGATGCGACAGAGCGCGGTCCCAGATGTAGAAGCGGGTCAGGTTAGGGCCGCGCACCTTTTCCAGTCCGGGCGGCGCGGCGATCCAGTCGATCTCCTGCTGGCTGCGCCATTTCTGCTGCGCCACGGCGTGCTTGGTGCGAATGTCATCGGCGAAATGGGTGGTGCTGCCGTGACGGCAGTCGATACCCGGCTCGATTTCGCCTTCGCGCGTAAAGCCGGCCCGTCCGCCATAGCGGAAGGAATATTCATAGGAGCTGACCACAAAGCCCTTGACCCAGGGCGCGGCACTGGCCGGCTGCGCCGCGCCAAGAACGGCCAAGGAGATGGCGGAAACCAGAAGCCGGTGTTTCAGGATCATGACGTCCTCCCGCTGGCGAACCCGAGTCTGCGCCCGGTGAATGGTCATGCTAATGCTGTGTGCAGTGCAGCAGCAAGCCGCAAAAGCTACACTAGGACCGCCTTGAGCTGCTGCGCCACGATCAGGTCTTCCCCCGGCTGCAGCATCCAGACGCCCACCACGATGGCGCTTTCGGCATCAGGCAACCCCGCCGCACCGGATTTACGCCCAGTCCATGGGTTCAATTCTATGGACGGAGAACCCTCACGCAAAATCCGGGCGACCTCCAACGGCGGTTTGCCGATTTTCGCGGGATTATACCGTAGCAGTAGATGCGGCACGGCATTGGCGACCGGCGGTACGAATATCTCATGGCTCAGGGTCGGAACACCCTCAAGATGCGCAGCAATGCGTTCAGCGCGGTGGCGGAATTCCGCCTGCATGGCATCATCACTCTGCGCCAGAATCCAGTCCACCGCCGCGACCATGCCCACGATCTGCTCCTTGGCCACTTTCAGGCCCCGGCCAACCGTGTCGCTGTTGGGACTGTTGTTCCAGCTCGCCGCTTCGATCAGGTCCTTGCGGCCCAGCAGCAGGCCGGCATTCTGCGGCCCCCGCAGCCCCTTGCCGCCCGAAAAGGCCACAAGGTCGAAACCCATCTGGGTGTAATTCCACAGATTGGAGATCGGCGGTACATCGGCGGCCGCGTCGATAAAGCACGGCACACCCTTGCGGCGCGCCACGGCAACCCATTCCTGACGGGATATATGTCCGGCTTCCGCGGCATTGTAGAAAAAGCACATTACGGTGCGGTCGGTGAAGGCCGCTTCATATTGCGCCAGCGTTTCCACCTCCACGAAACGGGTGCCGCAATTCCGGACGGCCTGATCATAACCGAAGCGGTGGCCTTTCTGGACGATGACCTCGTGTTTCAGGCCGGAGACTTCCAGCGGCAGCAGCCGTGTGGCTGTGCGATTGCCAAGCGTCATGCAGGCCGCGGTGCCCAGCGTGAGGGCGGCGGATGCGCCCGAGGTCACCAGCGCCGCATCGCATTTGAAGCGTCCGGCAATGTATTCCCCTGCCCGCCTGTGCAGCTCCGCAAGGCGCACCGGATGCCTGGCGGCTCCGGCCACCGCCGCCTGCACCTCGGGCGGCATGATCGAGGCGGTCAGCGCGGTATAGGTGCCGGCAGCGTTGATGATTTTCGCGACACCAAGCTTGTCGTAATAATCCACACTGCCCGTAGCGGGCTGGGCGACAGCCGTGACCGGCGCCGCCGCCGGGACACCGGCGGCAGCCAGCGCGTTGCGCGTCCAGGAAAAGAAGCCGCGGCGTCTCAGCATCGCACCCCCAAAACGCGAAGGGCGGACAC
This sequence comes from Pseudomonadota bacterium, assembly GCA_041178445.1. GTDB lineage: Bacteria > Pseudomonadota > Alphaproteobacteria > Micropepsales > Micropepsaceae > Rhizomicrobium. Next base: position 4,553 of record JBEGVG010000066.1, on the reverse strand, counting down.
TTGGTCCACCCCCGCCCATTCTTCTTATTGCGCCGGCTTTGGCGTCAGGCGGAACATGCCGCCTGTGGTGCTGTCCTCCAGCACCCAGATTGCGCCATCGGGTGCGACCGCGACATCGCGGATGCGCTTGCCCATATCGAAGCGTTCGGCCGCCGTGGCGCCGCCCTTGCCGTCAAAGGTGACGCGGGTGAGCGAACGGCTCACCATGCCGCTGATCAGTGCCGAACCATTCCATTTCGGGAACATGTTGCCCTTGTAGAAGGCAATGTTGCCCACCGCGATAACCGGATTCCAGTAGATCACCGGCTTGGTGATGCCCGCCGGATTGGTGTCGTGGCTGGGAATGGGCTTGCCGTTATAGTTGGTGGCATAGGCGACATTCGGCCAGCCATAGTTCTTGCCCGGCTCGATCAGGTTCAGCTCATCGCCGCCGCGCGGGCCGTGCTCAACTTCCCACAAACGGTCATCGGGACCGAAAGCCAAGGCGTAGGGGGTGCGATGGCCGCTGGTCCAGGTCTCGGATGGGGTGAGGTTCTGGCCGCCGGGGAACTGATAGGTGTAGGCCACCGGCGCGGTCTTGGCCGCTTCGGTGTCCGCGGGCGGATTGATGATGCCGACGCTGGCGGCACCGGTCTTGCCGGCATTGGGATTGCCCGGCGCGGGCTTGCCATCGAGCGTCAGGCGCAGGATCTTACCCAGCGGCTGGTTGGGGTCCTGGGCCGGGGTGAAGCGCTGGCGTTCGCCCACCGACAGGAAGAGGAATTTGTTGTCGGGCGAGAAAGCGACGGCAGCGCCGAACTGGCCGCCGCGGCCACGGGCGCCATCACGCCAGATGACCTGAAGGCCTTCCAGGCTGGCCGTGGCCTGCCCGTTCGCATTCTTGCCGAATTCCAACCTTGCCTTGGCCAGCGCCAGGCTCGAGCCGCTGATGCCGCCCAGGGTGCCCGGTTCGGAATAGGTGAGATAGACGGTCTGGTCGCTGGCAAAATTGGGCGAGACATAAATACCCAGCATGCCGTTCTGGTTGCTGTACTGGGCGGCCGGGACGTTCAGAACGGCGGTCTTGAGGCCCTTGTCGGTCACCACCCAGATCGGGCCGACCTTTTCGGTCACCAGCATGCGCCCGTCCGGCAGGAAGGCCATGCGCCAGGGCAGGTTGAAGGTGGTCACCTGATTCATGGTGAAAGGCAGCGCCGCTGCCGGCTTCTGGTCGCCCATATTGACCTGGGCGGTCGCCGGGATCGACGCCACAGCCAGAATTAAAGCCGATCTTACAAAGGTCTTCATGAGCCCCTTCCTCCTGTTTTCAAGCATCCTAAGCCACAGGCACGGCACAGAACTAGCCCTGCCCCGGCCCGCCCTGCGGCGGCTATCGGGACGGAATCGCTCTGCCATGCCTAGCTGAGGCTTATATTACGCGGTGAAACCAGGCGAGAGAAAGGCCGGCCGCCGCGGCCATCAGCAGCGCCGCCAGGGCGGCGAAAAAGGCGGTGATCTCCATTTCCCGCGTCTCCATGACGATCTGGCGCGACAGTACGTCATAGACCGCCTTGAGGTCCTCGGCGCTTTTGGCATGGAAGTAGCGGCCCCGGGTCATGTCCGCGATCTTCTTGAGCGTGTCCTCGTCCAGCTGGGCCCGCATCGAGAAGCCGCTGAAGCCCACGATCTTGCCGCGCGGTGTCCCGAAGCCGACCGTATAGACCCGCACCCCATACTCGCTGGCGATGCGTGCCGCCTCCAGAGGCTCATAACCGGCGTTGGTCTGCCCGTCGGTGAGAAGGATCACCACCGCATTCTTGTAGGAGCCGGGCTCGACCGGGACATGCTTCTTGGGCGGCGCGCCGCCCTTGCGCTCGCCCAAGGCGACGCCGCCATAGCGGTCGCGGAAGTCCATCCCGCCAAAGCGGCCGTAATTGCCGAAATTGCCGGAATTGAACTGGTTGATGGGGAAATGCTCCTGCGGAAACAGGGTGGACAGCGCCACCAGCAGACCGCTTCCCACCGCCGTGCCGCGCTGAAGCTCGAAGCGGTCGATGGCCGCGGTCAGCGCCGCATGGTCGTTGGTGGGAGCCTGCACCAGCAGCGCCGTGGCGGCGAAGGCGACAATACCGATGCGCACGTCCTTGGGCTGATCCTTGACATAGGCTTTGGCAGCCGTGGATGCCGCCACCATGCGGGACGGATCGACATCGGTGGCGCGCATGCTGCCCGAAACATCCATCGCCAGCAGCACGGTGGCGACGTTTGACGGCAGGCGAACCTCCGCCGAAGGGCGGGCCATGGCAAGCAGAAGACAGGTGAAGGCCGCCAGCATCAGGGCGACGGGAATGTGCCGCCGCCAGCTCGCCACCTGGGCCGCTTCGCGCACCATGGCAAGATTGGGATATTGAAAAGCACCGGCGCGGCGGCGGCGCAGCAGGAAGATATAGGCTGCGATCATCAGCGGCACCAGCAGCAGCAGCCACAACAGGCTTGGCCACTGGAACGAGAAGCCGGGTATCAGCCCGCCCGCGCGCGACCAGGCAATGTCGATCCACTCCTTCATGCCGACCTGCGCTGGCTTTGCTTGCGCATGTCGGCAAAGCGCAGCAAGGCGTCCATCACGTCATCCTGCGTCGCCAGCTCCAGCACATCGACCCCGGCCTTTTCGAAAAAGCCGCGCAGCGCGATTTCGCGTGCATCGGCCAAGGCGGCGAAACGCTCCTGAAACGCGCGGCTGTTGGTATCGACAAACAGCTGCTCGCCGGATTCCGCATCCTGGAAAGTCATAAAGCCCAGATCTGGCATGCGCATTTCCAAGGGATCGACCAGCCGTACCGCCACGACATCGTGGCGCATGGCCAGGGTTGCAAGGGATTTTTCCCACCCCTCCGCGCTGATGAAATCGGACACGACAAAGACCAGAGACCGGCGGCGGATCACATGGCCGGCGTCCTTCAGAACCTGTTTCAGGTCGGTGGCCGTCTGGGTTGGGCGATGCTGGCTGATGGCGTTCAGTACCTGCAACAACTGAAGGCGGCCGCCCCGCGCCGGGATGGTGCGATCCACCCGGCCGGAAAAAATCATCGCCCCGGCCCGGTTACCCCGGCTCAGCATCAGGCGGCAGATCAGGGTGGCGAATTCGCTCAGCACCGCATGCTTGGAGACGCTGACGCCTTCGAATCGCATCGAAGGGCTCATGTCCAAGAGCAGCCAGACCGGGATTTCGCGGTCCTCGAGATATTCGCGCACATAGGGGATGCCCTGGCGCGCGGTGGCATTCCAGTCCATGCGCCGGACATCGTCATGGAACTGGTATTCGCGCAGATCGGCCAGATCCAGCCCATCGCCGCGCGACGCGCTTTTGTAATTGCCCTGCAGCAGGCCTTCCAGCCGCCGCATCACCGGCATGTCCAGCCGTTTGAGAATGCCTTCAGAGATTTGCGGCACGCGACGTCTCCAGGATCGGGGGCGGGACGGCGCGCAGGATGCGGCTGACAATCTGGTCCGAAGACAGGCCTTCGGACAGGGCTTCATAGGACGGCACCAGCCGGTGGCGCAGGACGTCCGATGCCACGTCCACCACATCGGCGGGCAGCACATAATCGCGCCCGCGCAAGTAAGCCAGCGCCCGTCCGGCTTCGATCATGGCGATCGAGGCACGCGGCGATGCGCCATACTGGATGAAGCGCCCGAAATCCCCCAGCCCGCATTTCTCGGGATTGCGGGTGGCCGATACCAGCCTGACGGCATAGATCATCAGCGAAGGATCGACATACAGCCTGCGCACCGCCGCCTGCATCTCCAACAGCGCCTCGGTCGATGTCACCGCGCCCACCGACGCCGCCTCGCCGGTGACCCGCTGGACGATCACCAGCTCTTCCTCCTCGGATGGATAGCCGATCACGATCTTCATCATGAAGCGGTCCACCTGCGCTTCCGGCAGGGCGTAAGTGCCTTCGGTCTCGATGGGGTTCTGGGTCGCCATCACAATGAAGGGTGACGGCACCGCGAAACTTTCACCCGCGATGGTGACTTGCCGCTCCTGCATCACTTCGAGCAGCGCGCTTTGCACCTTGGCGGGGGCGCGGTTGATTTCGTCCGCCAGCACGAGATTGGCGAAGATCGGCCCGCGATGGGCGGTGAATTCGCCGTTCTTGGGCTGGAAGATCATCGTGCCCACCACATCGCTCGGCAGCAGGTCCGGGGTGAACTGGATGCGCTCGAACTGCACCCCCAGCGCGGTCCCCAGGGACTTGATCAGCAGCGTCTTCGCCAGGCCGGGCATGCCCTCGAGCAGCACATGCCCGTTGGCGAGCAGGGCGACGAGCAGGCGCTCGACGACGGCATTCTGGCCGATCACGGCCTTGCCGATTTCGTCACGGAGTTTCTGGGACCAGGCGGGACCTGTCATCATGTGGTGCGGAATGAAATGAAAACTTGAAGCCCTTCAACTGGCTCGGTGCGGACGGAAGGGAGGCGGTTTGACTCGCGGGAAAAGGATAAGTTTCGCTACACAAAAGGCGTGCCGATGGCTTTACCACCCCAAATCGATGAACGACTGGCCCGACTGG
>JBEGVG010000065.1:0-14341 GCA_041178445.1 Pseudomonadota bacterium | reverse complement strand
GAATAGCCCTTCATATGAACATCGACGATGCGAGGCGAACCGCCGCCCCACACCATCCGGTCGGGACCATATTCCTTGATCAGCCGGGTGGTGAAAGGCAGGACGCTTTGGAAATAGGGTTTGTCGGTGGCGATATAATCCACCCCTGACAGCTTCATATAGACATTGGGCAGTTTGGCCAGCTCCAGCACATCGGCGAACTCATAGGGATTGCCCAGCTTGGGTTCGGCCATATGGTCGATCAGCACCTTGCAGCCGGGGAAAGCGCGGATCGCGGCGCCGGCCTGGCGCGCATAATTGGGGCCGATATGCAGTTCCATGATCACGCCAAGATCGGCCGCCTGCTTCCACAAGGCGCGGACATAGGGCGCGGCGAAAGAGTCGATATACATTTCCTTGCCGCGATGGGCGTGAATGCGGGTGGCGACAATCCGCGGCTCCTTCTTTACCAGCGCAGCCAGCTTCTTGGGGGTGGCGGGATCCTTGGGATAGAAAAGACTGGTCGCCTTCAACTGCGATGCCGGGGCGCGGCGCAGGCAATCCAGCACCAGGCGGTGATCGTCGCCATAGGGTTCGGGCTGAACCACCACCGCCTTGTCGATGCCGAATTCTTTCAGATGCTCCTGGTAGACGCCCAGCGGATCGGCCGGAAAGGTGGCGGCGTCGGGCTTGTAGGTCGCGCGCGGATGAAACGGATAGCGCTTGGTGTCGGAACTGAACATATGCGCGTTCCATTCCACCACGGCAGAGCCCTGCGCCCATGCCGGCGTAGCCGCCGCGAATGCCGCGCCGCCCATAAAGCCGATGACGTCCCGCCTGCTTGTTCCCATGACATTCCCGTTCTTGTCTGTTGGCCCACAGATACCACGCCCAAAAGCCGCGGCAAATACGGCTTAACCTTTGCTCTGCCAGCAGCAATACTGCGGGTTGGGGACAGCAAGCGTTTCATGACCACACCATCCTTGACAGACCAGGCGGTGACGCTGCACCGCAGCGGCAACCTGCCGGAGGCTGAGCGGCTTTACCGCGCGGCGCTGGCGGCGGAGCCGCGCGACTTCACCGCGCGCCACCTGCTGGGCGTGGCCCTCGCCCAGCAGGGGCGCGGAGACGATGCTTTGCGCGAAATCGCCGAGGCGCTGACGCTGCGCCCGGACGATGCCGACGCCCTGCTCAACCAGGCCAATATTCTCAAGACCCTGGGGCGCGAAAGCGAAGCTCTGGCCGGTTTCACCCGCGCCCTGGAGGCAAGGCCGGGCTGGCCGCAGGCGCTGAACAATCGCGGCACCGTGCTGCAAAGCCTCGGCCGCTTTGACGAGGCGCTGGCCGATTATGACGCGGCGCTGGCCGCGCAGCCCGACTATGTCGAGGCGCTGAACAATCGCGGCAGTGTCTTGCAGGACCTGAAGCGCCCGGCGGAGGCCCTGGCGTCATACGACCGCGCCTTGCGGCTGGCACCCCAATTTGCCACCGCCTTCAACAATCGCGGCAGCGCCCTGCTCGATCTGCGGCGTTTTGCAGACGCGCTGGGCTGTTTCGACCGGGCGCTGAGCTTGCGGCCCGGCGACGCGCAAAGCTTCAACAATCGCGGCAATGCGCTGCAAGGCTTGATGCGCTATGACGAGGCGGTGGCCAGTTATGACCGCGCCTTGGCGCTCAGGCCTGATTATGCCGAAGCCCAGAGCAATCGCGGCGGCGCGCTGCAACAGCTCAAGCGCCATGAAGAAGCGCTGGAAAGCTTCGAACGCGCCGGTGGCCAGCCGCATGCATTCGGGGGCGCGGCGATGGCGGCGCTGAATCTGTGCGACTGGGATCGCACGCTGCGGATCGGCGCGCAGATGCCGGCGCGCATCGCGGCGGGCGAAGCGGTGCCGCCCTGGGTATTGCTGGGCTATAGCGGCGACGAAGCCCTGCAATTGCAGTGCGCCCGCAATGTGATCCGCACGCGCTTCCCCCATCTGCCGCCGGCGATGGCCACGGCGCGCTACGCGCATGACAAATTACGCCTGGCTTATATTTCTTCGGACTTTGTCCATCACCCGGTGGCGGCCCAGATCGTCCAGCTGATCGAAACCCATGACCGCAGCCGCTTCGAGTTACTGGGAATCTCCACCGGCCCGGATGATGGCAGCGCCCAGCGGCGGCGGCTGATGGCGGCCTTCGACCGGTTTCACGACGTGAAGGAGGAAAATCCCCGCGCTATCGCGGAATTGGTGCGCCAGCTGGAAGTCGATGTCCTGGTCGATCTGAACGGCCATACCCAGGGCGACAATTTCGATATCCTCGCCCACCGCCCTGCCCCGGTGCAGGCGACTTGGCTGGGCTATGCCGGCACCACCGGCGCGCCCTTCATCGATTATCTCATCGCCGACCGTATCGTGGCACCGAACGCGCAGGTTTTTTCCGAAAAGCTCGCCTATCTTCCCAACTGCTTCTTCCCCACGGACACTGGCAACGCCATCCGCACCGCGCCGTCGCGTGCCCAGACAGGGTTGCCGCAGGACGGTTTCGTCTTCTGCTCCTTCAACAACAACTGGAAATTCACCGCGGAGGTCTTCGCCATCTGGATGCGGCTGCTCGATCAGGTGCCCGGCAGCGTCTTGTGGCTGAAGAAGCCAGGCGAGGCGGCAGCGCAGAATCTCAAACGCGCGGCTGAGGGCCATGGCGTCGATCCGCAGCGGCTGGTGTTCGCGCACCCCGCACCGCTGGACGTGCATTTCGCCCGCCATGCCCTGGCCGACCTGTTTCTCGACACCCTGCCCTACAATGCCCATGCCACTGCCTGCGATGCGCTGTGGGCGGGCTTGCCGGTGCTGACCTGCAAGGGGAGCGCCTATGCCGGGCGCGTCGCCGGCAGCATGTTGCAGGCGGCAGGCCTGCCCGAACTGGTGACGCAAGACGTGGCGGCTTATGAATGGACCGCGCTGGAACTGGCGCGTGATCCGGCGCGGCTGAAAGCCTTGCGGGAAAAACTGGCGGGCAGCAGCTCGCCGCTGTTCGACACGCCGCGTTTCGCCCGCGATATCGAAGCCCTGTTCAGCGAGATGCTGGCTGCAAAGACGTCCTGATCTTCTTCACCGCCTCGGCCGATACCGCCGGCGCGCGGTTGCCCCAATGATTGCGGATGTAAGTGAGCAGATTTGCAAACTGCGCATCGTTCAGTTTCCAGGCGAAGCTGGGCATGCCGGGACCGGTCGGCGCGTCGCGCGTCGCCACCGCCTTGCTGCCTGCCAGCACCACACGCGCAAGCGTTTCGGCGCTGGTCTGGCTCACCAAAGCGTTGCCGGCCAGCGGCGGGAACAGGATATTGTCTCCCCGGCCATCCAGGCTGTGACAGGCGGCGCAATTCATCCGGTATATGGCGGCGCCCGATTTCATCTGCGCCTCGACCCCCGTGGCGCCGCCGCCATTGCCCGGCGATGCGGGAAGTTCCTTGAGATAGACCGCGAGGCTGCGAAGATCGGCGCCATTCATTCTGGACGTGGAATGTTCGATGACCTCGCCCATCGGCCCCGACGCGATGGAATGGCCGTTGCGCCCGGTCCTGAGATACTCCACCACCTCGGCGGCGCTCCATCCGCCCAGTCCCGCAACGCGGTCGCCGGTGAGATCGGGCGCGAACCAGCCCTGCAGCGATGCGCCCGACAGCGCCAGACCCTTGTCGGCACCAAAGAAGCTTTTGGGCGTGTGGCAGGTGCCGCAATGGGCCGGACCAGTGGCGATATAGGCGCCGCGATTCCACGCCGCGCTCTTGGCCTTGTCAGGCGCATGAAGTGCGGGCCGGAAGAACAGCATGTTCCAGCCGCGCATCATGAAACGCAGATTGAAGGGAAAACGCAGCTGGTTGACGTCCACCGCATGGCGGACCGGCTTCACGGTCTTGAAATAGGCCCACAGGTCGGCAATATCGGCATCGCTCATCTTTGCGTAAGCGGGATAAGGCATGGCGGGATAGAGCCGCTTGCCGCCGGGCGCGACGCCTTCTTTCATGGCGCGGCGGAAATCCTCCGCCGTGTAGTTGCCGATCCCGGTTTGCCTGTCGGATGTGATGTTGGGCGCCACCAGCTTGCCGAACGGTGTCATCAATTCCACGCCGCCAGCCAGGTTCTTGCCATGACAGCCTTCGCAATCGCCCAGCACCGACTGGTAGCGGCCCGCATCCACCGATGCAGCATGGGCGGCACCGCAAAGCGCGACGAACAAGGCGACGAGAAGTACCCGCCTCATGCGGGCACCAACTTGCCGGGACTCTTGATGTACTTGCTGGTGATGGCCTCGGCCGCCCAATAGGCCAGCGCCCCCACCGTGCCGGTGGGGTTCATGCCGGCATTGTGGGCAAAGGCCGACGCGCCGACCACAAAGACATTGGGAACGTCCCAGCTTTGCAGATACTTGTTGACCGCGCTGGTCCTGGGATCGCTGCCCATGATGGCGCCGCCGGTATTGTGGGTGCTTTGATAGGGCACCGCATTCCAGCCCTTCCTGACCCGCGACACGGTCGTGACTTTCGCGCCGAAGGGTTTTGCGATGCGCTCCAGCTGGTCCGACATGAAATGCGACATGCGGATGTCGTTGTCGGGAAAATCGAAGGTGATGCGCAACAGCGGCCGGCCATGGCGATCGGTATAGGTGGGATCGAGGTCGAGATAATTCTCCCGCATCGGATAGGACGAGCCCTGGGCTGAAAAGCCCATCGAACTGTTGTAGCCCTCGATTGTCGCCTTCTTCCAGCCCGCGCCCCAGCGCGGACTTCCCGGCGCGGTGGGACGGTTGCTGATCGGCCGCCCATTGGTGACGATGCAGTTGATGCCGCCGCCGCCCAGGAAATCCAGCGGGCCATGGTCGAAGGCATCGCCGTTGAAATCGTCCATGGTCTGGCCCAGCGTGCCAGCGCCGATAAAGGGATTGAAATGCCTCCCTTCGAAATACATCCGCGCGCCTGAGCCGGTCTGGTAGCAATAGTTGCGCCCCACCGTGCCCCTGCCCGTGACGGGATCGTACTGGGTGCCGATCTTCGACAGCAGCATCAGCCGGACATTCATCAGCGCATAGGCGCAGACCACCACGATATCACCGGGTTGTTCATACTCCACGCCCATGGCATCAACATAGGTGACGCTTCTGGCCATCTTGCTGTCCGGCGTGAGGTTGACCTTCAGCACTTCGCATTCGGTGCGCAGCTCGAAATTCGGCTTCTTCATCAGCACCGGCAGGATGGTGGTCTGCGGTGAGGCCTTGGAGTAATTGCCACAGGCGAAACGTTCGCAAAAGCCGCAATAGGTGCATTGCCCCATCCGCACGCCCAGCGGATTGACGTAAGCCGTGGACAGGTTGGCCGAGGGGGTGGGGAACGGATGATAGCCCTGCTCCTTCACCATCTGCGCGAACAGCGTCGGCGCATAGGGCATCTTCATCGGCGGGGTGGGGTAGTCGCGGGCCCGCGCGCTTTCGAACGGGTTGCCGCCGGGCACGATCTTGCCGCCCAGATTGCCCGCCTTGCCGGAAATGCCGCAGACATATTCGAACTGATCGAAACTGTGTTCGATCTCGTTCCAGGTCACGCCCCAGTCCTGCAGCTGCAAACCTTTCAGCTTGGCGGCGCCATAGCGCTGCACCAGATGGCTGCGGATGGAAAAATCGCTGCTCCAGAAACGCCAGGTATGGCCGTTCCAGTGCACCCCCGCCCCGCCCACGCCATCGCCCGGCAGGAAAGACCCGTAATCGCGCATCGGCATCGCGGTCTCAGAGGCATTGTTGCGCATGGTCATGGCTTCGACGCTGGGCTTGAGAAACAGCTCCTTGCGGATGGCGTAGCGCAGCTCGTCCTGCATATAGGCGATGTTGAAGTCGGTGGCGGTGTCGCGCCACGGCCCACGCTCGATGGCCACCACGTTCAGCCCCGCCTCGGAAAGCTGCTGCGCCAGGATGGAGCCGGTCCAGCCCAGGCCGATGATCACCGCGTCGCGCTTAGGAAGCAGCTTGGCCATCAGCCTTCCGCCGAATAGATCGACACCGGCGGGCGCGGATAGCGCACATTGTGCTTGTCGATATGGTCGCGGTAATCGTAGCGCGCGCCGGGAAAGCCGATCATCTTCCACGAGGCCATGTTGCGGTTTCCGCCATAGAGCGGATCGGCGAAGAAGCCTTCCATGGTGTTCTGCAGCACCATCTCGAAGAATTCCTTGGTGCTGAAACCGGGCTTGAGCTTCAGCGCGACCGTGCCGCCGTCCATCCCGGCCAGCACCGTATCCTGCTGCGCAGGCGTCAATTGCGCGAAGCCGCGCTTGTAGGTTGCGCTCGTGTAGTCGTTCAGCGCCCGCAGCCCCAACCGATAGCGCCCGGCGGGCGTCAGATCGCCCTGATAGCCTTGCGTCGGCAGGCCGGGGCGGAACGGCGGCTTATTGTAAAGCTGCGCCCCCTGCCCGAACGGTCCCGCAAGCTGCCGGTCGATATAGACGGCACAGCCGCAGTCCTTGCCGCCGGGCGAAAGTTCGTCGGCGGGGATCAGGCGATTGACGATGGCCTCGATGGCCGCCACCTCGCCATTATCGAAGAAATACCAGCCCAGAGGATTGACCGGCCTGGGCGGATCGCCCGCGAAAGGCGACCAAGGCAGATGGCCAGAAATGCTGCGCCCGTCGGCGCTGGCCGCCAGGATCGGAAGCGCCGCGACCGATGCAAGCAAACGGCGACGGGTCAGCGCGCGCTGCTGTGACATTGCTGGGTCCCCACCCCGCGATTCTTGTTCTTGTTGAACCGATCCTAGGCCGGAAGTTCCCGCAGGAGCAATTTTGCAGCCGCGAAACAGGCAGGTGCACCCGTTCACAACGGAACCAAGAAACCTTGGGAACCGCGGGTTTCGTCCGGAACGATGGCGCCCGCCTGTTGTTCATAACAGGCGGCTGGGAATAACCGTTTGAAAGGACGTAATGAACTATGGCGAATAATCAGAACGACCAGAGCAAGCAGAGCGGCCAACAGCAGAAGCACCAGAACCAGCCACAATCGGGCCAGCAGTCCGGTCAGCAGCAGCGTCAACAGGGCCAGCAGAACATGGACCGTGACCAGGATTCCTCCAGCGGCCAGCAGAATCGCAGCCAGCAGGCCGCCCAGCAGAACAAACCGCAGCGCTGATCCCACGCTGTTGAAAAGAAAAGGCCCGGCGCAAGCCGGGCCTTTTTCGTTGCGTCATGGCAATATTGTTTTTTCAGCCATGAAAGACCAAATTGCGATCATGGCAAAACCCGTCCCGTCGCCCAGCCGTCTTCAGAGTGAACTGGCCCGGCGCATCCTGTGCGCCCTCAAGGCGCAGAACGCGCCGGCAGGCCATCGCCTGGTGGAACTCGATCTTTGCGCCGCTTTCAATGTCTCACGCACACCTGTTCGCGGCGCACTGCAATTGCTGGCGGCCAATGGCGTGATCAGTCCCCGCGAAGGCCGGGGCTATGTGTTGACCAAGGCGGTGCAGGAGATTCCCGACGACAGCGCCGACGAGGACGAAGAGGATGTTTCCCTGTTCGCGCAGCTGGCCGAGGCACGCGCCAAGGGAAAACTGCCGGACCAGTTCACCCAGCAGGAAATCGTGCGCCGCTTTGAGGCGCGCCTGCCCAGCGTTTTGCGGGTCCTGCGCCTTTTGGCCGAACTGGGACTGGTGGAGCGGCGGCCCGGCAATGGCTGGGCCTTCATCGCCGATGGGGCGCGGGTACTGCACGAAAGCTACGCCTTTCGCCGCGCGCTGGAGCCGCAAATGCTGTTGCAGCCGGGTTTCAGGCTGGACCGGGTCTGGTCAGCCAAAGCCCGCGCCCAGCACGAAAAGCTGCGCAAGAAACCCTGGCGCGCCGGCGATGGGGCGGATTTTCACGCCGTCAATGCCGACTTTCATGAACAGCTGGCGCGCTGCAGCGGCAACCGCGCCATGCTCAAGGCGGTTCAGCATCAAAACCAGCTGCGCGATTTTCTCAGCGGCCAATGGGACTATCCGGTAGATCAGGTGCACAGCGCGATCGACGATCACCTGGAAATCCTGGCGGCGCTGGAAGCCGGCTATGCCGATAAGGCGGCGGCGCTGATGCTGCATCATCTGACGACCAGCGCGTCACAATCCCAGAAGGATCAGCCCGGCACCGCCGCTCAGTAAATGTCGCGGCGGTACAATCCGTCCTGCGTCATCTGGTCGAGCTTTTCCTGCCCCACGATCGCGACAAGGGCATCCTGCACGCCCGCCGCCATCAGCAACCCGCCGCATACCAGGATGGAGGCGCCGCCTTCGATCCAGCGGCGAACCTCATCTCCCTGCTCGGCCACCAGATTTTGCACATAGCGTTTGGGCGAGACATCGCGCGAGAAAACAAGGTCGGTTTTGGCCAGTGTCCCGTCCGCCTGCCAGCCCTTGATGTCGCCCGCATAATAAAGATCGGTTTTCTCGCCGCGCTCGCCGAACAGCAACCAGGCATCGCCCAGCTTTTTGGCCTGGCGGTGTTGCAGATGGGCGCGCAGTCCGGCTATGCCGGTGCCCGCCCCGATCAGGATCTGCGCACCGTCGCGCGGGGGATGAAAATTGGGGTTGGGCCGCAGACGCAGCTTGATCACCCCGCCGGCCGGCGCAGCCTGCGTAAGCCAGCCGGACCCCAGCCCCAGGCTGCCGTCATCGCGCACGGCCTTCCTCACCAGAAGCTCCATGCGCCCGCTTTGCGGCAGCGATGCGATGGAATATTCGCGCGGCGGAAATCCTTCCAGCCGCTCCACCAGCCAGTCCAGCGCAATGCCCTCAACCTCATGCGGGCGCGGCAGCCGGCTATGGGCGATGATATCGCGCAGGAAGGTCCAGTAACCGCGCCAGCGGAAACTCAACTCGCCATTGAGCTTGTGTGTGGTGATAAATTCCTCCACCGCCGCCTCGCTGTTGCGTGGCCAGATTTCCGCGATATCGCCCGCCGTCCAGTTCAGATGCGCAGGCTCCCGCGGCGTCAGCGCGATATGCCAGGTCTCACCGCCCGCGCTGCCGGGGTTGAGCTGGCGACGTTCGGCCAGAAACCAGTCCTGCGGCGGGCCGGGCATCAGCTGTTCGACGCTGGTGGTGGCGCCCAGCCGGGTGAGCAGTTCGCACCATTTGGTCATCGCGGCGGTGTCGTCATCGCCATCGACGCAGATGACATCCGACAGCCGCCGGGCCTTGCTCGCCGCCAGCCAGCGGTCGAGACTCTTGCCGAAACCGCAGAAGGTGGCGTCGTATTTGCGGTCCCCGCGCGCCAGCACGGCGAAATTGAGACCTTTGAGGGCGGCGGGCTGCGCCATCTGCTTGCGCTCGAAGGCGCGGGCCGAATCGGGTGCCTCCCCCGCGCCATAGGTACTGGTGACAATCAGCAGCGTTCCCGCCTCGGCGAGTTCGGCTGTGGTCAGGCTGCCCAGCGCCGCCACCTTGACCAGACTGGTGCCGGCCAGGGCGTTGGCCGTGCGCCAGGCGATGGTTTCAGCGGCTCCGGTCTGGCTGGCAAACGCCACCAGAACCTTGCCACCGGGTGCCGGCGCGCGTCTGAACAGGGAACCCAAGACCATGGGGGCGCACTAACACAGGCCCAGGCATCCGCGCAAACCTTGGTTTTCCCACTATTTTTGACGGCGGTGGAACTTTTTCTGCCACCGCCAAGGCTCCTTGCGCGTTCTCATAGTCCAACGACTTATAGGCCGGAGGGTTTGCATGTTCGCCAATATCGTCCTGATCCAGCCCCTGGTCGCGCTGATCTTCGGAATCCTGATTCTGATTCTGCCGCGGCTGCTGAACTACCTGATTGCGATCTACCTGATTTTTATCGGTCTCTCCGGCCTCTTTCCCCAGGCCTTCACTTTAACCACCGCGACGTAGCAGCACCGGCCAAGTCGATAGCGCCGACGGAGCGACAAACAAAAGGAACGATCCATGAGTAATCCGAACGAGAAGAACAAAGACCATGAGAAAATGCCGGAGCATCACAGCACCGACAAACAGTCCATGACCAAGGAAGAAAAGATCGACGCGCAGATGGAAGATTCCTTCCCGGCCAGTGATCCGCCGTCCTTCTCCGGCGGCAATCACATCATCGGCGCGCCTGCGGATCGCGAAAGCGAATCCCCTGCCGCCGATGCGCCCGAAGTGGTGGCGGCCGAAAAGAAAGTCAAAAGCGGTCATGCCAAAAAGACAGCCACTTACTGACTTTCTTCCGGAACAAGTTCCAGGAGTTCCGGAAAAACTGCCGGTATCTTTTGACTCCTCCTTAACCGCACGAGGCTTAGTCTTACCGATGCTGAGGGCCACTTTTGAAAGTGAGCCGCTTATGAGAGAGAGCAAACAGGGCATGCACGTTATCGGACCGGATGGTTCGATCCTGACGAGCGCCAACCTGCCACCCACCAACCTCAAACGCTGGGTCGCGCGCCGCAAGGCCGAGGTCATCGCCGCCGTGAAGGGCGGGCTTCTGACCATGGCGGAAGCCTGCCGCCGCTATTCCATTTCCGACGAGGAATTCCTGGAATAGGAACGCCATTATGAAAGCGACGGGCTGGAAGGTCTGCGCGCGTCCGCCAGGCCGCTGCGCGGCGAAGGCGCCCTGCACTAGCCTTCCAGCGCGGCCAGAACAATCGCATCGGTGAGAAGCTGGGGCAGGATCTGCGGCTTGGCGGCGCCCGGCGCGTAATAGAGATAAAGCGGCACGCCCGAGCGGCCATTCTCTTTCAACAAGGCGGTGATTTCCGGATTGCGGTTGGTCCAGTCGGCCACCATGTAGACGACATTCTTCTGCGCGAAAGCGCCCTGCACGACCTGCTTGTTCAGCACCGCTTCCTCATTCACCAGACAGGTGATGCACCAGGCTGCGGTGGCATCCACGAAAACCGGACGCCCCTCAGCGCGATAGGACGCCAGTGTGGCGGCGCTATAGGCTTCGCCGCGCGTAACCTGGGCCACCGGCGCGGCGGTGGCGCCGCCAAGCTGGCTCAGCCCCCACAGCGCGGCAAGCAGCACCACCAGCGCGGCAATGGCACCAAGGCTGCGGCCCCGCGCCGTCAGATCGCGCGTCACGCTCCACAGCCAGGCGGCCAGCGCCACGAAAATCATCGCCGCGGAAATGATGGCGACGCCGCGCGGGCCGGCCTGCTGCGCCAGCACCCAGACCAGCCAGCCTGCCGCCATATACATGGGGAATGCCAGAAACTGTTTCAGCCGCAGCATCCAGGGCCCCGGCCGTGGCAGGAACGACAAGGCGCGCGGCCACACGCCCAGCAGAATGAAGGGCAGCGCAAAGCCGACACCCAGCGCCACGAACACCGCCAAGGCGGCAAACGTATCCTGCGCCAGCGCAAAGCCCAATGCCGCCGCCATGAAAGGCGCGGTGCAGGGCGCAGCCACCGCCACCGCCAGCACGCCGGTGAAGAACGCCCCTACCGGGCCGCTTTTGCGGGTCAGCCCCTCGCCCGCCGTGATAGAGCCCACTTCAAACACGCCGGAAAGGTTAAGCCCCACCGTGAAGACCAGAAGCGCGAAACCCGCCACCACCATCGGCGACTGAAGCTGGAAGCCCCAGCCGATCGCCTCGCCGCCCGCGCGCAGGGCCAGCAGCAGGCCGCCCAACGCCGCAAAGCTGACGACCGCGCCCAATGCATAGGAAAAACTTTCGCGGCGGCCCTCGGTGCCATGCTGCGCCACCGCCAGGGCCTTCATCGCCAGGATCGGCAGCACACAGGGCATCACATTGAGGATCAATCCACCCACCAGCGCGAACAGGATCGCCAGCCAGAGCGTGAGATCGCCCTCACTCGTTACATTTGCAAACTCAGCCGCCGGCACGATTCCGGACTGGGCGCTGACTTCCAGTGCCTGGACCGAACCGTCAGATGAGGTAAGAACCAGCACGCCATCCAGCGGCGCAGTGACCTTGTTGCCCGGCGTCAGGCGCAGCACCAAGCCGTCCTGGGCGTAGCCGACAAGCTGGGGGGCGGGATTCTTGATCAGGCCGGGACGGGCGGGAAAGAAATCGGCGCTTTTGGGATGCGCCGCCACCAGGCTGGGCGCGGCGACATACAAGTCCAAAGTCTGGCTCAGGGCATAGGTCATCTTCCAGGGCGACACCACCGGCAGCAGCGCGCGGGCCGCCGCGAAGTCCTCCGCAACCGCCGGATCGGGCGCACTTGGTCCCACCGGCACATTGATGGTCAGCGTTCTTTCTTCGGGAATGCAGATATTCTTGCACACCAGCCAGCTGGCAGCGGCCCTGATCGTCACCGTCTCGCCGGGTTTGGCGTCGGCTGGCACGTTGATCTTGCTCAAGAGCCAGAGCTTGCCCTCATAGCCGTAATCCATCAGCGGACCCACGGGCACCCGCATCGGGCGCGGCCACTGGATCGCCTCAGCCGTCCAGCCCGCCGGCAAAGTCCATTCGATCACGGTGGGGGCGCCGGCATCGCCCGGATTTTTCCAATAGGTATGCCATTCGGGCGCGATGAGTTCTTCCAGCGCGATGGTGATGCTGCCGCCCGGCTGGGCCGCCTTGTCTTCGGCGACCAGACGAGCCTGAACCTTGGGGCTGTCGTCTTGCGCCCAGGCAGGCGCGGCGATCAGCAAGGCCAAAAGAAGGAAGAGACGCTTCATAACCCTGCCCTATAGCCGTATCCCGTGCTATTCGCCAGTTTGGACAGCTGGCTGGGCCCAGCGAAGGCCGGAGGGGTAGAGTGCGGATAACTGGGGGAAAATTGGGCGGACGACGGCTGGTGACGCCCGAAGACGCCCGCGTGCGCCCCACCAGCGACCGCACCCGCCAGGCGATCTTCAACATGCTGCGCCACAAGGATTTCGGTATTGGCTTTGAACTGGAAGGCGCGGCGGTGGCCGACCTGTTCGCCGGCACCGGGGCGCTGGGGATTGAGGCTTTGTCGCAAGGAGCGCGCTGGTGCCTGATGGTGGACGACGATGCCGACAGCCGGGCCCTGCAGCGCGAGAATGTCGAGGCGCTGGGCCTGACCGGGGCGACGCGCATCTGGCGGCGTGACGCCACCGATCTGGGCCCGCTAGGCCCCAGCGCTGGCGGGCCGTTCAATCTGGTGTTCCTCGATCCGCCCTATCGCAAGAACCTGATCCCGCCCGCGCTCAAAAGCTTGAAGGATGGCGGTTGGCTGGCGGACAAGGCGCTGATCGTGGCGGAAAGCGATGCCGGCGAGGAAATCGACCTTGCAGGTTTCACGCTGCTGGATGAACGAGCCTATGGCGAGACGAAGCTGCGATTTTTAACGCCTACGCCCTAACGCTCCATGGCCGGGTTCAACCCGGCCATCCATGGTGAGCGTTACTCTGGATGGGCGGGTCGTGAAGTTTACCCTCAGACCGCGCTTCGCGCGGGTCGGGGGGCCCGCCCATGGTGAGTGAGACGTTTGCTTATCTTCGCCCGAATAGCTTTTCGATATCGGCAAGTTTGAGCTCGACATAGGTCGGACGGCCGTGATTGCACTGGCCGGAATGGGGCGTCGCTTCCATCTCGCGCAGCAGGGCATTCATTTCCTCGGCATTGAGGCGGCGGCCGGCCCGTACGC
The DNA here is from genome assembly GCA_041178445.1 of Pseudomonadota bacterium. Lineage (GTDB taxonomy): Bacteria > Pseudomonadota > Alphaproteobacteria > Micropepsales > Micropepsaceae > Rhizomicrobium. The sequence continues at coordinate 790 of JBEGVG010000065.1, read as the reverse complement.
TCATATGGCAGGCCAAGGTGCCGGAGACTTCTTCCAAACGCTCCTTCAGCGACAGCGCATTGCCGGTTTCGGCGATCTCGTCGGCCAGGTCGCGCACCAGCCCCTTCACATCCAGCTTGCCCAGCATGGCCGGGACTTCGCGCACTACCACCGCATCGGGGCCGAAAGCTTCGATCACCAGCCCCAGCTCGGCCAGTTCATCGGCGCGCTCCGACACGCGCGTCACTTCGCTGGGGTCCAGGTCCACCACTTCGGGGATCAACAGAGGCTGGCGCGCCACCCCGCCATTGGCCAGGGCCTTTTTCATCCGCTCATAGACCAGCCGCTCATGGGCGGCATGCTGGTCGACGATGACGATACCGTCAGCTGTTTGAGACACGACATAGGTTGCGTGCAGCTGGGCGCGGGCGACTCCCAGGGGTGTATCGGGAATGGCGGCGGATTCTGGCGCCTCTTCCATCCGCACCGACATCGGCACAGCGGCCGCATAGGACGACGCTGCTTCCCGCACGCTTGTTGTTGAAAGGGGGGCGGCGGAAAAGATATTGGGCGACTGGAACGGGGTCGGTGATTGCCGCTGAAAAGACGCCAACGCGCTTTGCGCCACGGTGGACGAAGCGCGGTGCCCCGCCTCGCTCAAGGCATGCTTCAGCGCCCCCACGATCAGCCCGCGCACCAGACCGGCATCGCGGAAACGCACCTCGGTCTTGGCGGGATGGACATTCACATCCACGAAATGAGGATCGCATTCCAGGAACAGCGCCAGCGCCGGATGGCGGTCACGCGCCAG
>JBEGVG010000064.1:0-67108 GCA_041178445.1 Pseudomonadota bacterium | reverse complement strand
TATTCCGGCACGTGCAGAGATTTATTTTTGGCGTAAAGGAATCGTTTGCCGCTTTGCCGCCTTTGACTCGCGCGAAATCCGACGCTGACGCAGCCTGATCTTCAAGGCGCGGCATGGGGCTGGGTCTTCTACAAAAGAGACATGCAATGGGGATTGCGAAGGCCGTGCTGGCCGCCGCATGGCTGGCGTGCGGGTCGTGGGCCGCGCTGGCGGCGCCAGGAGTGCAGCAAGAGGGACAAACAGAGGCGAAAACGGGCCAGTGGCTGAAGGACGGTGAGTGCCTGCTGTTCAATGCCGAGGCAAAGGCAGGCGACAGCGTGAGCTGGACCGGCGCCTGCGTGGAAGGCTATGCCAGCGGGCTGGGCACCGCCACCTTCACCCAGGATGGCAAGACCCAAAGCTTCACCGCCTATTTCGCGCGCGGCATGATCCCGGACGGAAATGTCGTGGTCCGGTGGGGCGATGGCTGGCGCTATGAAGGCGGCATGATGGAGGGCCGCTTCGAGGGCCAGTGGACGGGCGGCAAGATGAACGGTTTCGGCATCCTGCGCCGCGCCAATGGCGAGCGCTATGCCGGCGACTGGAAGGACGACAAGCCCAATGGCGCCGGCGAGTTGCGCCGCGCCGATGGCAGCCTGGTGGCCGGAAATTTTGTCGACGGCAAGCTGATACCGGCGAACGACAAGGTCGCCGGCAAGGCCCAGATCGCCAAGCCTGCACCCGCCAACGCGCCGTTCGGAGCGGTGTCGGGCAAGACCCTGGGCGGCGTGGACGGCTCGTCCATCACCCTCAACCAGATCGAAGGGGGCATGGAGTTGCAGGTGATGCCGTCCGACGGCAATGCCCGCAAGACGACGTTCACCTTCATGACCGACCGCATGGGGACGGTGGTGGAGGATACCGGCGCGCAGGGCGTGGGCACCAGCGTCACCGGCTTTTTCCGCCTGACAGCGAAAGGGGTGGAAGTGCGTTATGCGGACGGCCGCTCCGCCATGCTGTCGTCGAATGGCGAAGGCGTGCAGATGGCGCTGGAAAGCGATGGTAGCCAGTCCTGCCGCAGCTGTTATCCGCCAGGGCATGTCTTCAGCGAAGCCGACAAGAAGGCCGCACCGAGTGCCTATGCCAGCCGGCTGGGCCTGCCGGTCGCGGCCGGGGAAACCGGCGGCGGCTGTTCCGCGGCCGTTGCGCCCGTGGCGATGGGCAGCGCGCCGCCGGTTTCCGCCAAACCCGAAAAGCAGTCCAGCGTGAAAGCGCCGGTCCGCGCCGCCAAGGCATCCTATAGCATTGGCGACTATAAGGGGCTGGACGCCGTCACCGTACGCACATCGCCGGTACGTCCCGTAGATGGGGCCACGTCTTCGGTCAGCGAAACCGTTGCCGCTCTCGCGCCGCCCGACAAGGACGCCGCTTCCTCCTGCCTGAAGGTTGACAGCGATGGCAGCCATTGGGGCTTTCGCAACGCCTGCGGCTTTGCGGTGCAGTTCTCCTATTGCATGGCGAGTGGAAGCAGCCTGGCTGCGTGTGACAAGGGCCCGGTGGCCGGTAGCGTCGCGGCCAACGGCTTTGGCGCGCTGAGCGCCGACAGCAGCCTGAAGGAAAGTGACGCCCATCACCGTTTCCGCTGGATCGCCTGTGGCGGCGGCGCGGGCGAAGTGGTGGCGCATCTGGATCGTTTTGAACCGCCGGCCGGGCGCTGCGAACGCACCCGCACTGCTTCGGCCAATTAGGGGGACCCTCATGAAACTGCTTCAATCAGCTTGCGCCACCATCGCCCTTTTCGCTTTTGCCAATCCGGCCCTGGCCGCCGCTTGCGCCACGCCCGGCGAAGCCTCCGCGCTCAAGACCGCGGTGATGCATCAGGCGATGATGGTTGCGGCCCTGCAATGCAAGGAAGTGAATGCCTATAACCGCTTCATCAAGACCTATCGCGGCGAACTGCAAGCCTCCGACGCGGCGCTGAAAGGCTTTTTCGTGCGGCGCGGCAGGGAGCGCGGCGAAGCCGGGTACGATAGGTTCAAAACCAAGGCCGCCAATATCTCCGGCCTGGAACAGGCGCGCGATGCCAGAAGCTTTTGCGCCGATGCGCGGGCGCTGTTCGCCGCCTCGGCTTTGAACGCGGACAGTCTGGCGAGCTTTGTCGAAGCGCGCTCGGCGGGCATGGATATCGGCGCCATCTGCAAGGACTCCCGCCCGGTGCTGGCCAAGGCCATCACGCCCAAGCCGGCGCCGGAAAAACCGCTGGCGGTCGCCGCCGCGCCCGCGCTGGTCAAGATGCCGGAGGTCCGAATGGCGCAGGCCAAACCCATTGCCGATGACATCACCATCAGCGGCGTGCCGCGGCATGGCCTGGCCGCCAATCCTTACCGCCGCGCCGCTGAGCCACTGCCTGAGCCGCAAACCGAGGAAGAGGAACTGCTGGAAGAGGATGTGGCGCCGTCCTATGCCGCGGCGGAAGAAGAAGACCTGCCGCCACGCCCGCGCGCCTATCAGATCCGCGAGCGCCCTCGCGCCTATAGCCAGGACTCTTACGACTATCGCGATCCCGGCTATGAGCGCAATTACGGCCCGCCGCGCGGCTGGGCCCGCAACGAGGAATGGCGCGACTATCCCCCGCCCAGCTATCGCGCGCCCCGGCCGCGCTGGGAGCCGCGCGGCTATGGCTATTGGTAAATCCGGCTGCGCAAGCTTGTCGCAGGACAATCCGCGCGGGGTGAAAAGCCCGGCCCGCGCGCTATATCAGAGGGCATGAGCCAGCCCACTGAAGTCGCCCTGAAGACCGCCGCCCTTCGCGCCCTGTCGGGCCGTTGCCCCTGCTGCGGCGAAGGCAAGCTGTTCAAGAGCTTCCTCAAGCAGGTTGAGAATTGCGCCGCTTGCGGCGAATCCTTCGGCCAGATCCGCGCCGATGACGCCGCGCCCTGGCTGACCATCATCGTCGTCGGGCATGTCTTCCTGCCCTTCGCCTTCATGGTCAATGTCGACTTCCTGCCGACCTGGGCGGCGATGACCCTGTGGTCGGCGCTGTTCGCCGCCATCTCGCTGGCCGTTCTGCCGCGCGCCAAGGGGCTGATGCTCGCCATCCTGTGGCGCACGCGCGCGCCCGGTTACCAGCCGGTCGAGCTAGCCTGAAAATCACCAACGTCTCAAGCCGCAATCGCCACGGCGACGGCCGCGGTTGTTGTCGCCACGACCACGAGTAGCGGCGGCATTTTCGCGATGGTGAGCAGAAGAAATGCCGCCAGCGCCAGCGCCAGATCGGTCCAATCCAGAATGGCGTTCTTCCACAGCGGGTCGTAGAGCGCCGCCGCCAGAATGCCCACCACGGCGGCGGCGACACCGCGCATGATGGCTTGCGCGTCGGCGCGGGTGCGCAACCGGTCCCAGAAGGGAAGTGCGCCGCCCATGATCAGGATGCCCGGCAGGAAGATGCCCGCCAGCGCGATCGCCGCGCCCGCCAGGCCATTGGGCCAGAAAGCCAGCTTCGCGCCCAGATAGGCGCCAACCGCGAACAGGGGGCCGGGCACCGCCTGGGCCGCGCCATAGCCCGCCAGGAAATCATCGGCGGAAATCCATCCCGGGGTCACCACCGCGTCATGCAGCAGCGGCAGCACCACATGCCCGCCGCCGAACACCAGCGCGCCCGAACGGTAGAAGCCATCGAACACCGCGAAGGCCGGCGACTGGCTTGCCGCCAGCGGCAGACCCAGCAGCAACAGGGCGAACACCACCAGCAACGCCGCGCCCAGGGAGGCAGAGACGGAAGCCCCGATCCGCCCGGTCACCGGCGCGAACATTTTGCGGCAGAGAATGAGTCCGGCCACAGCGCCCAGCAGGATCGCCCCGATCTGTCCCACCGCGCCGCTGACGAAAAGCACAATCAGCCCACCGCCTGCAGCAATGGCAATACGGCGCGCATCGGGCGTCAATGTCCGCGCCATGCCCCAGACCGCTTGCGCCACCACGGCGACCGCGACCAGCTTGAGACCATGAATGGCGCTGGTGGCGGCGACGCCGTGGAACGATGTGGCAAAATACGCGAAGGCCAGCAGCAGCAGCACCGATGGCAAGGTGAAGCCGCACCAGGCCGCCAAGCCGCCCCACCAGCCGGCGCGCGACAGGCCGATGGCGAAACCGACCTGGCTGCTGGCCGGTCCCGGCAGGAACTGGCCCAGCGCCACCAGATCGGCATAGGCCGCCTCGTCCAGCCAGCGGCGGCGGATCACAAAGGCCTGACGAAAATAGCCCAGATGCGCCACCGGGCCGCCAAAGCATGTCAGCCCTAGCCCGAGGAACACCCAAAGAACTTCCAACGCCGAACCGCGCGTACCTTCAGGCTGGTCTTGCGTTTGCGGCATCCATTTCCCCGCCCCTAGTTAGCGACAGGCTGTCAGGCCGGGCAAGTCGCACAGCCTGTTTCCGGTGCGCCGGGACTCTGAAATTTCAAGCCAAAGTGCTAGGGTCCGCGCGCGGCCATGGAGCCGCGTGAACTCATGGCGGAAAACGGACATGAGAAAAAGATTCCTGTTGGGTGGATCACTGGCCGCGGGCGCGGCCGCCGCATTCTGGTTCGCCGTTGCGCCGGGCACCGCGCAGAACACCCCCGCCATAGACGGCGATGATATCGGCGGCACCGTCACGGGCGCCAAAGGCCCCGAAGCCGGGGTCTGGGTCATCGCCGAGACCAAGGACCTTCCCACCAAGTATGCCAAGATCGTGGTGACCGACGATCAGGGGCGCTTTCTGATTCCCGATCTGCCGCGCGCCAGCTACTCCATCTGGGTGCGGGGTTATGGGTTGGTGGATTCCCCCAAAGTGACGTCGGCGCCGGGCAAGATGCTGACCCTGAAGGCGGTGCCCGCGCCCAATGACGCGGCGGCGGCGCGCTATTATCCCGCGATGTACTGGTACGCCATGCTGGGGATTCCGGCGGCGAATGAATTTCCCGGCACCGGGCCCAAGCCGCAGGGCAATGGCATGGACCCCAAGATGAAAAGCCAGGCCCAGTGGCTGGACGTGGTCAAGACCAATGGCTGCTTCACCTGTCACCAGCTGGGCAATGAAGCCACGCGCGATTACCTGCCGGCGCTGGGCAAGTTCAAGACATCCGCCGAAGCCTGGGAGCATCGCATCCAGGTGGGACAGGCCGGCAATTCCATGATCAACGGCATCGGCCGGCTGGATACCCAGCGGGCCTTGGCGCTGTTCGGCGACTGGACCGACCGGGTCCGGAAGGGCGAGCTACCCTTCGCCAAGCCGCCCCGCCCGCAAGGAATCGAGCGCAATGTCGTGGTGACATTGTGGGACTGGCACAGCCCCACCGCCTATCTGCATGATGAAATCGCCACCGACCGGCGCAATCCGCGGGTCAATGCCTATGGCCCGCTCTATGGCGCGGCAGAGGAAAGCACCGACTTCATTCCGGTGCTGGACCCCACCAAGCACGTCGCCACCATGGTCAAGGCCCCGGCCCGCGACGCCAATACCCCCACCACCAAGAACAATGTGATTCCGGCGCCCTCGCCCTATTGGGGCAACACGCCGATCTGGGACAGCCAGACCAACATCCACAATCCGATGTTCGACCAGGACGGACGGGTGTGGCTGACCCAGCGCATCCGCGCCCCCGAGACGCCGGCCTTCTGCCGCGCGGGTTCCTCGCATCCTTCCGCCAAGCTGTTCCCCACCCAGACCACCGGGCGCAATCTGGCGGTGTACTATCTTAAGACCAAGAAATTCTCGCTGATCGACACCTGCTACAGCACCCATCATCTCAACTTCGCCTATGACGCGAACAACACGCTATGGACCAGCGGCGGCGGCGATGTGATCGGCTGGCTGAACAGCAAGATGTATCTGGAAACCGGCGACGAACAGAAGTCGCAGGGCTGGACGGCGCTGATCCTGGACACCAATGGCGACGGCAAGCGCGGCGAATATACCGAGCCGGGCCAGCCGCAGGAGCCGGGCAAGGACATGCGGGTGCGCGCGGGATATTACGCCGTGGCGATCAGCCCGAAGGACGGCGCGATCTGGGGCTCGTTCCTGGGCTATCCGAACGGCGGCGTCCAGCGCCTCGCGCCGGGCAAGAACCCGCCCGAGACGGCGATCGCGGAAATCTTCTATGTCCCGGTCGACGACCCGAAAGCCGCGGCCAAGGGCTATGGGCCGCGCGGCATGGATATCGACAGCAATGGTGTCGCCTGGGTGTCCTTGTCCAGCGGCCAGTTCGCCAGCTTCGACCGGCGCAAGTGCAAGGGGCCACTGAACGGGCCCAAGGCGACGGGCCATCATTGTCCCGAGGGGTGGACGATGTATCCCTTCCCCGGACCGCAATTCAAGGGCGTGAACGCGCCGGGCAGCGTGGAATCCAGCTATTACGCCTGGGTGGATCAGCAGGACACGTTCGGTCTGGGCAACGATGTGCCGATCGCCACCGGCAATGCCTCCGACGCGCTGCTGGCGCTGAAGGACGGCAAGTTCGTCACCCTGCGCGTGCCCTATCCAATGGGCTTTTACGCCAAGGGGCTGGACGGGCGCATCGACGATCCGGGCAAGGGCTGGAAAGGCAAGGGCCTGTGGTCCACCTATGCGACCCGCGCCCCGCAGCACATCGAGGGCGGCAAGGGCACCACCAGCAAGATCGTGAAATTCCAGCTCAGGCCTGATCCGCTGGCGCGATAGTCAAAAAAATAAAAACGGAGGGGAAACACCATGACCAGCACCAGACGCGATTTTCTTAGCTCGACAGTTGCAGTCGCCGGGCTGTGCGCGGCGGGCTCCGCTTTCGCGGCGCCCAAGGGCCTCGATCCCGTCAATCCCGATATCGGGTTCGGCACCACCGGTTCGATCTTCGGCGTCTGGCCCCCCGGTGCCACCTCGATGCGGATGTCGAGCAATATGCGCATGATGCTGGAAGACTGCCGGCATTACGGGCTGGAAGGCTTTGAGCCCTATCCCGGCCAGGTGACGCAGTGGCTCGACAATCCCATGGCGCTGAAGAAGCTGTATGACGAAATCGGCATAACGCCGGTCAGCGTCGGCGGGCTGGCCCGTCGTCCCCGCCCCGCCGGCGCGCCGGCCGCCGCCAATGATGCGGGTGCCTATCCCTGGCTGGGCGGCGAAGGCAGCAAGCAGCTGATAGCGGAGATGGAAGCCAGCGCCCGCGATCTGCTGCAGCCTTTGGGCATCGTGCCGTGGAAGAACAATATGGGCGGCCGCCCGCCGAACGGCCCCAGCGACGACCAGCTCAAAGGGTTGGCGGACACCGCCAATGAGATCGGGCGGCGCACCCTGCCCTATGGCGTCAAGCTTGCCCTGCATCCCCACACCTGGGGGCCGATGGAGCGCGAACACGAATTTCGCCGGGTGATGGAATTGACCGATCCGCGCTATGTCTTCCTCTGCCTGGACACCGGCCACAATGTGCTGGGCGGCATGGATGTGGTGAAGATCACCGATGAGTTCCTGCCCAGAATCGCCGAATTCCATTTGAAGGACACGTTTCCGGAATATCGCGGCAACAAGGCCACCCCGACCCAGGCGCAGCACCGCGTCAAAAGTGTCTATGCCTCGGTCGGCCAGGGCGGCGGCGTGGATTTTCCCGGCGTGTTCGCGGTGCTGCGCAAGCGGCGCTGGAAGGGCTGGACGGTGTTCGACATCGACGCGCCCCGCCCCGGCGATGGCACCGGCAGCGTGGACGATAATATCGCGGCCAGCGTGCGCTACATGCGCGATGTGCTGAAGGTGAAATTGCCGGTGCCGCCCAAGACGGGGCTGTTCACGGAGACGTAGGTGCTGAGCACAGCCAGAGCGGCAAGGCACCGATCGTGAAATCCCAGCTCAGGTCTGATCTGCTGGCGCGTTAGGTGTTGTGGCAACGCGGAAGATAAACTAAGGCCCGCAGAATTATCCTCTGAGCGGCAAGGAGGTGACGGCCACCATGCTGGTAGGGTCTGGAGCCTTTAGGTCCGTCAATGCCTCGACGAACGCCTCGTACATCACCCATGGATACGATGTCGGGCCTATAATAATTTTGCGCAAACAGCGCACCATATCCAAGTCTTCAAGTCCGGCACTAACCGATACGTCGAGCGGTATCTGATAGACAGTTTGAGGTACGCCTTGGATCACTTTCAAACTTTTCTCCAACGCCGACGTTTCTGATGGCCGCCCACTACCGAAAAATGGAGAGTATACGCCTCGCCATTCTCGCTCTTCTGAAAAGCCTTCGTGCTTAATGCAACAGACTGCTGTCAGCAGCATCTGAAACACCCACCCATGGACCTCCTCGGGCGGACGGCTCTTCAAGTACTCAGTTTCGCGCTCAATATTGCCTATAGCAGCATTTAGATCTGCATATGCACCTGCTTCATCAAGGTAGCTCACAGGATTGAACATTATTTTCAATGCATGTGTCGCAGATGAGCTCCATGGAATGGAAAAAGTTAGGGCCACACGCGGAGTTGCTCCGAAAGCGCGCCACATTGAGGGGCGGCCGTTGACGTCCTCCGTGACTCGATCATGTTCAGCAACGGAAGTTATGTATATCTGGTAGCGATGCTTATTCCACAGCTGATCGAACACTTGCACAGCATTGACCGCCAAGCCTGGCTGTATAACATCAGTCACAGCGATTAGACGCTTCATGTTCTCGCTGTCATTCGCACGGAAGAAGTTCTAAGAATCGAGTAGCCGCGCTGTACCTCGCTGTAGTCCGCCATACACGTCGTGTTTCTCATCCAGAGACGCTTATCTCTGATGATCTGAAGGGCCGCTTCCGCAGATGTATAGTGTACAAAGGTGCCTTGCTCAGCACCGGCCGGAGTCGAAGGCGGATTGTCGCTTTGCTGCTTCTTTTCTCTAAGGTAACGAGTGTGCGGACAAAATATTGATTCGTTCTTTATATTTGTCGCTATTTGCTCTGACGAGAATTGCGCCATCTGCCGCCCCCTTCATTAGACACGTACTACCCGACTCCACGCCCGTGCCTAAGCTTCACCTCATATCTGCTAAAGCGCTAGGTCATGATTTCGAACCCCCGCCACTATGGAGCTTGCTAAATGCTCATTTCACTTTGTGATGGGCTTGGCATTAAAAAGCCCGCGATTTCTCGCGGGCACTGACGCGCGGCGGCGCTACGCTGACGCTAGCCGCCGCTTGTCATTCAATTGACCCGCTTTGCGGGGCAATTGAATGGTGCCGCCTGCCAGACTCGAACTGGCGACCCCCGCATTACGAATGCGATGCTCTACCGACTGAGCTAAGGCGGCTTCCGGTTGGCCGGAGGTGGCGGAAACTACTGATCCCGCACCCCCGGCGCAACGCCTAAGCTAGCCCAAAACCCCTTAATCAGGGCTTGCCGGTATAGGAAATCCGCCAGATCCGGCCCTTTCGGGAATCGGCGACGAACAGCGCGCCGTCCGGGGCCACCGCCACGCCCACCGGGCGGTAGGTGGCCTGCTTGGTATTCTTGTGCTCAGGACTAGGGCCGGCAAAGCCTTCGGCGAAGGCCACCGGGGTGCCGGGCTTGCCGCCCACGAACGGCACGAACATCACATTATAGCCCTTGCGGCCGCCCGGCACGATCGCCGGATCGTTGCCGCCATGCATGGCCAGGAAGGCGCCGCCGCGATAGCTCCGCGGAAACTGGGTGCCGTTATAGAAGGTCATGTCGAGCGTGGCGGGGCGCAGCTGGTGGAACGCCACCACCGGCTTGGCGTACTTTGCGTCCGTCACCGCCGTCTTGCCGTCGCCGCCATATTCCGGCGCCGACAGGCGAACCTTCTTCACCCCATCCCAATAGGTATAGGGCCAGCCCATGTCGGTGCCCTTGGCGACCTTGAACATCTCGTCGGGGATCGCATCGTCATCGGCCTGGGTGAGAAGTTCGGGCCAGCCCTTGGAGGTGCCGTCGCGGCCGTGATTGGTCAGATAGAGGCCGTCGCCTTGGCGCGAGTCCATCGCGCTGGAATTGCGGATGCCGGTGGCGAAGTGTTCGCCGTCGGCCAGCTTCTGGCCTGCCTTGGCTTCGTCAAAACGCCAGATGCCGCCGCGGAAGGCCAGCAGCGGACAGGGCATGAGACCCTTGGGCTTGGCTTCCTTGGGATTCTTGGGGTCGGGGCAATTGTTGACGCCGCCGCCGCCATCGATCGAGACATACAGGCTGCCCTTGCCGTCAAATGCGAGGGGGTGATTGCTGGGCGTGATACCGTCCACGATCACTTCGGATTTGGTGGGGACCAGCATGTCGTCCAGCGTGAAGCGATGAACCTGGGTGCCCGAGGCGGCATAGAGCGAACCCTTCCACACCTTGATGCCGGTGCCCTGGTCGACCGTGCCCACGCCGAAATTGGCCTTTTGCAGCACGGTGTGATCGGGCGCCAGGCGCAGCGCGATGATGCCGACGGAAGGGTCCTTGGCGCCGTGGCGGGTCGAGACATAGATATCGTTGCCGCGCAGCGCCATGTGGCGGATGGGCCCCAGATTGTCAGCCACCACCTGGGCATGAAAGCCCTTGGGCAGGATCAGGCCATCGGGTTGTTGCGCAAAAGCCGGCACCGCGCCGCACAACAGTGCGGCGGCACAGATCAACTTCTTCATGAATTCTCCCCAGCGGGCGATGCGCCCAATTGTCAGCGGGCGCGAGCCTAGCCCGCGGCTTTGGTGCCCGCAATATCAGCCACGCCGGGCTCTGGGATGCGCATTTTCGTAGGTTTTCAGCAGCTGGCTGGTCTCGATCGCGGTGTAGATCTGGGTGGTGGAGAGCGAGGAATGCCCCAGCAATTCCTGCACGCTGCGAAGGTCGCCGCCGCCTTGCAGGATATGGGTGGCGAAGGAATGGCGCAGGGCATGGGGCGTGGCCTTTTCGGGCAAACCCAAGCGCCCGCGCAGTTTCTGCATCAAGCCTTGCGCCTCGCGCGCGCTCATCGGCAGGCCCCGCCGCGACAGGAACAGCGGCGAGGACGGCGCCCCGGTGAAGGGAATCTTGTCGGCATAAGTCTGCAGCGCTTCGCGCAGCAAAGGCAGCATCGGCACGCTGCGTTCCTTGCGGCCCTTGCCGACCACCGTCAGACTTTCGCCCAGCGGCACGTCGCCGCGCTTGAGGCCCAGCGCCTCGGAAATGCGCAGGCCCGCGCCATAGAGCAGCGTCAGCAGCGCCGCATCGCGGGCCCCCAGCCATTCCACATTATGTTCGCCGGCTTCCTCGATGGCGCGCGCCGCATCCACCGCCGTCAGCGGGCGCGGCAGCGGACGGCGCACGCGCGGGGTGCGGATGGACCGAGCGGCGGCATTCTCCAGGATGCCTTCGCGGGCGAGGAATTTGTAGAAGCTGCGCACCGCCGCCAGCGCCCGCTGCACCCCGCCCGCGCCCAAGCCTTCGCTGCGGCGGCTGGAAACAAAGGCGCGGATGTCTGCGGGCTTCAGCTTGGCCAGCGCCTTGGCCGTCACCGCCCCGCCGACATGCTGCGCCTGGAAACCGATGAAGCGCGCCACGTCATCGCCGTAAGCGCGCAAGGTGTTGGGCGAAGCGCGCCGCTCATGCGCCAGCATCGAAAGCCAGCTTTTGCGAAGCGTGTCGGCGCTTTCGCTCACTTTATGACGACATTGGCCTTTTTGGCGTCGGCGACAAAGGCGGCCAGGCCCTTGTCGGTCAAGGGATGGCTGATCAGCTTCTTGAAAATGTCGCTCGGCATGGTGCCGACATCGGCGCCCGCCAGAATCGACTCGCGCACATGGCTGATGCTGCGGATCGAAGCCGCCAGGATTTCCGTCTTGAAGCCGTAATTGTCATAGACGGTGCGGATATCGCGGATCAGTCCCATACCGTCTTCGCCCGCATCATCGACGCGGCCGATGAAGGGCGAAATGAACGTCGCGCCCGCCTTGGCGGCCATCCAGGCCTGCACCGGCGAGAAGCACAGCGTGACATTGACCATGGTGCCGTCCTTGGCCAGCGCGGCGCAGGCCTTCAGCCCGTCCCAGGTCAGCGGCACTTTCACCGCGATGTTCTTGGCGATCTTGGTCAGGATCGCCGCTTCCTTCATCATGCCGTCATAGTCGGTGGCCAGCACCTCGCCGCTCACCGCGCCGGGCACCACCGAACAGATTTCCTTCAGCGATTCGACATAATCGCGGCCCGTCTTGGCGGCGAGGCTGGGATTGGTGGTGACGCCATCGACCAGGCCGCTGGCGGCATATTCGCGGATTTCCGCCACATCGGCGGTGTCGAGGAAGATTTTCATGGACCAAAGACCTTATTTATTGACCTGGGATTGGGGCGGGGCGTACCCCATTCTAACCCATGATACGCGCCCGCTTAAACCCCGCTTCGCATGCGGAAATCCAGCCCAAACCGGTTGTCGGCGTGCTGCTGCCGCTGCCGCTGGCCGGGGCCTATGACTACAAGCTGCCGCCGGGGGTCAATGTTCCGCGCGGCACGCTGGTGGCGGCGCCCCTGGGGAACCGTGAAGTGCTGGGTGCGGTGTGGGGAAAAGCCGAGGGCACGATCGGCGACAACCGGCTGAAAGAGGCCGTGCCGCTGGATGGCGCGCCGCGCCTGCCGGAGAAATTGTGCGACTTCATTGATTGGGTGGCCGATTACACCTTGAACCCGCCGGGCGCGATCCTGGCAATGGCGCTCAGGTCGCGTGGCGCGTTCGAGCCGGAAACCAAGCGCATCGCCTATGTGCGCGGCTCGATCACCCCGCCGCGCATGTCGGCGGCGCGAGTGCGGGCGCTGGACGTGGCCAGCGATGGCTTGGCGCGTAGCGTCAGCGGATTGGCGGAGGACGCCAATGTGTCAGCCGCCGTGGTACGCGGGCTGGTCACCGCCGGTGCGCTGATTCCCACCGAGCTGCCGGAGTTCGCGCCCTTCAAGCAGCCGGAAGCCGGATTTGCCGCGCCGACGCTCAGCGATGATCAGACCGCTGCTGCCAAGATGCTGCGCGATGCAGTGGCGCAGGAAAAATTCTCCGCCCATCTGCTGGACGGCGTCACCGGGTCGGGCAAGACCGAAGTCTATTTCGAAGCCATCGCGGCGGCGCTGGAAGGTGGCAGGCAGGTGATGATCCTGCTGCCCGAGATCGCGCTGACGGTGCAGTTCCTGGAACGCTTCGCCGCGCGCTTCGGGGTGCGGCCCGCCGAATGGCACAGCGACCTGTCGCAAAAGGAACGCCGCCGCACCTATCGCGCCGTGATGAATGGCGAAGCGCGGGTGATCGTGGGGGCGCGCTCCTCGCTTTTTCTGCCCTTTCCCGTACTGGGCCTGATCATCGTCGATGAAGAACACGAACAGGCCTTCAAGCAGCAGGAAGGCGCCATCTATCACGCCCGCGACATGGCGGTGGTGCGGGCCCGGATCGAGAATTGTCCGGTGGTGCTGGCCAGCGCCACCCCGTCGCTGGAAAGCTTCGTCAATGCATGCCAGGGCCGCTACAGCCATTTAAAGCTGGTTTCACGCCATGGCGTGGCGCAGATGCCGCGCGTGGAATTGATCGATCTGCGTCATGCGCGTGATGCACCCGATGCGGAACGCAAGGCGCAATGGCTGTCGCCGCCCCTGCGCGCGGCGCTGGAAACCACCCTGGCGGCGGGCGAGCAGGCGATGCTGTTCCTCAACCGCCGCGGCTATGCGCCGCTTACCTTGTGCGAAGCCTGCGGCCACAAATTCACCTGCCCGCATTGCTCGGCCTGGCTGGTGGAGCACAAATACAAAAAGCGCCTGGCCTGTCATCAATGTGGCTATCAGCTGCCGATGCCGTCCAGCTGTCCGCAATGCAACGAGACCGGCACGCTGATCGCTTGTGGCCCTGGCGTGGAACGGGTGGCCGAGGAATTCGCGCTGTTCTTTCCCAATGCGCGCTTTGCCATCGCCTCATCCGACATCCTGCAGGGCCCCGCTGAGACGCAAGGCGCGATCCGCGCCATGGCGCGGCGCGAGATCGATGTGCTGATCGGCACCCAGATCGTCGCCAAGGGACATCATTTTCCGCAGCTGACCTTGGTGGGCGTGGTGGATGCCGATCTGGGCGGCAGCGACGGCGATTTGCGCGCCCGCGAGCGTACGTTTCAGTTGCTGCATCAGGTATCGGGCCGCGCCGGACGCGCCGAAAAGCCGGGACTGGTTTTGCTGCAAACCCGCAATCCCGAAGACGCGGTGATGCAGGCCCTGGCCCGGGGCGACCGCGATGGTTTCTATGAGCAGGAGCGCAGTTCGCGCGAAGCCTATGCCTCGCCGCCCTATGGGCGGTTGGCGGCCTTGGTGGTCAGTGGTTATGACGGCGAAGCGGTGCGTGAGATCGCCCGCCAGCTGGGCAAGTGCGCGCCCAATGCCCGGGACGTGAAAGTGTGGGGCCCGACGCCGGCTTTCTATGCGCTGCTGCGCGGCCAGACCCGCGAGAGGCTGCTGGTGCAGGCGGCCAAAAGCGTGGATGTGCAGGCCTATCTGAAAAGCTGGCTGGCCGGTATAAAAGTGCCGGCGTCGGTGCGCGTCGCGGTGGACGTCGATCCGGTGAGCTTTTTCTAGGGCCTATGGCGAAGAACACGATCTATTACGTCTTCACCCTGCCGCCGGTCAGCGGCGGCCATTTCGTGTCGCTGGAACATATCGCCGCCCTGAATGCGATGGGCTTCAACGCCAAGGTCTATTATGTCGGCGCGCCCGACGGCTTTGCCAAATTCACCGTGCCCGCCGTGCGTGCCGGCGCGCCGCTGCTCAGCGACGATATCGTGGTGGTGGGCGAGGATCACAAGCCGCTGCTGAAAGAGCTGAAGAATCTGTCCTGCATCAAGATTCTGCATCACCAGGCGTTCTTCTACACCTTCGCCGGTTTTGACAGCATCGCCGAACTGGCCACTTACCCCCTGACGCGCCTCATCGTGCCCAGCGATTTCAGCGCCCAGCGCCTGAAAGCCATCGGCGTGCCCCAGCCCATCAAGCGGGTGCGCCCGGCGGTGCCGGACTATTTTGCCCCCGGCGAAAAGCGCCTGCAGATTGCCTTTGGACCGCACAAGCGGATGATCGAGGCGCTGTTTCTCAAGGGCTACTTCCAGGCCCGCGTGCCGGAATATGCCCATGTGCCATGGGTGCCGTTGATCAATATGAGCCGCGCCGATTGCGCGCAGGCGATGGGACAGAGCGCGGTCTATGCCGCGCTGCCGCTGCTGGAAAGCCTGGGGCTGATGAACCTGGAAGCCATGGCGTCGGGCTGTCATGTGGTGGGCTATACCGGCCAGGGCGGCACCGAATATGCGACCCCCGACAATGGCGACTGGATCGCCGAAGGCGACCATGATGCTTTCGTCGAAAAGCTGCGTGACGCCTGCCGGCTTTACGAGTCCGCGCAGCCCAATCCGAAAATCGCAGCGGGCCGCGCCACGGCGGCGCAATTCTCCCGCACGGTGTTTGAACAGGAACTGCGCGAGACCTGGCTGGCGATCATGGGTGATCGGACCGAGCTGTATCGCAATTAGCCTTTGTCATTCCCGCGCAGGCGGGAATCCAAGCCCGATGGATGCCCGCTTTCGCGGGCATGACAAGTAAGATTAAAGCGTCCGCCAATCCGTCAGGTGGCCCGTCACCGCCGCCGCCGCCGCCATCGCGGGCGACACCAGATGCGTACGTCCGCCGCGGCCCTGACGGCCTTCGAAATTGCGGTTGGAGGTGGAGGCGCAGCGTTCGCCTTCCTGCAGCTTGTCGGCGTTCATGGCCAGGCACATGGAACAGCCCGGGTCGCGCCATTCAAAGCCGGCTTCCAGAAACACCTTGTCCAGGCCTTCTTCCTCGGCCTGGTCCTTCACCAGGCCCGAGCCCGGCACCACGATGGCATTCACACCGGCCGAAACCTTGCGGCCCTTGGCCACGGCGGCGGCGGCGCGCAGATCTTCGATGCGGCCATTGGTGCAGGAGCCGATAAAGACGTGATCCACCGGAATGTCGGTGAGCTTCATGTTGGCGGTCAGGCCCATATAGGCCAAAGCGCGTTCGGCGGCGTCGCGCTTGTGGGCGTCGGTCATCAGGGCCGGGTCGGGCACATTGGCGGTGATCGGCAGCGCCTGTTCGGGCGAAGTACCCCAGGTCACCATCGGCACGATGTCGCGCGCATCCAGCGTCACTTCGGCGTCGAACTTGGCGTCGGGATCGGACTTCAGGGTGCGCCAGTACATGGCGGCGGCTTCGAAGGCCGCGCCCTTGGGCGCGCGCGGCTTGCCCTTGACGTAATCCAGCGTGACATCATCGACCGCGATCAGTCCGGCGCGAGCGCCGCCCTCGATGGTCAGGTTGCACAGGGTCATGCGCCCTTCCATCGACAGCGCGCGGATGGCGTCGCCGGCATACTCGATGACATAGCCGGTGCCGCCGGCGGTGCCGATCTTGGCGATCACCGCCAGCGCGATGTCTTTCGCCGTCACGCCTTCGGGCAGCTTGCCGCTCACCGTGACGCGCATGTTCTTGGAGGGCTGGGCGCGCAGGGTCTGGGTCGCCAGCACATGTTCGACTTCGGACGTGCCGATGCCGAAAGCCAGCGCGCCGAAGGCGCCATGGGTCGAGGTGTGGCTGTCGCCGCAGACAATGGTGGTGCCCGGCAGGGTCCAGCCCTGTTCCGGCCCGATGATGTGCACGATGCCGGCGCGCACATCGTCCATCGCGAAATATTCGACGCCGAAATCGCTGGTGTTCTTTTTCAGGGCTTCGACCTGGGCGCGGCTTTCCGGATCGGTGATGCCCTGGTCGCGGTCCTTGGTCGGGACGTTGTGGTCGGCCACCGCCAGGGTCAGTTCCGGGCGGCGCACCTTGCGGCCTGCCAGGCGCAGGCCTTCAAAGGCCTGGGGGCTGGTGACCTCATGGACCAGGTGACGGTCGATATATATGACCGGGGTCTCGCCGGGGGTGGAATCCACCAGATGGGCGTCCCAGATCTTGTCGTACAGCGTCTTGGCCATGGCTCTACTTTGCGGGTTTGAAGGCCGCTTACATATAAGCGGCGCGCTGAATCTTCAACGCTGGGACAGATAGACCACGATCATGATGATAATGATCGCGACAAATTGGGCTAATACCCTGATTCGCATCAGTTTATTGGACCAGCTGCGGGCGGTGTCGCCGCCCTTCATCAGGGTGTAAAGGCCCAGGCACAGGACGACAAAGACGATCCCGATGGCCACGGCGACAAGAAAGTTTCCCATGGCGGGTTTATCGGCCGGTCAGGCCAGAGCGTCAATCTGCTCGGCCGTGAAGTTGCCAGGAACAATCGTCACGGGAATCGCCTGCACCGCCGCCCCGAACATGGAGACCAGCGGACCGGGACCTTCCTTGCCGGCGGCGGAGGCCAGCACCAGGATGGAGATGTCCTTGTCTTCCTTCAGAAGCTGAAGGAGGCAGTCGGTGACCAGGCCATAAGGGATCACCAGCTCGGGCAGTATGCCCGCCAGCTCGTTCACCGTTTTGGCGGCCTCGTGCAGCAGGGCTTCGGCCTCGGCATGGGCCTCGTCGCGCATGATCTCTTCGACCCCGCGCCATTGCTGGAAATCCGGCAGGGTCGCGGCGCACATCAGGGTGACGCGGCCGCCGGTATGCTGGGCGCGGCGCGCGGCAAAGCGCAGCGCCACGGCGCATTCTGGTGTCTTGTCGATCATCACCAGGAATTTTCTGGGCGCGCGATTGGCAGGGCTGCTCATGGTGCGCCGATGCTGGCATTATGGCCAATTCCCGGCAAGAGGCGGCGCATGGCGCACATACAGAAGTGTGACGCGAAGATGATCCCCCAATGGGTGGCGTTGCGCATCGCGCTATGGCCGGACGAAGAGCCACAGATCATGGCCCGGGAAGCACCCGGCATGCTGGGCCAGCCCGATCTGCTGGTGCTGGTGGCGCGCGAGGGCGAAGCCGTGGTGGGTTTTGCCGAGGCCGCCATCCGGCGCGATCACGTCAATGGCTGCGAGACGTCTCCGGTGGCTTTTGTCGAAGGCATCTTTGTGCGTCCCGACTATCGCGGGCGCGGCGTAGCACGCGCGCTGATCGCGGCGGTGACGGACTGGGCAAAAGCGAAAGGCTTGCGCGAACTGGCCTCGGATGCGTTGTTGGACAATGCGGCATCTCACGCGATGCATCAGGCGCTGGGCTTCACCGAAACCGAGCGCGTGGTCTATTTCCGCAAGGCGCTGGACTAGGACGGCAGCTTGCGTTTGAGGTCATAAAGCACTTCCAGCGCCTGTTTGGGCGTCAGGGCATCGGGCTCGATGGTTTTCAGTGCTTCTTCTACTTCACTTTTTTTGGAATCTGGCGCGTTAGCGCCAAATAAAGGCAGGTCGTCAATTTTCGCCAGCGGCTTGTGGCCTTCGCGCCCCTCTTCCAGCGCGCGCAGCACTTCTTCCGCCCGCGTGATAACGGCGGACGGCAGACCCGCCAGCTTGGCGACATGAATGCCGTAGGACCGGTCGGCAATGCCCGGCACCACTTCATGAAGGAAGACGATGGAGTCGTTCCATTCGCGCACCTTCATGGTGTAGGGCGCCATGGTCTTGAGCCTTTCGCACAGCGTCACCATCTCGTGATAATGGGTGGCGAACAGCGCACGGCTCTTGTTGGTCTCGTGCAGATGCTCGGCCGCCGCCCAGGCGATGGCCAGGCCGTCATAGGTGGCGGTGCCGCGCCCGATCTCATCCAGTATCACCAGCGAACGCGGCGTCGCCTGATTGAGGATCGCCGCGGTCTCGACCATCTCCACCATGAAGGTGGAGCGGCCCGCCGCCAGATCGTCGCCGGCACCGACGCGGGAAAACAGCCGGTCTACCACGCCGATATGCGCGCTTTCCGCCGGCACGAACGAGCCCATCTGGGCGAGGATGGCGATCAGCGCATTCTGGCGCAGGAAGGTGGATTTGCCCGCCATGTTGGGGCCGGTCACCAGCCACAGCCGCCCTTTGGCTTTCGGCCCCAGATCGCAATCATTGGGCACAAAGGGCCCGGCATTGGCCGCTTGCAACGCCGCTTCCACTACGGGATGGCGGCCGCGCTGGATGTCGAAGGAAAGCCCGCCATCGATTCTGGGACGCACATAGCGCGCCGCGATCGCCAGTTCGCCCAGGCTGGCGGCGACATCCAGCGTGCCCAAGGCATCAGAAATGGCTGACAGGGCTTCGCCATGAAGGGTGGCCAGCATGACCATTTCGTCAAACAGGGTGGATTCCAGCGCCAGCGCGGCTTCACCCGCTTCGCTGATGCGCGAGGCCAGCGACGCCAGCTCATCGGTGGAAAAACGCACCGCCCCCGCCATGGTCTGGCGATGGCGGAACGTGTCTTTGTCCGCCATCAGCCTGTCGGCATGTTGCTGGCTGACTTCGATGAAATAGCCCAGCACGCCGTTATGTTTGATCTTGAGCTGGGCGACGGCGCTGGACTGGCGGTATTTGCCTTCCAGCCCGGCAATGACCCGGCGGGATTCATCGCGCAGGGCGCGGTGTTCATCCAGCGGGGCATGGGCGCCGGTCTTGATGAAGCCGCCATCGCGCGCCAGATAGGGCGGCTCGTCCACCAGCAGGAATTCCAGCCGGTCGGACAGGCGCGATACCGCCGCGATATTCTGGGTCAGTGCTTCGAGCGCGCTCAGCGCTTCGCCACCCAGCGATTCTTTTCTCAATCCATCGCGAAGACCGCGTGCCGCCTTCACGCCATCGCGCAGATTGGCAAGATCGCGCGGACCACCGCGCGCCACCGACAGACGTCCCAGCGCGCGGGCAATATCGGGCGCGGCGCGCAAGGCTTCGCGCGCCTTGCGACGCAACTCGGAATCCTTCGAAAACGCTTCCACCGCGTCGTGGCGCGATGCGATCGCCGCCACATCAGTGAGCGGCGCGGCCAGGCGTCCCGCCAGGAGCCGCGCGCCGCAGGCCGTCACGGTGCGATCGATTCCGGCAAGCAGCGAACCACCGCGCTGCCCCGACAGGGTCTGCGTCAGTTCCAGATTGCGCCGCGTAGCAGCATCGATGCCCATGAAATGCGACGGCGATATTCGCGCGATCCGCTGCAGCGCGACCTTGCGGCCTTTCTGTGTCAATTCCAGATAGGCGATCAATGCGCCCGCCGCCGACAGTTCGGCACGGGCAAAGGCGCCCAGCCCGTCGAGCGACAGGATGTTGTAATGCGCCTTCAAGGCGCGCTCGCCATTGGCGGAATCAAACCGGCTGGCAGGCAGCGGCGACAGCGCCGCGCCCAACGACTTGAAAAGCGCCGCCAGCTCTTCCTGCGCCAGAAGCGAATCCGGGATCAGAAGTTCGCGCGGGGACAGCCGCGCAAGCTCGGTGGCGATCTCGCCTTGCCCCACGGCAGCGACGGAAAACTCGCCGGTCGACATGTCGGCGCTGGCAATCGCGAAGTCCGCGCCGCTGCGCCCCAACGCCGCCAGCAGGTTGGAGCTGCGCGCTTCCAGCAGCGAATTCTCGGTCAGGGTGCCCGGCGTCACCAGCCGTACCACCTCACGCCTGACCACCGACTTGGCGCCGCGCTTCTTGGCTTCGGCCGGGTCCTCGACCTGTTCGCACACCGCCACCCGGTGGCCCTTGCGGATCAGATTTTCCAGATAGGACTCGGCGGCATGCACCGGCACGCCGCACATGGGGATGTCTTCGCCCTGATGCTTGCCGCGTTTGGTGAGCGCGATATCCAGCGCTTCGGCGGCCTTTGCTGCGTCCGCGAAGAAGAGCTCGTAAAAATCGCCCATGCGGTAGAACAGCAAATAGTCCGCATGCGCAGCTTTGAGCGCGAGATATTGCGCCATCATGGGGGTGGCATCGCCCGACCCGCTGACATCTGGCTGTATACCGAAATCCATCTCGCTCATGCGGCAACCCTAGCAGAGCCCAAAAGGCGGCGCGTCACCGAAGCTTGGTGCAAAGCGCGGGCGAGTTGTTATTCTGTGGAAAATCCACCCAGAACCATAAAGCAGCAGGCAGGGGAACAGATGTCACGCCCGACTTTCACCGACGACGAAGCCCTTGCCTTTCATTCCGGCGCCAAGCCCGGCAAGCTGGAAATCAATCCCACCAAGCCGATGGCGACCCAGCGCGACCTGAGCCTCGCCTATTCGCCGGGCGTGGCGGTGCCGGTGCTGTGCATCGCCGAAAACCCCGAGCTCGCCTGGGAATACACAACGCGCGGCAATCTGGTGGCGGTCATCTCCAACGGCACTGCCATCCTGGGGCTTGGCGATCTGGGGGCGCTGGCCTCCAAGCCGGTGATGGAAGGCAAGTCGGTGCTGTTCAAGCGCTTCGCCGACGTCAACTCCATCGACCTGGAAGTCGATACCAAGGATGTCGAGCAGTTCATCAATGCGGTGCGCTATCTGGGGCCCAGCTTCGGCGGCATCAACCTGGAAGATATCAAGGCGCCGGACTGTTTCATCATCGAGGAACGGTTGCGCGAGCTGATGGACATTCCGGTGTTCCATGACGACCAGCATGGCACCGCGATCATTTCCGCCGCCGGCGTGATCAACGCCGCCCACCTCACCAACCGCAAGCTGGTCGACATCAAGGTGGTGGTGAACGGCGCCGGGGCCGCGGGCATCGCCTGCTTGGAGCTTCTCAAATCCATGGGCGTCAAGGGCGAGAACATCATTCTGTGCGACACCAAGGGCGTGGTCTATCGCGGCCGCACCGAAGGCATGAACCAGTGGAAATCGGCCCATGCGGTGGATACCAAGGCCCGCACACTCACCGATGCCATGGTGGGCTGCGATGTGTTCCTGGGCCTGTCCGCCAAGGGCGCGCTGACCCCCGACATGGTGCGCTCCATGGCCTCCTCGCCGATCATTTTCGCCATGGCCAATCCCGATCCGGAAATCACGCCGGAAGATGCCAAGGCGGTGCGCGGCGATGTCATCGTCGCCACCGGGCGCAGCGACTATCCCAACCAGGTCAACAATGTGCTGGGCTTCCCTTACATCTTCCGCGGGGCGCTGGATGTGCGCGCCACCACAATCAATGAGGAAATGAAGATCGCCGCCGCCGAAGCCATCGCGGCGCTGGCGCGCGAGGACGTGCCCGACGAAGTGGCGGCCGCCTATCGCGGGGCGCGCCCGGTCTATGGTCCTGAATATATCATCCCCTCGCCCTTCGATCCGCGTTTGATTAGCCGCGTGTCGGCGGCGGTGGCGGAAGCGGCGATGAAGTCGGGCGTCGCCAAGCGCCAGATTGCGGACCTCAACGCCTATCAGTACGAACTGTCGGCGCGGCTGGACCCCAGCGCGGGCCTGTTCCAGATGGTGACCAATGCGGTGCGCGCCAAGCCCAAGCGGGTGGTGTTCGCCGAGGGCGAGGAAGATTCGGTGATCCGCGCCGCCGCCGCCTTCCAGAATTCCGGCATGGGCAAGGCGATCCTGGTCGGCCGTACCGATATCGTGAAGCAGGGTCTCAAGCGCGCCGGCCTGGACGAGAATCTTCTGGAAATTCGCGTGCCGCATTCGGCGCAGGACGCCGCCGCCTATATCGACGCGCTCTACAAGCGCATCCAGCGCCGCGGCGGATTGCACCGCGACGCCGCGCGCATGGTGACCAACGACCGCAACATCTATGCCGCCTCCATGCTCAAGGCGGGTGACGCCGACGCCATGGTGACGGGCGTGACGCGCAATTACGCCAATGCCCTGGCCGATGTGCGCACCGTGCTGGATCCGCCGCCGGGCCAGCGGCCCATGGGCATGCAGGTGATCTTTGCCAAGGGAAGGGTGGTGCTGATCGCCGACACCTCGGTGACGGAAATGCCCACCGCCGACCAGCTGGCCGATATCGCGGTGCAGGGCGCCGCCGTGGCCACACGTTTTGGCCTGACGCCGCGCGTCGCGCTGCTGGCATCTTCCACTTTCGGCTTTCCCCGCAGCGAACGCAGCGAGCGCATCATCGAAGCGGTGCAGATCCTGGAAAATCGCGGCGTGGATTTCGAGTATGACGGCGAAATGGCGGTCGATGTCGCTCTGGATAAGGACAGGCTGGCGCTCTATCCCTTTGCCCGCATCACCGAAACCGCCAATGTGCTGATCATGCCGGCGGTTCATTCCGCCTCGATTTCCACCAAGCTGCTGCAGCAGATGGGTGGGGCCAGTGTGATGGGCCCGATGCTGGTCGGGCTGGAAAAGTCGGTTCAGATCGCGCCCTTGGGCGCCAAGATGAGCGAGATTTATAATGCCGCGGTGATCGCGGCCTATGATATCAACCGGTAGAATTCAGCTCTATTGTCATGGCCCGCGAATGCGGGCCACCCAGGTGACGCAGATTGCCCGGAGAGTGTTGAGCAAACCTCAACTGGATGGCCCACACTCGGTGGGCCATGACAATCTGGTTTTTGATTCAATAGAGTACTGACGCGATGGACTTCAAAAAAGTAACCGCCTTCATGGAGAAGATCTGGGAAGACGAGATCATCCCGGTCCTCACCGATTACATCCGCATTCCCAACAAGAGCCCCGCCTTCGATGCGGACTGGGAAAAACACGGCCATATGGAAAAGGCCGTGACCATGTTCGCCGACTGGGCAAAGTCCAAGCTGGGCCAGCTTCCCGGCAGCAAGCTGGAGGTCGTGCGGCTTCCCGGGCGCACGCCGCTGATCTTCATAGAAGTACCCGGGGACGCATCCGGCACCGTTCTCATGTACGGCCATCTCGACAAGCAGCCGGAAATGCAGGGCTGGACCGAAGGCACCGGGCCCTGGGTGCCGGTGCGCAAGAACGATAAGCTGTTTGGTCGCGGCGGCGCCGATGACGGCTATGCCATGTTCGCCAGTCTTGCCGCGCTGCTGGCGCTGAAGGAACAGGGCGTAAAGCACGACCGCGCCGTCATCATCATAGAGGCGTCAGAAGAATCCGGCTCGCCCGACCTGCCATTTTATATCGACCATCTGGCGGGGCGGATCGGCACGCCCGATCTTGTCGTCTGCCTGGATTCGGGCAGCGGCAATTACGAGCAGTTGTGGCTCACCACGTCGCTGCGCGGCATGGTGATCGGCAATCTCAGCGTGCGCGTCTTGAGCGAAGGCGTGCATTCGGGCGCGGCCAGCGGCATCGTGCCATCCTCTTTCCGCATCCTGCGCAGCCTGCTGTCACGCATCGAGGACGAAGCGACGGGCCGCATGACCTTGCCCGAACTGTTCGTCGAGATCCCGCAGGACCGCCAAACCCAGGCCAAACAGGCGGCCGAGATTCTGGGCGATGAAGTCTGGTCGGAACTGCCCTTCGCCGGAAACACAAAGCCCATGGCGGGCGGTGGGGCCGAGCTGATCCTGGAAAAGACCTGGCGGCCGCAACTGGCAGTGACGGGCATGGCGGGTTATCCGCTGCCCGCCGATGGCGGCAATGTGCTGTTGCCTTACAGCGTGGCCAAACTCTCCTTGCGGGTGCCGCCCACCGGCGATGCGGAGAAAGCGCGCCTCGCCGTCAAGAAGGTGCTGGAAGATAGTCCCCCCTATGACGCCGAAGTGACCTTCAACGCGCCGCGCGGCGAGAATGGCTGGAATGCGCCGACCTTGGCGCCGTGGCTGGAAGCCTCCTTGAACAAGGCCAGTATGTGCGCCTTCGGCAAGCCGGTCGCCTATCAGGGGGAAGGCGGCTCGATCCCCTTCATGGCCATGCTGGGCGAGAAATTCCCCGGTACGCAATTCGTGGTGACGGGTCTTCTGGGGCCGCATTCCAACGCCCATGGTCCCAATGAATTCCTGCACATCCCCTTTGCCAAGAAGCTGGCAGCCTCCATCGCCCAGGTGCTGGCCGATCACGCGGCACGCCCGTCTCATTAGATCAGTTCGGCTGCATCACCTTGGTGACGACGGTGCCCTTGCCCTGCATGGTGGTCATGGCGTCTTCGATTCCGAACACCGGATCGATCAGCCGCCACACTGCGCGGGTGCGGGCATTGTCGACCATCGAGACGATGATGCGCCCGCCGGGGTTCAGCATGGCGCGATACTTTTTCAAAATGCCGGCGGGATCAGTCAGATAGTAAAGGCTCTGGTTGAAGACGATGACGTCGAAATGCTCATCGGTTTCAAACGCCCAGGCGTCCGCGACGGTGAAGCGGCTGCGATCATCGCCCAGCCGGTTTGTGGCAATCGCGATGGCCTCTCGGGAGACATCCATGCCGAGATAGGTCTTGTAAGGCAGGATCTTGAGTTTCTCCGCCAGCAGGCCTTCGCCGCAGCCCGCATCCAGAATCGAAGCCGGATTCAAGAACTGGCAATAACCCAGGATGGAGACCAGCCCCGCCAGGCTGTCCATCTTGCGCAAATATTCCCACTGGCCATCGCGATACTCCCGGTCCCAGGTCTCGGCCGAAACCTGTTGCGGGCGATAGCCGGTCAGCCCGAAAACAACAGCGCGCGCCAGCTCCTTGATGCGTTCCATTCCAGCGCCCCCGCCCCTTGTTTTTGTTATCTGGCGGCAAATCACCGCCGGGCCTAAGCTGGCTTCACTGTTAGGCAATTGTGTGGAGAGCCCATGATCTTCGGTGAAATAGGAGAAAAGAACCGCCGTCCCCTGCTGATTTTCGTGCTGGTGACGGTGGCGATCGGGGCTTTGGGCAGCTTTTTCACCCAGCCCAACATCCCCACTTGGTATGCCCAGCTGAACCATCCTTCGATCACCCCGCCCAACTGGGTGTTCGCTCCGGTCTGGTCCACGCTTTACGTCATGATGGCGGTGGCGGCCTGGCGGGTGTGGCGGATCACCGGCCTTGCATCGATCGAGATGGCGGCCTGGGGCATCCAGCTGGCGCTGAACTTCGCCTGGAGCGCGATCTTCTTTGCGATGCACCGGATCGGCGCCGCCTTTGTCGAAATCGTGCTGCTGGACCTGGCGATCCTCTGTACGCTGCTGCTGTTCTGGCGGCGGGACAAGATCGCCGGCTGGCTGATGCTGCCCTATCTGGCCTGGACCAGTTTTGCCACCCTCCTGACCTGGCGGTTCTGGGTGCTCAATCCCTGAATCCGGCCATAGGCTTGGCAAGTCGGGAGCGCGTCCCTATATACCCCCATAGGTCAGCATGGGCTTTCGCTTAGGCCTGATTTTGTCAAAGAATTCAATGGGATGGGGCTTAGACGCCTTCGGGGTCTCGGAACCCATGCCCGATAAGAGGAACTGCAATGGCTAAAGTAATCGGCATCGATCTGGGCACCACCAACTCCTGCGTGGCGGTCATGGAAGGCTCGGCCCCCAAGGTCATCGAGAATGCGGAAGGCGCCCGCACCACCCCGTCCATCGTCGCCTTCGCGCCCGATGGCGAGCGCCTGATCGGCCAGCCGGCCAAGCGCCAGGCCGTCACCAATCCCGAACACACCTTCTTCGCCATCAAGCGCCTGATCGGGCGCCGCTTCGACGATCCGATGACCCAGAAGGACATCGGCATGGTCCCCTACAAGATCGTCAAAGCCGACAATGGCGATGCCTGGGTCGCGGGCCGCGACGGCAAGAAATATTCTCCCTCGGAAGTCTCCGGCTTCATCCTGCAGAAGATGAAGGAAACCGCCGAGGCGCATCTGGGCGAAAAGGTCACCCAGGCGGTCATCACCGTTCCGGCCTATTTCAACGACGCCCAGCGCCAGGCGACCAAGGACTCCGGCAAGATCGCCGGCCTGGAAGTGCTGCGCATCATCAACGAACCCACCGCCGCGGCGCTGGCCTATGGCCTGGACAAGAAGCAGTCCGGCACCATCGCGGTCTATGACCTTGGCGGCGGTACCTTCGACGTGTCCGTGCTGGAAATCGGCGACGGCGTCTTTGAAGTGAAGTCCACCAATGGCGACACCTTCCTGGGCGGCGAAGACTTCGACCATCGCCTGGTCGGCTTCCTGGCCGACGAGTTCAAGAAGGAAAACGGCATCGACCTGCGCACCGACCGTCTGGCGCTGCAGCGTCTGAAGGACGCCGCCGAAAAGGCCAAGATCGAACTGTCGAGCGCGCAGCAGAGCGAAGTGAACCTGCCCTTCATCACGGCGGACGCTTCGGGCCCCAAGCATCTCACCATCAAGATCACCCGCGCCACGCTGGAAAAGCTGGTCGGCGACCTGATCCAGAAGACCGTCGGCCCGGTGAAGCAGGCGCTCAAGGACGCCGGCGTCACCGCCAGCCAGATCGACGAAGTCATCCTGGTCGGCGGCATGACCCGCATGCCCAAGGTACAGGAAGCGGTGAAGCAGCTGTTCGGCAAGGAGCCGCACAAGGGCGTCAATCCGGACGAAGTGGTCGCCATCGGCGCCGCCATCCAGGGCGGCGTGCTGAAGGGCGAAGTCAAGGACGTGCTGCTGCTGGACGTCACCCCGCTGAGCCTGGGTATCGAAACCCTGGGCGGCGTCTTCACCCGCCTGATCGACCGCAACACAACCATCCCGACCAAGAAGAGCAACATCTTCTCGACCGCCGAAGACAATCAGGGCGCCGTGACCATCAACGTGTTCCAGGGCGAACGCGAAATGGCGGCCGACAACAAGTCGCTCGGCCGCTTCGACCTGCAGGGCATTCCGCCGGCGCCGCGCGGCGTGCCGCAGATCGAAGTCACGTTTGACATCGATGCCAACGGCATTGTCAGCGTCACCGCCAAGGACAAGGCCACCGGCAAGGAGCAGCAGATCCGCATCCAGGCCTCAGGCGGCCTGTCGGACGCCGACATCCAGAAGATGGTCAAGGAAGCCGAAAGTCATGCCGCGGAAGACAAGAAGCGCCGCGAAGTGGTGGAAGCCAAGAATCAGGGCGATGCGCTGATCCATTCCACCGAAAAGGCGATGAGCGAGCATGGCGACAAGGTCGGCCCGGAAGAAAAGACCGCCATCGAAGCGGGCATCGCGGCGCTGAAGACCGCGCTGTCGGGCGATGACGCCGAGGACATCAAGGAAAAGACCAACACGCTGGCCCAGGCTTCCATGAAGCTGGGTGAGGCGATGTATAAGGCGCAGCAGTCCGAAGGCGCGGCCGCGGACGCCGCCGCCGATGGCGCCGGCAATGCTCCCAAGCCCGATGACAATGTTGTGGACGCCGATTTCGAGGAAGTCGACGACAGCAACAATAGCAAAGGCGCCGCCTAACCAGTACCGGCCCTTCGCGCCTCGGGCGCGAAGGGCCTTTTGCTTTGTATCCGGGGGCGGATGTATCGATGAAGCGCTGTTATTATGAATGTCTGGAAGTCCAGAAGGGCGCGAGCGGCGATGTCCTGAAGTCGGCTTACCGCAAGCTGGCGATGAAGTTTCATCCCGACAAGAATCCCGGCGACCACACCGCCGAAGTCAAATTCAAGGAAATCAACGAGGCCTATGACATCCTGAAGGATGATCAGAAGCGCGCCGCCTATGACCGTTTCGGCCACGCCGCATTCGAAGGCGGCACCGGCGCTGCCGGCGCGCGCGGCGGCAATCCGTTCGGTGATTTCGCCGGCGGCTTCGGCGATGTGTTCGAGGATTTCTTCGGCCAGATGATGGGCGGCCGCGGCAAGCGGCAGAATCGCGGGGCAGACCTGCGCTACAATCTGGAGATCAGCCTGGAAGAAGCCTTTCGGGGCCGCAGCGCCGAAATCCGGGTGCCGACGCAGATTGCCTGCGAAGACTGTTCGGGCAGCGGCGCGGAGCCCGGCCACAGCCCCGAAACCTGTCCCGGTTGCGCCGGTCACGGCAAGGTCCGGGCGACTCAGGGCTTCTTCACCATCGAACGCACCTGCTCATCGTGCCGCGGCAGCGGCAAGATCGTGCGCCATCCCTGCAAGACCTGCCGCGGCGCGGGCCTTGTCCAGAAGGAGCGCACCTTGAATGTCGATGTGCCGCCGGGCGTCGAGGAAGGCACGCGCATCCGCCTGTCGGGCGAGGGCGCCGCCGGGGTCAATGGCGGACCATCCGGTGACCTCTATATTTTCCTGGAAGTCGCCGAACATCCCATCTTCCAGCGCGACGGCCATGACTTGCATTGCCGCGCCCCGGTCTCCTTTGTTACCGCCGCGATGGGCGGCAGCATCGAAGTGCCGACCCTGGATGGTGGCCGCGCCAAGGTGGTGATTCCCGAGGGCACCCAGCCGGGGCGGCAGTTCCGCCTCAAGGGCAAGGGCATGCCGGTGCTGCGCAGTGCCCAGAGGGGCGATCTGTATGTCGAGCTGGCGGTGGAAACCCCGGTCCGGCTGACCAAGCGGCAAAAGGAATTGCTGCGGGAATTCGACGCCGAAAGCCAGGCCGGCACCCACCCGGAAGCCGAGGGCTTCATGGCCCGGCTGAAGGAGTTCTGGAGCGGCGGCGCTGGGGCATAAAACCCCCGGTTTTGCGGCATTTTTTGCAAAGTCAAGTGTTTCACGGAATCGTCTTTTCAGCTTAAAGTCCGGCCCTCTCCCACGGTGGTATCGCCTTGACCGACCAGACCTTTGCCCTTGCCGACAATCTGCGTTTTCTCAAGGCGCTGATCACCCGACCCAAGAATGTCGGCGCCATCGTGCCGTCCAGCCCGGCGCTGACCCGCGCCATTGCGGGCGCCATCGACCTCAGCCGCTCCGGACCGATTCTGGAGCTTGGCCCCGGCACCGGCGTCATCACCCAATCCATCCTGGAACGCGGCATCGCGCCGGAGCGTCTGACGCTGATCGAGTATGACGCAGAGATGGCGGCACATCTGGCGCATCGCTTTCCGCGGGTTCATGTGGTGCAGGGCGACGCCTTCGATCTGGAGCGCATGCTGGGGGGCCGTCATGGCGAACCCTTCAGCGCCATTGTCTCCGGCCTGCCGCTGCTCAATTTCCCGGTGGCCCTGCGCAACAGCTACATGGCGGGCCTGATCGACCGGCTGGAGCATGGCGCGCCGGTGATCCAGTTTTCCTATGGCACCCAGGCGCCGGTGGAAGCGCCGCCCGGCTGCGCGGTCAGCCGCGCCGCCCTAGTCTGGGCCAACATCCCGCCCGCGCGGGTGTGGGTCTACCGCAAACTCTGACCGGCGCCGCGTAAACCTTGCCCGAGGTGAGCGTTTTGCTGCGGCTCATGCTGCAGCAAAAAGTGCAGCATGGAGATCCATGCTGCACCCCATGCTGCGCGGTAAGTATTTGATTATGCTCTATTCTGCTGCTTCTGCCAAACTCGGAGCGGCCTGCAGCACATCTTGCCCGACATGGGCTTCGAACTTCTTGAAGTTATCCCGGAACATGCCGACCAGCTTCCTGGCCTGGGCGTCATAGGCGGCCTTGTCGGCCCAGGTGTCGCGCGGGTTGAGGATGGCCGGGTCCACGCCCGGCACCGCCACCGGCACCCGGAACTTGAAGTGCGGATCGATCCGCATTTCGGCGTTGCCCAGGCTGCCGTCCAGCGCCGCATTCAGAAGCGCGCGGGTCGCCTTGATCGGCATGCGGCTGCCGGTGCCGAAGGCGCCGCCGGTCCAGCCGGTATTGACCAGCCAGCAATCGGCCTGATGCTCGGCGATCAGGGCGCGCAGCAGGTTGCCATATTCCGACGGATGGCGCGGCATGAAGGGGGCGCCAAAGCAGGTCGAGAAAGTAGGCTGCGGCTCCTTGCCGAGCCCCTTCTCGGTGCCCGCCACCTTGGCGGTGAAACCCGACAGGAAATGATAAATGGCCTGGGACGGGGTCAGCTTTGCGATCGGCGGCAGGACGCCAAAGGCATCGGCCGTCAGCATGATCACATTCTTGGGGTGCCCGGCGCGGCCCGTGGCGCTGGCATTGGGAATATAGTCGATCGGATAGGCCGCGCGGGTGTTTTCCGCATAGGTCGCGTCATCCAGGTCCAGCTCGCGCGTCGCCGGATCCATCACCACATTCTCCAGCACGGTGCCGAAGCGCTCGGTGGTGGAAAAGATTTCGGGCTCCGCCTCGCGGCTCAGGCGGATCACCTTGGCGTAGCAGCCGCCTTCGATGTTGAAGATGCCGTTCTCGCTCCAGCCATGCTCGTCATCGCCGATCAGGGTGCGCGACGCATCGGCGGACAGCGTGGTTTTGCCGGTGCCGGAAAGGCCGAAAAATATGGCCGATTCGCCGCTCGCCGCCACATTGGCCGAGCAATGCATGCTCATCACTCGCTTGGCCGGCAACAGGTAATTCATGATGGTGAAGACCGATTTCTTCATCTCGCCGGCGTAAGACGTGCCGCCGATCAGGATCACCTTCTTGCTGAAATTGACCGCGATCACGGTCTGGCTGACACAGCCATGCTTGGCCGGGTCGGCATTGAAGCTGGGCAGGTCGATGATGGTGAATTCCGGATCGAAGCCCTTAAGCTCCTGCGCGCTGGGGCGGATCAGCAGCTGGTGGACGAACAGCGAGTGCCAGGCATATTCGGTGACCACGCGCACGCGGATGCGATGGGTCAGGTCGGCGCCGCCGAACAGGTCCTTGGCGAACAGTTCGCGCCCTTCGACATGGGCCATCATGTCGGCATAAAGGGCGTCGAACTGGCCCTGGCTCATTGCCTTGTTATTGTCCCACCACACTTGATCTTCGGTGCTGGCATCGCGCACCACGAACTTGTCGGATGCGGAGCGGCCGGTATGGACGCCGGTACGCACCACCAGCGGGCCGTTCTTGGCGACATGGCCTTCGCCCCGGCGCACCGCTTCTTCGTAGAGCGCGGCGGCGCCCAGATTCCAGTTCACGGATTTGAGGTTGCGAAAGCCATGGCGGCCAAGGCCGTGCGCGGTATCGGACATGGAATACTCCAGCGTAATTCTCCCGTTTGTCATAGCGGCCCAGGGCACCGGCCTCAAATGTATACAGGCTGGAACTCACGCCTAAATATCTATTGTATTCAAGTTTTTAGAAAGACGCTCGCTGTATACATGGGTGACCTGTTGTCACGGCGTTGTCAGCATCGCGTCTTTGGCCGTAAGGAACCTGATGCTTTCGGATGAAGAGCTCGACCGCTACGCCCGCCATCTGGTCCTGCGGGAAGTCGGCGGCGTGGGCCAAGCCAGGATTCGCAAGAGCCGCGTATTGATCGTGGGCGCGGGCGGACTGGGCAGCCCCGCCGCACTGTATCTAGCCGCCGCCGGCATCGGCGCCATCGGCCTGGTGGACGATGATGCGGTCAGCCTTTCCAACCTGCAGCGCCAGATCCTGTTTCGCACCGCCGATGTCGGCCGCGCCAAGGTGGATGCCGGTCACGAGGCGCTGAAAGCCTTGAATCCCGGGGTCCAGATCGATGTCCATCACACACGGCTGAAGGCCGGCAATGTGATGGCGCTGATCAGCGGCTATGACATCGTTGCGGATGGGTCGGACAATTTTGCCACCCGCTTCCTGCTCAACGATGCCTGCTTCTTCGCGAAGAAGATTCTGGTGTCGGCGGCGGTGACCGAATTTGAAGGCCAGCTCGCCACCTACAAGGCGTTCGACCGCAGCCACCCCTACCCCTGCTACCGCTGCCTTTTCCCCGCCCCGCCCGCGCCGGGCACGGTGCGGTCCTGCTCGGAAACGGGCGTCCTGGGGGCCGCCGCCGGGGTGATGGGGTCGCTGCAGGCCCTGGAAGTGCTGAAAGAGGCGGCCGGGTTGGGGACTGGGCTGGCCGGAAAAATCCTTACCTTTAAAGCGCTTAGCGCCGAATTTCGCACTGCCCGGCTGGCCCCGGACCCCGCCTGCCCCTTGTGCGGCTCCGCAGCGACAATCCACGCCCTGGACGGCCACGGTTAACCGCCGTTTAGGCCGTTTGCGGCACCATCGTCATATGGGACGCGAGATTCATTACGAAGTTTTCCGCAGGGTCGGCGCCAAGGGCGGCTGGACCATGCACGAGGTCACCTCGACGCGCGAACTGGCCATCACCATGGCGCAGGAGTTGATGGCGTCCGAGAAGGCCACCGGCGTGAAAGTGGTCAAGGAAACCTATAACGACGATACCGGCGACTATCTCACCCTCAAGATTTTCGAAGAGGGCCACAACCAGATGAAGGTGGAGCCGGCGCAGGAAGACGCGCCGCATGCCCTGCCCTGTTTCAAGCCGGACGATCTGTATTCCTATCACGCCCGCGCCACCATGAGCTGGCTGCTCGGCGACTATCTGGCGCGCAACAAGATCACCATCACCGAACTGATCCACCGCGCCGACATGCTGGAAAAGCTGGAAGCCACCGGCACGCTCTATCAGCACGCCATCCAGAAGATTGCGGTGGCCCAGGCCGCCTCCACCACCACGCCGGTGCAGCAGATCGTCAAGAGCCTGAATTAACCCACCACCCAGGCCTTCAACCGGGTCTATCGCGACCAGCGCAAGGGGCTGTTCCCCGATCCCAGGCCCGAGCAGTTCGCCGAGCTGGCCGTGAAGCTTTATGGCCAGGGTGACGCCGCCTATATCTTCAATGGCGCGCTGGCGCGGCACCTCAAAGACGCGCAGGGCTGGGACGAAAAGGTCCTGATGCTGATCACCATCATGGCCGGCGCCCCGAAGGAAGAGGGCCCGCGCAGGCTGGTCCTGTCATCGATCGATGCCATCCTGGCGGAAATCCTGGGCGGCTCGGCCGCGCTGCACGAGCTGATGGGCCGGTCCGAGAATCTGGCCGGTGCCCTGAACAATCTGGTCGCCCTGTTCCTGGGCAAGGCTCCCGAGGACGCCAAGAGCGGGCTGGCGGCGCTGACCCAGAATTTCGCCACCGACAGCCTGCCCGAGGCGCGCACCGCCGTCACCAACCGCATTGTCGCGGAATTCAAGAGCAACAAGCGGCTGTGCCCCGATTCCATGGTCGATGAGCTGAAGGCGCTGCGCAGCATCGCCAACCGCATCGTGATGGGGGTGGGAAAATATCTCAGCCATGAAGATCTGGTGGCGGCCTTCACCCTGCGCTCCAAGCGTCTGGTCACCCAGGAATCGCTGGGCAGCTACATCATCGAGGCCGGACCCGATGAAAAGATCGAACGCATCCTGTTGGTCGAGGACAATATCATCGGGGTGGAGAACAAGCGCCAGTTGGCCAGCTATGTGATGCCAATCCTGACCTCGGCCCAGTTCGACAGTCATTTCAACAATCCCAAGCTGCCGCTGCTGTCGCGGCTGCAGCGGCTGGCGCAGTTGCAGGCGCGGGTGCGCCGCAGCGGCTTTGTCGATGTCACCCGCGAGGAAATCGCGGCCAAGATGGATGCGCTGGCGGCGACGATGGAAGCGCGCGGCAAGCTGTTTGATTCCATTGCCGCACGCCCGAACCCGGTCGAGAAAGCGCAGACATTGCTGCGGCTGGTGACCGGCGGCGTCTTGACGGAAGGCACCCTGTCGTCGCGGGCGCGCGACATGATCCTGGGCTGCCTGTCCCAGCCCGGTTTCCTCAGCGGCTACATCGCGTCGCAGGCCAAGGATGGCGCGATGCCAGACAGCGAAAAGACCATGGCCGAGCTGATGGAAACATTGGGCAAGGCCGGCATCACGCCCGAAACGGGATTGAAGTCTATCGCTGCCTAACTCCTCACCATGGGCGGGCTTGACCCGCCCATCCATCGCGACATCTGTGCGAAAAGAGAAGTTGGATGGCGTTCGTACGCTGTCGCTACTCACCAAGGCCGGCCATGGAGAGTAAATTAGTGTGCCGCGTCCCAGTTGTCGGCAGCGCATGCATCCACCACCAGCGGCACAGAAATCTCAACCGCCGGCAGCGCCGCCTTTTCCATCACCGACCGGATCAGTTTCGACGCCTTCTCGACATCCTTGTCGGGGGCTTCGAAGATCAGTTCATCATGCACCTGCAGCAGCATGGTGGCCTTGACCTTGGCTTCTTCCAGCGCGACCGGCATGCGCACCATGGCGCGGCGGATGATGTCGGCAGCAGCGCCCTGGATGGGCGCATTGATGGCGGCGCGCTCGGCCCCGGCGCGGAAGCCCTGGACCTTGGAGTTGATCTCGCGGATATGGATGCGCCGTCCGAACAGGGTTTCGACATAGCCATGGGTGCGGGCGAACTGCTTGGTGTCTTCCATATAGTCGCGGATGCCCGGGAATCGCGTGAAGTATTTCTTGATATAGTCCGAGGCCTCGCCTTGCGGGATGCCCAGCTGGTTGGCGAGACCAAAGCCGGAAATGCCGTAGACAATGCCGAAATTGATCGCCTTGGCCTTGCGGCGCACTTCGGCGGTCATGTCCTTAAGCGGCACGCCGAATATTTCCGACGCCGTCATGGCGTGAATGTCGAGATTGTCGGCAAAGGCTTTTTTCAGTTCCGGAATGTCGGCAATATGGGCCAGCAGCCGAAGCTCGATCTGGCTATAGTCGGCGCTTATCAGCTTGTTGCCCTTGGCGGCAATGAAAGCCTGACGGATGCGGCGCCCCTCTTCGGTGCGTACCGGAATGTTCTGCAGGTTGGGATCGGTGGAGGCCAGCCGCCCGGTGGTGGTGGACGCCATGGCGTATGACGTATGCACCCGTCCCGTCTTGGCGTTGATATAGTTGGGCAGCGCGTCGGTATAGGTGCCGCGCAGTTTGGCAAGACCCCGCCATTCCAGAACCTTGGTGGCGATGGGATGGCCCTGGGCCGCGACATCTTCCAGCACATCGCTGTCGGTGGACCAAGCGCCGGTCTTGGTCTTGCGCCCGCCTTCCAGTTTCATGCGGTCGAACAGGATTTCGCCCAGCTGCTTGGGCGAACCGATATTGAAGTCGCTGTCCGCCAGCTTGTGAATCTCGCCTTCCAGCAGAACCTGCTGCTTGGCGAAATCGTTGGACAGTTTGCGCAGCAGGTCGGGATCGATGCTGACGCCGGCGCGCTCCATATCGGCCAGCACCATCACCAGCGGCCGCTCCAAAGTCTCATAGACACAGCGCTTGGTTTTTTCGCGCAATTGCGGCTTGAACAGCATGTGCAGCCGCAAGGTGACGTCGGCATCCTCGGCGGAATATTTGGTGGCTTCCGCCACCGGGACGCAGTCGAAGCTGCGCTTGTCCTTGCCCTTGCCGGTGACTTCGCTGAAGGTGATC
Source organism: Pseudomonadota bacterium (assembly GCA_041178445.1). Taxonomy (GTDB): domain Bacteria; phylum Pseudomonadota; class Alphaproteobacteria; order Micropepsales; family Micropepsaceae; genus Rhizomicrobium. Next base: position 31,218 of record JBEGVG010000064.1, on the reverse strand, counting down.
GGGGTGTGGGAGAGGTGCAGCATGGACAATTCGTCCATGCCATGGCCGTGCAACCCGCCTTCCAGCACATAGGACATCAGCATGGTGTCATCGATGGGATCGAGCCGAATGCCGCGCTGCAGGAAAACCAGCGCGTCATATTTCAGATTCTGGCCCACCTTCAGGATGCTGTCGTCTTCCAGCAGCGGCTTCAGGCGGGCCAGCACGTCTGCCTCGGTCATCTGCACCACGGCATCGCCGCCATCCTGCGCCTGGGACAGGTCGAGCGACAGGCCGTCACCCTTGCGATGGCCGCAAGGAACGTAACAGGCCTCCCCCGGCGCGACTGCAAGGGCGACGCCGCAAAGTCCTGCCACCATCGCGTCCAGCGAGGTGGTTTCGGTATCGACACAGACAATGCCGGTCTCATGGGCCCGGGCGATCCATTTTTCCAGCTCCGCTGGTGTCGTCACCGTGACATAGGCATCGCGGTCGATCGGCGCGCTAAGGGCCGAAGTATCGGCGGGGGTTTCCCCTTCGATGGGCGGCAGTTCGGGCTTTGGCGGCAGCACGTTGACGACCGTCGGCGCGGCAGCGATCAGGTCCAGGTCCTGAACCTCGAAATGGGCCGACACCCGCTTGGTGATGGAGCCGAACTCCATCGCCTTGAGGAAGGCAATCAGCTCCTTGCAGTTCGGCTCATGCACCGCGAAGTCGCCCGGCGGTTCCTTCAGCGGCACGTGATCGTCCAGCGTCACCAGCCTGAGCGAAATGCGGGCATTTTCCGCATTTTCGATCAGGGTTTCGCGGCGCTTGGGCTGCTTGATCTCGCCCACCCTGGCCAGCAGGTTTTCGATATCCCCATACAGATTGATCAGTTCGGCCGCGGTCTTGACGCCGATGCCGCGCACACCCGGCACATTGTCGGATGTATCGCCGGCCAGCGCCTGCACCTGCACCACCTTGTCGGGCGTGACGCCGAATTTCTCCAGCACTTCGGCGCTGGCCAGGCGGCGGTTTTTCATTGTGTCCAGCAGCTCGACCTTGCCGTCCACCACCAGCTGCATCAGATCCTTGTCGGAGGAGATGATGGTGCAGCGGGCGCCGGCTTCGCGCGCCAGACGCGCATAGGTGGCGATCAGATCGTCGGCCTCGAAGCCGTTCATCTCGACACAGGAGACGCCGAAAGCGCGGGTGGCATCGCGCACCAGCGGAAATTGCGGAATCAGGTCTTCGGGCGCGGGCGGGCGGTGCGCCTTATATTCTTTGTAGATTTCGTTGCGGAAGGTCTTTTCGCTGGCATCGAAGATCACCGCAAGATGGGTCGGCTGTTCCGGGCCCTTGACGTCGGCCAGCAGCTTCCACAGCATGTTGCAGTAGCCCGCCACCGCGCCGGTCGGCAGGCCGTCGGACTTGCGGGTCAAAGGCGGCAGGGCGTGATAGGCCCGGAACAGATAGCCCGATCCGTCCACCAGATAGAGATGGTCGCCCTTTTTAAGAGCGGTCAATGATGGCCAGCCCCGTGTGCCCCGGCCTTGAGCACAAAGCGCTTGTCGCAATAGGGGCACTCGACCGAGGTTTCATCGCCCATTTCGAGATAGACGCGCGGATGTCCCAGGGCGCCGCCACCGCCGTCGCAGGCAACGCGGGTGTTCTCGGTTTCAACGATTTCGGGGGCATCGACTGGCATGCGAAAGAACCTAAAAAGCGCGCAAATTGGGGAAGATTGGCGGGATCATACAAGCTAAGATTTGCCCGGCAAGGGCGGATTTTTCAGTGGTTAGACTCGATCGAATCTACACAAAAGGCGGCGATTCCGGGCAAACCGGGCTGTCCGACGGCAGCCGGGTTTCCAAGGCATCCCTGCGGATAGCCGCCATCGGTGCAGTGGATGAGGCCAACAGCGCGATAGGCGTGGCCCGACTGGCAGCGGGTGCGTTCGATGCTGCGCTGGCGCGCATCCAGAACGACCTGTTCGATCTGGGCGCCGACCTCTCCGCCCCCGAAGATGGCCGCAAGGGCGAAAGCCGTCTTCGTATCGCGTCCGTTCAGGTGGAACGGCTGGAGCGCGAGATCGACGCGATGAACGAACAGCTGTCGCCGCTCACCTCATTCGTGCTGCCGGGGGGCACGCCGCTTTCGGCGCATCTGCATATGGCGCGCGCCATCGCGCGGCGGGCGGAAGCAGCAATCGCCGCGCTGGCCGCGCAGGAAGATATCAACCCGGCGGCGCTGCATTATGCCAACCGCCTTTCGGATCACCTGTTCGTGATGGCCCGCGCCGCCAATGACGGCGGCAAGGGCGACGTGCTCTGGATTCCCGGAGCCAATCGCCAACCCTAGGCGCGTCGATTTTGTGACCTGAGCAGGAGCGAGGAGCGATGTGGGCGTATAGCCCATGAGCGACGAGCAACGCACTCAGGGCGCAAAAGAACGCGCCTATTCGGGGCCGGCTTTTCGGCCGAAGATGAACGCCAGAATTACACCCAGCACGCCGGTCGCGGCCCAGCCGGGCAAAGCGAGAAACGAATAGACGCCTTGCGCCATGGCAGGCTGGTTGTTCTGGACCCAGCTCTTGAAAGCGTCGAGATGCGGTTGATCGAACATGCCCCATATCGTGCCCAGGCTGCGCACGGTCAGCGCCCCGCCGCGTTCCAGGCTGGAAATGGCGTCCGCACCCAGCAGCATCAGGGCGATGTCGATCAGGATCAGGCTGACAAGACGCATGAAAACGGCCATGGCGCAGCAATATCGCGCGCGTCCAGCACGCACAAGAATGGCGGCTCGGTGTGGTTAAGTTTTGTTCGCATCCGCAAAAAGCTGCTGGTTGACCTTCCTCGCGGCCCAGCGCAATTTCGCGCCGGGGGACGCCAATGCCTGATCAACTGACTTCGCTTTATCCGACCACGCTCCTGCGCCGGCATCTGCCGGACATGGACGAGGTCAACCGCCAGCTCGCCGGGATCATCGCCGAGCTGGCCGCCACCGGTCCCAACATGATCGCCGGCACCTCGAATGTCGGTGGATTCCAGACCCGCGAAGACCTGCTGTCGGAAACCCATCGCTTCGCCCAGCACCCTGCCATGGTGACGCTGAGAAGCCATTTCATCCGCGCCATCCAGGATTACGCCAAGCTGCTGTTCGAGCAGGAATGCATGCGCAATCCCTCCAATGTCGATTTCATGCTCTGGGGCTGGGGCGTCTCGCTGAAAGCCGGACACAGCCAGGAACTGCATGTCCATCCCACCGCCCATATCAGCGGCGTCTATTACATCGCCGTGCCGCCGGGCGCGAAGGGCGAAACCAGCACCAGCGGCAAGATCCGTTTTTATGACCCGCGCCCGCGGGCCAACATGAACCAGCTTTTCACCCAGATCACCCGCCATTCCGAAATGCCCGCGGAAGGCGACCTGCTGCTGTTCCCCAGCTGGCTGGAACATTCGGTGGCGGCGTTCGAGGGCGAGGGCGAGCGCATCTGCATCGCCTTTAATGTCCGGCTGAACATGTCATGAAAAAGCCGCCCGGCTTCCCGGGCGGCTGATACATTTCGCAAAGACTGCGGGCTTAAGCCTGCGGCGCTTCCGCCGGCTTCTTGCTGAGGTCTTCGCCGGTGGTCTGGTCCACCTGCTTCATCGACAGGCGCACCTTGCCGCGATCGTCAAAGCCCAAAAGCTTGACCTTCACGGCCTGGCCTTCCTTGACCACGTCCTTCGGGTTCGCGACACGGCTGGAGGCCAGCTCGCTGACATGCACCAATCCGTCCTTGGGTCCGAAGAAGTTCACGAAGGCGCCGAAGTCCATCACCTTGACGATCTTGCCGTCATAGATCTGGCCGATTTCCGGCTCCGCCGTCAGACCCCGGATCCACTTGATCGCGGCCTTGATCGCTTCATGGTCGCTGGAAGCGACCTTCACGGTGCCATCATCCTCGACATTGATCTTGGCGCCGGTCTTTTCCACGATCTCGCGGATCACCTTGCCACCGGTGCCGATCACGTCGCGGATCTTGTCGGTGGGGATCTTGATCTGCTCGATGCGCGGGGCGTGTTCGCCCAGCTCGGCGCGGGCGCCGGTCAGGGCCTTGTTCATCTCGCCCAGGATATGCATGCGTCCGCCCTGGGCCTGTGCCAGCGCGACCTTCATGATTTCCTCGGTGATGCCAGCGATCTTGATATCCATCTGAAGGCTGGTGATGCCTTCTTCGGTACCGGCCACCTTGAAGTCCATGTCGCCCAGGTGATCTTCGTCACCCAGAATGTCCGACAGAACCGCATAGCGGTCGCCTTCCAGGATAAGTCCCATGGCGATGCCCGCCGTCGGACGCTTGAGCGGAACGCCGGCATCCATCAGCGCGAGGCTGGTGCCGCACACCGAGGCCATCGAGGAGGAGCCGTTGGATTCGGTGATCTCGGAAACCACGCGGATCGTGTAGGGGAACTCGTCCTTCTTGGGCAGCATCGGATGGATGGCGCGCCAGGCCAGCTTGCCATGACCGATTTCGCGGCGCCCGGGAGCGCCCATGCGGCCGGTTTCGCCGACACTGTAGGGAGGGAAGTTGTAGTGCAGCATGAAGGTCTGCTTGCCGGTGCCTTCCAGGCTGTCGACAAACTGCTCGTCCTCGGCGGTGCCGAGCGTGCAGACCACCAGGGCCTGGGTTTCGCCGCGGGTGAACAGCGCCGAACCATGGGTGCGCGGCAGGATGCCCACTTCCGCCACGATGGGACGGACCGTGGTCAGGTCGCGGCCGTCAACGCGCTTCTTGGTGTCCAGCACCGCATTGCGCATCACATCGGCTTCGACCTCATGCAGCAGGCTGGAGTAGACATTGGCCGGAATCTTGCCTTCGCCTTCGCCGACGAAATCGGCGGCGAACTTCTTCTTTACGGCGCCGAGCGCGTCACGGCGCTCGAACTTGATCGGAAGCTGGAACGCCTTGGCGAGTTCGCCCGCGGTCGCCGCCTTCAGCTTGGCGCGCATCGGGGCATAGATGTCCTCCGGCACGGTGCGCGGCGCCTTGGCCGCCTTTTCCGCCAGGCGGATGATGGCCGCAATGGCGTGCTGCATTTCGCGGTGACCGAACATCACGGCGCCCAGCATCACGTCTTCGCTGAGTTCCTGGGCTTCGGACTCCACCATCATCACGGCGTCATGGGTACCGGCGACCACCAGTTCCAGCTTGGAATTGGCCATGTCGTCGATCGGCGGGTTCAGTCTGTATTCGCCGTCGATATAACCGACGCGGGCAGCCCCGATCGGGCCCTTGAAGGGCAGGCCCGAAATGGTCAGGGCGGCGCTGACCGCGATCATCGCGATGATGTCGGGATCGTTTTCCAGGTCATGGCTCAGGACCTGCGCCACCACCAGGGTTTCGCTGCGATAGCCATCGGCGAACAAGGGACGGATGGGGCGGTCGATCAGGCGCGAAATCAGCGTCTCGCGCTCGGTCAGGCCGCGCTCGCGCTTGAAATAGCCGCCCGGGATCTTGCCGGCGGCATAATAGCGTTCCTGGTAATTCACGGTGAGCGGGAAGAAGTCCACGCCCTCTTTCGGGTTGGCGGCGCCGACCACGGTGGCCAGCACGACGGTTTCGCCATAGGTGGCCAGCACGGAGCCGTCCGCCTGGCGGGCAATCTTGCCGGTTTCAAGGGTCAGCTCGCGGCCGCCCCATTCGAAGGTTTCTTTCACGACATTGAACATTGGTTTTTCGTCTTTCGTCATGCGCGGGCGCCATATTGCGTCCGAGCCGTCCTCTTTTGGTTGCGCCCATACCCCTTGGGTTTGGGGCGCTCCCGGTGATCCCCCTATGGGACCCGCTTTTGCGCGAGCTCATCCCCCGCAAAAGCAAAACACGGCCCCACGCTTTTGCGCGAGGCCGTGTCCTATTCTGGTTGCCGCGAACTCAGCGGCGCAGGCCCAGCTTGGCGATGATACCTTCGTAGCGCTTCACGTCGCGGGACTTCACATAGTCCAGCAGGTTGCGGCGCAACGACACCATCTTGATCATGCCGCGGCGCGAATGATTGTCCTTGGCGTGGGTCTTGAAATGTTCGGTGAGGTTGGTGATGCGTTCCGACAGGATCGCGATCTGTACTTCCGGCGAGCCGGTATCGTTCTTGCTCGTCGCATGTTCGGCGACGACTTCTTTTTTGCGTTCAGGCGTAATCATGGTTTCTTTTTTCCGGACATCAGACGATTGAAAAATTGAAGACGCGAAACGGACGAAGCTCACCTTCGGCGATTTCGGCCAATGCTACGGGCGAACCGTCTTCTTCCTTGAGAAAGACGGTAAGACCGGAGAGTTCGCCGTCACCAAAACCGTCCTTCATCTTGGCGAAAAGTGCGCTGCGGATGAGGATGGGGTTGCCGGATCGGATGCGAACCGTATCGGGACCACTGACGGCCAGTGCCGGGATGCCGTCCAGCGCGGTCGAAAGGGGTCTCAAATACCCAAAAGCGGCGGGACTATGCATAAAAGGGGTCAGGGTATCCAGCCCAACCGCGTCTTTTTCGTCCCAGGCGCCCAGCCGGGTCCGGCGCAGGGCGCTGACATGGCCCAAAGTCCCTAAGGCCAGCGCGATATCGCGCACCCAGGAGCGGACGTAAGTGCCTTTGCCACAACGGATTTCGAACTCGGCCGCCTCTGGCCGCGCGTTCAAAAGCCGGGCCTCGAACACCTGCACCGTGCGGGGTTCCAGCACCACCTCTTCCCCATCCCGGGCCAGGTCATAGGCCCGCTCCCCGGCCACCTTGATGGCCGAATAGGCCGGCGGGGTCTGGTTTAAGGGGCCGGTGAAGCGGGACAGCATGGCCTCGATCTCGCCCTGCGAAGGGCGCTTGTCGCAGGTGCCGGTGACTTTGCCCTCGGCATCGTCCGTGTCGCGGCTTTCGCCCCAGCTGGCGGTGAAGCGATAGGTTTTCTCAGCGTCCATGGCGTAGGGGACGGTCTTGGTCGCCTCCCCCAGCGCGATGGCCAGGATGCCGGTGGCCATGGGATCAAGGGTGCCGGCGTGACCGGCCTTCTGGGCATCGAAGATGCGCCGGACCGCGCCGACCGCCTGGGTTGAAGTCATGCCCAGCGGCTTGTCCAGGATGACCCATCCATGGACCGGGCTCCCCTTTTTACGACGTCCCATTTTAGCGCCCCCCTCTGTCACAACTCGGGTCGGCGTCCCGCCGACACCTCGTTGCGACATCTCCCCCCGCCAAAGGCTTCGCCTTGCGGGGGGAGAAAGCCGGTGTTTTCGTTTTCATTCGGGATCGTTTTCGTCGCGTGACGCCGCGAGATCGCGCGCGACGCGCTCGGACCTGAGGATGTCCTCGATCTTCTGGGCTTCGGCAAAGCTCTCGTCTTCGACAAAGCGCAGTTCGGGCGTGAACTTCATGGTGATGCGATGGCCCATCTCGCCCCGCAAAAATCCTTTATGCCGGTTCAGCGCCGCCACGATCTCCTTGGCGTTCTGCCCGCCCAGGGGCTCGCAATAGACCGTGGCATAGCGCATGTCGGGCGACGGCTTGACCTGGGTGATGGTCACCGAGACGCCCTCCAGATCAGGATCGCGGATTTCGTTGCGGTTCAGCACTTCGGCCAGGGCATGGCGCAGCGCCTCGCCCACGCGCAGCTGGCGCTGCGACGGGCCAAGCGGCCCGTCAGCGCGCCCGCTGCGGCGGCTGGACGAACGGTCGGGACGGCCGGGCGGACGACGAGACGACATTTACACGATCCTCAAAGCAGCGAGGATTACAGCGCGCGCTGAATGGTTTCGACATCGAAACATTCAATGACGTCGCCCTTCTGCATGTCCTGGTAATTGGTGAAGGCCATGCCGCATTCCTGACCGTTCTGCACCTCTTTCACTTCGTCCTTGAAGCGCTTGAGGGTGGACAGTTCGCCTTCATGGGTCACGACATTATCGCGGATCAGGCGGACCTTGGAACCGCGGCGCATGACGCCTTCGGTGACCTTGCAGCCCGCCACCTTGCCGACCTTGGAGATGTTGAACACTTCCAGGATTTCGGCATTGCCCAGGAACTTTTCCCGGGTTTCCGGCGTCAGCATGCCCGACAGCGCCGCCTTCACGTCATCCACCAGATTGTAGATGATGTTGTAGTAGCGGATTTCCACGCCATCGCGCTTGGCGCGGTCGCGCGCCTGGTTGTTGGCGCGCACGTTAAAGCCGATCACCGCCGCGCCCGAAGCATGGGCCAGGATGACATCGCTTTCGGTGATGCCGCCGACGCCCGATTGCAGGATCTGGGCGCCCACTTCGTCGGTGCCCAGCTTGGCCAGCGCGCCCTGAATGGCTTCGCTGGAGCCCTGCACGTCGGTCTTCATTACCAGCGGCAGCAGGCGTTTTTCACCGGCTTCGCGGGTCTTGAGCAGCTGGTCCAGGGTCTGGCGCGAATTGGACGCCTGACGCGTTTCCCGGCGCTTGCGGCCGCGATATTCGGCGACTTCGCGGGCGCGGGCTTCGCTTTCGACCACCACCATTTCATCACCGGCTTCCGGCGCCGCCGAAAGACCCAGCACTTCGATGGGGGTGGAGGGACCGGCGGACTGCACGGTCTCGCCGCGTTCATTGACGAGCAGACGCACGCGGCCCCATTCGGCGCCGGCGACCACGATGTCGCCAACCTTCAGGGTGCCGCGCTGAACCAGAACGGTTGCGACCGGGCCGCGGCCCTTGTCCAGCTTGGCTTCGACCACGGCGCCTTCGGCGGCGCGGTCGGGATTGGCCTTGAGGTCCAGAAGTTCGGACTGCAGCAGAATGGCTTCTTCCAGCTTGTCCAGGCCGATGCCCTTGGTGGCGGAGACTTCCACCACCTGCACTTCGCCGCCCATGTCTTCCACCTGGATTTCATGCTGCAGCAATTCGGTCTTCACGCGGGTCGGATTGGAGTCGCCCTTGTCGATCTTGTTGACGGCCACGATCATCGGGACGCCCGCCGCCTTGGCATGGGCGATGGCTTCTACCGTCTGGGGCATGACGCCATCATCGGCCGCCACCACCAGGATAATCAGGTCGGTGACCTTGGCGCCGCGGGCGCGCATCTGGGTAAAGGCGGCATGGCCTGGCGTGTCCAGGAAGGTGATCTTGGCGCCGGATTTCAGATGCACCTGATAGGCGCCGATATGCTGGGTGATGCCGCCGGCTTCGCCTGCAACCACATCGGTCTTGCGCAGCGCGTCGAGCAGCGAGGTCTTGCCATGGTCGACATGGCCCATGACGGTGACCACCGGCGGGCGCGCCACCAGATGTTCATCCGCGTCCTTTTCGCCGGTCAGGCCTTCCAGCACGTCGCTTTCGGCAACACGCTTCACGACATGCCCGTATTCGGCGGCCACCAGTTCGGCGGTGTCGGCGTCGATGACGTCGCTGGGCGTTGCCATCATGCCGTTCTTCATCAGCACCTTGATGACGTCCACCGTGCGGCGCGCCATGCGGTTGGCCAGATCGGCCACCGTAATGGTTTCCGGCACAATGATGTCGCGCGGACCGGCAGGGCCGGCCGGCTGCTGCTGATGGCCCTTGTTCACGCGCTGCAGGTGACGCTTGTAGGAGGCCACCGAGCGCACGCGCTCGTCATCATCGGACAGCGCGCGGGTGACGGTCAGCTTGCCGCGGCGGCGTTCGCCTTCCGCCTTCTTGGGCGCGGGCGCCTTAACCGGGACCAGCTTGCCGCCGATCTTCTTGCTGGCGCTTTCTTCTTCTTCTTCGTTTTCCAGGCGGCGGCGCGGCGCTTCGCCGGCGGCAACCTCGCCCGGCTTGGGCGCTTCAAAGCGGCGGGCAGCTTCCTGCTCGGCGCGCTTCTTGGCCAGATCGTCGGCGACCTTGCGGGCTTCTTCCTCGGCCTTGCGCTTTTCGGCGGCGGCACGCTCGATCTTGAGCTGTTCTTCTTCCTGGGCACGGCGGCGCGCTTCGGCATCGGCCATGCGGCGCGCTTCGGGGTCGGAGACGCGGGCGTCGGCCAGCGCGGCGGTGCGGCGGGCCTTTTCCTCGTCCGAAAGCTGGCGCAGCACCACGCCGCGCGGTGCGGCAGCAGCGGGCTTGGCCGCGACGGCAGCCGGCGCGGCAGCAGCGGGCTTTTCGGCCGGCTTTTCGGCAGCCTTGGCGGGCTTGGCGGCAGCGGGCGGCGCGGCGGAGCGCTTTTTCTCCACCACAACGGCCTTGGTGCGGCCATGGCTGAAGCTCTGCTTGACGGTGGAAGTTTCCGTCTTCTTCAGCGACAGCGTTTTGGCCGGGCGTTTGGTTTCGTCGGTATCGCTCATAAGTCTCTTTCGTTCCGGGCCAGTGGCCGCTCGCGAAAGCCCGAAAGGCGTTCCGCATCAAAGGTCAAACGGTCGGCAAGACCGCCCGGCTGGACGGCGGCATGTATCACATTCTCGCGCCCCAGCGCCAAGCCCAATTCGGCACTGGTCAGGCTCTCAATCACCACGCATTTCAGTTCCATCCGGTGCGCGGCAGCGTATAATTTGCGCTTGCCATCGGCGGCGCCGTCAAAGGCCTCGATCAAAACCTTGGGCGGCTTGGGGCTTTCCAGGCCCCTGAGCACATTGTCGAAACCCAGAAGAAGCTGGCCGCTGCGCCGCGCGATCCCCAGATCGCCCAGCATCCGCGTCACCAGCGCCTTCTCGGCACGGTCGGCGAGATCGGCGGTTGCCGTCACCTGGGCCTTGGCGGCGCGGGCGAACAGCTTTTTTTCCACTGCCGTGTTGATCGCGGCGCGGGTGGACGCCACCCACAAGCCCCGGCCCGGCAGCTTGGCCGACGCATCGGGCACCACATTGCCATCGGGGTCCGCGGCAAAACGCATGAGGCGACTGTCGGGCATGACGGTTTCCGACACGATATCGCGGCGCTCACGCGCGCCCCGCACATCGTTCGTCTCATCCATGTTTTCTGTCGCGACCATCATCAGGCTTCGGTCTTCTCCTCGCCTTCGGCGCCTTCTTCGGCCACGTCTTCCTGGGCCGGCTCTTCTTCGATCCAGCCGATCTTGACGCGCGCCTTCATGATGATGGCGTTGGCGTCATCGCTGGTGAGGTTGAAGCCATCCAGGGCACCGGGAACGCGCACGCGCTCCTTTTCCTTGTTCACTTCGTAATAGCCGATCAGGTCGTCCGTGGCGCAGCCTGCCAGGTCTTCCAGTGTCTTGACCTCGTGCTCGCCCAGCGCGACCGCCATGGCAGGGGTGACGCCATCGACTTCCAAGAGGTCGTCGGTGACGCCAAGCGCCAGGCGCTTGTCGTCCATTTCCTTGTTGCGGGCCTCGATGAATTCCACCGCGCGGCTCTGCAGTTCCTGCGCGGTTTCTTCGTCAAAGGCTTCGATCTGCGCCAGTTCGCTCAGATCGACATAGGCGACGTCTTCGATGGTGGCGAAGCCTTCGCTGGCCAGGAGCTGGGCCACGGTTTCGTCCACGTCCAGCGATTCCATGAAGAGGGCGGTACGGGTGGTGAACTCCTTCTGGCGGCGTTCCGATTCTTCGGCTTCCGTCAGGATGTCGATCTGCCAGCCGGTGAGCTGGCTGGCCAGGCGCACATTCTGGCCGCGGCGGCCGATACCCAGCGAAAGCTGTTCGTCCGGCACCACCACTTCGACGCGGTGGGTGTCCTCGTCCAGCACCACCTTGGTGACTTCGGCCGGGGCCAGCGCATTGACGATAAAGGTCGCTGCTTCCCCGTTCCACGGAATGATGTCGATGCGCTCGCCCTGCAGTTCCTGCACCACCGCCTGCACGCGCACGCCGCGCATGCCGACGCAGGCGCCGACCGGATCGATGGAGCTGTCCTTGCTGATCACCGCAATCTTGGCTCTGGAGCCCGGGTCGCGCGCCACGGCGCGAATCTCGATCACGCCGTCATAGATTTCCGGCACTTCCTGGGCGAACAGGCGCACCATGAACTGGGGATGCGAACGCGACAGGAAGATCTGCGGGCCGCGGGCTTCGCGGCGCACGTCGTAGATATAGGCGCGGATGCGATCGCCGGCGCGGAAGGATTCGCGCGGGATCATCTCGTCGCGACGCACAACGCCTTCGGCCTTGCCCAGGTCCACCACCACCGAGCCGAACTCGGAACGCTTGACCACACCATGCACCACTTCACCGATGCGGTCCTTGTATTCGTCATACTGGCGCTCGCGCTCGGCATCGCGCACCTTCTGCACGATCACCTGCTTGGCGTTCTGGGCATTGATGCGGTTGAAATCCACCGGCGGCAGGGTCTCGGCGATGATGTCGCCGATCTGGGCGTCAGGATTGCGCTTGCGGGCATCGACCAGTGAAATCTCGGTCTTGTCGTTCTCGGCCTGCTCGACGACATGCAGATAGCGCGAGACATGAGTCTCGCCGGTCTTGGGGTCGATATCGACCTTGATGTCGTTCTCGGTGCCGTAATGGGCCTTGGCGGCGCGCTGCATGGCTTCTTCCATCGCGGCCAGCACGACCTGCTTGTCGATGGACTTGTCGCGCGCGACGGCGTCGGCGATCTGCAGCAGTTCAAGCCGGTTGGCGGAAATTGCGGTGGCCATTCTATTTCTCCTCAGTGTCCAACACTTTTCGTGTCTTCAGATCTTCGTTGATGAGTTTGTCGGTGAGCACGAGTTTCGCGTTGACGAGGCTGCGAAACGGGAAGCGGTAATCCAGATTGTCGGCGCGGATCATGACGTCCTGACCATCCAGGCCCATCAGGGTGGCGCGGAAGCGCTTGCGCCCTTCGCCGGCGTGATCGCGCGGGTCGGTGCCGCTGACGCTGCGCACCGGCGCGTTCAATTCGATCTTGGCCTCGTGACCTGACCAGCGGGCAAAATCCATCAGCCGGGTCAGCGGGCGGTCGATACCCGGCGAAGAGACTTCGATCTCATATTCGCCCTCGACCGGGTCTTCCGCCTCGATGAAGTCCAGCAGCGCGTGGCTGAGGGTGGCGCAGCCTTCGACATCCATGCTGCCATCGGGACGCTCGGCCATGACCTGCAAGGTCCTGGCGGCGCCGCCGATCATGCGCAGGCGCACGAGCTTGAACCCCGCCTTTTCAATGACGGGTTCAAAGATCGGTTCGAGATGCACTGCTGCTGCAACGACCATTCAGGTCCTATAGAAAAACCAAAGGCTTTTCCCCGCGGCGATCTTGCGACCGCCACACAACACGTCTTGTTGTTTGGGAATGGGCGCTATCTACGCCCCATGCAGCGTTAATTCAAGCCGCGTTACTTCTTTTTGGCGTCGTAAAGCTGCATCTGGGTGATCCCAGGCTCGCCGGTCTGGGCCTTGGAAGGGGGCGGTTTCATGGGGGCGAGCGCCCGGTTGAAAGCGTCGAAATCCTTTGGCGTCAGAAGCATATAGACAAAAACAATGGTGATAAGCAGGGCCACCGCCACGATGCCCAGATCGCCGGGATGCATGCCGAAAATCTCGCGCTGGTTAGGATCGCGGGGTTTTTTGCGGAATATCATGATGCCAGCCTAGTCCTGCGCCGGAACCTTAGAAAGGTCGGCGGACCCTTGATTGCCTTGGTTTCATAACGGGTTGGCGGCCAGTCCTCGGGCCGGCTTTTCCAGTCCGAGGGCCCTGTCGCCAGCCATTCGAAGGCCGGGTGGGCCATCAGCCGCTCCAGGGCATAGGGCAGATAGCTTTTGTCGTCCGTGGCAAAGCGAAGTTCCGCGCCGTCTTTGAGCACCCGGGCAAGCTGGTCCAGCATCTCCATCTGCAAGAAGCGCCGTTTGTGATGCCGGGTTTTGGGCCAGGGATCGGGGAACAGCAAAAAAAACCGTCCAAGACTAGAATCCGGCAGGGCTTCAATAATATCCCGCCCGTCCCCTTCATGAATGCGAACGGTGTTCAGGGGTGTTTCTTCCAGCTTGGTCAATAGCTTGGCGACGCCCATCTCATAAGGCTCGGCGCCGATCATCCCGACATGGGGATGGTGAGTCGCCTGCCATACTAGATGCTCCCCGGCGCCCAAACCGACCTCCAGCCAAACCTCTTGAACAGTGTTCGGAAACTGGCCCAGCGGCTCAGGGCCAACCTGCAAAGCAAGCTCGCCCAGCAAGGTTGTACGCAGCCCCGCCTGTCGCGGCGACAGCTTTGGCCCCTTGCGCCGGCCATAGAGCTTGCGGCGGTTGCGGTCGGGATGGTCGGGCGCGTCGGACATCGGTGCCTTAGACAGCATTCCGCCCGCAGGCGCGAGCCTGCGGGCGGTTACTCAGGTCCGCCTCCCCTTCATGCGCGCAGCGCATCTGAGGGGGAGGTGGTTTCAGCGTGCGAAGCGAAGCTTCGCGAAAGCTGAAACCGGAGGGGGTCGCTTTAAAGCGCCGCCTTGATCTTGTCGGCCAGGTCGGTCTTCTCCCAGGAGAAGCCGCCTTCGGCATCGGGCTCGCGGCCGAAATGGCCATAGGCGGCGGTGCGGGCGAAGATCGGCTTGTTGAGGTCCAGATGCTCGCGGATGCCGCGCGGCTTCAGGTTCATCAACTGCGGCAGGATCAGTTCCAGCTTGGCTTCGTCCACCTTGCCGGTGCCATGCAGATCAACATAGACGCTCAGCGGCTCGGCAACGCCGATCGCATAGGCCAGCTGAAGGGTGCAGCGGTCGGCAACACCCGACGCCACGACGTTCTTGGCGAGATAGCGGGCGGCATAGGCAGCCGAACGGTCCACCTTGGTGGAGTCCTTGCCGGAGAAAGCGCCGCCGCCATGCGGAGCTGCGCCGCCATAGGTGTCGACGATGATCTTGCGCCCGGTCAGGCCACAGTCGCCGTCCGGACCGCCGATCACGAAGGAACCGGTGGGATTGATGTGCCACACGGTCTTTTCGTTGATCCATTCCTTGGGCAGCGCTTCGCGGATGTAAGGCTCCACGATCTTGCGGATGTCGGCGCTGGTCTGGGATTCATGGGCGTGCTGGGTGGACAGCACGATCTGGGTCGCTTCCACCGGCTTGCCGCCCACATAGCGCAGGGTGACCTGCGACTTGGCGTCGGGCAGCAGGGTCGGTTCCTTGCCCGAATGGCGGACCTTGGCCAGCAGTTCGAGAATCTTGTGGCTGTAGAACAGCGGCGCCGGCATCAGGGCCGGGGTTTCGCGGCAGGCATAGCCGAACATGATGCCCTGATCGCCCGCGCCTTCATCCTTGTTGCCCGAAGCGTCAACGCCCTGGGCGATATGGGCCGACTGGGCGTGCAGCAACACTTCGACCTGTGCGGTCTTCCAGTGAAAGCCGTCCTGCTCGTAGCCAATGTCCTTGATGGCGGCGCGCGCCACTTCTTCCACTTCCGCAGGACCGACCGACTTGGGGCCGCGGGTTTCGCCGGCGATGACGACGCGGTTGGTGGTGCAAAGGGTTTCGCAGGCGGCGCGGATGTCCCAGGGGCTCATGCCTTCCTTGGGGCCTTCGCGGAAGAACAGATCCACCACCTCGTCGGAGATGCGGTCGCTGACCTTGTCGGGATGACCTTCCGAAACGCTTTCGGAGGTGAACAGATAGTCGGAACGCGCCATTCGGGAGGTCCTTAACGTTGGAAGCGCGCCTTCTTTACAGGGTTTGCCGGGGGGGTCAACAGGATATGCCAAAAATGACATATCCTCTGGCGCCACAGGGGATTCCCCACCCCGAAACCCGTGCTATACAGCGGTTTGTTCGATTTTCCCCTCCGGTTTCAGCTTCCTCTCGGCGCTTGGCGCGCCTCGATCGCTGAAACCACCTCCCCTCTTGTGCGCTGACGCGCACGATGGGGAGGCGGGCCTGAGCTGCTGAAAGAGACCGAATGCGCACCGCCACCGTCGAACGAAAGACCCGCGAGACCGAGATAGCCGTCTCCCTCGACCTGGACGGGGCCGGCGATGCCGATATCGATACCGGCATCGGGTTCCTGGACCATATGCTGGAAAGCTTCGCGCGCCATTCCATGATCGACCTGAAAGTGCGCGCCACCGGCGACCTGCATGTCGACTATCACCACACCACCGAGGACACCGCGATCGTCATCGGCCAGGCGGTGAAACAGGCGCTGGGCGATTTTTCCGGCATTACCCGTTTCGGCTCGGCCCTGATCCCGATGGACGAGGCCCTGACCCGCGTGGCGCTGGACCTGTCCAACCGCCCCTATCTGATCTGGAAGGTGACGATCCCCAAGCCCAAGCTGGGGGAGATGGACACCGAGCTGTTCAAGGAATGGTTCCAGGCCTTCGCCCAGAATTCCGGCGCGTGCCTCCACATCGAGAATCTGTATGCCGACAACAGCCATCACATCGTCGAGACCTGCTTCAAGGGTCTGGCGCGGGCTTTGCGCCAGGCCATAACGCCGGATGAACGCTTGGACGGCGCGTCTCCCTCCTCCAAAGGCAGCCTGTAACGCTGGCCTGTCGCAAAGCATTATTTTTGCTCGCCTCCGCTCGCGGGGCGCCAGGCCATTACGCCCGACGAACGATTGGACGGCGCGTCGCCGTCTTCGAAGGGCAGCTTGTAACCACCCTCACCATGGCCGGCCTTGACCCGGCCATCCAGAACTTCAAACTGAAATCGAGCCTTTGACTCTGGATGGGCGGCTCAAGGCCGCCCATGGTGATAGTGATATGATCTCTTCTTCCACCGCGATGGATGTCGCGCGCGGGGTGAGCCGCCTTCTGCTGGAAGAGGGCTATTCCCCCATCCTGGAATTCACCCTGCCCAATGGCCGGCGGCTGGATGTCGCCGCCATCGGTCCGGGCGGCGAGATGCTGGGCGTGGAAATCAAGGTGGCGCTGGCCGATCTGCGTTGCGACACGAAGTGGCCGGAATATCTGGATTACTGCGACCTGTTCTATTTCGCCATTCCGCCGGATTTCCCCGATGAGCATGTGCCGCACCAGACCGGGCTGATCGTGGCCGATCGTTATGGCGGCGCGATTGTGAAGGAAGCCGAGGCCCAGAGCCTGCATGCCAGCCGCCGCAAGGCGGTCACTGTCAGCTTCGCGCGCTGCGCCGCCGAGCGGCTGTCGCGCAACCTGGAAGCCATCGCGTGCGCGCAGAACCCCAATCTGGTGGTGCCCGATGCCGATTAGCCGCAAGGAAGGCTGGAAGATCGCCCTGTCGCTGCCGGGCAGTGTGGAGACCCTGTGGTTCAACCGGCCCGCGGTCTTCATCCACGACCAGTTCCTTACCAAGGTGCATGACAAGGAAGAGGCCATGGTGCTGCGCATCGGCTCGATGAAAATGCGCGACATGATGCTGGAAGCCGAGTCTAAGCTTTTCTACATCACCGATCACTATAAGAATTTCCCCTATGTGCTGGCGCGGCTGTCGGCGCTGGACAAGAAGACGCTCAAGGACATGCTGGTGGGCCGCGCCGCCCAGCTGGCGGACAAGCCCCGGCGCAAAGCGAAAAAAGCGACCGCGAAGAGAAAAATTCCAAAGACGGTTAAGCGCTGAGTTTCTGGTGACGGGCTTGCAATGCCCCGCCCATGACGGGGCTGAAACACAGGCTTGGAAGCGAATTTGTGCCAGAATGGTGCGCGGTCAGCGCGCTCATCGTGCTGGACGCCGTCTGGGCGTTGCGTATCCCGCTGGAATTTACCGTCACCCGTAACGACTTCCTGCTGCCGTCGCTGATTTTCGCCCTCACGCTGGGTCTGCAGCTTTCGCGTCTGACCAGGGGCGCGTTGATGGCCGAGTATTTCGGGCTGACCCTGATCTCCTCGACCGCCATTTGTGCCTTGTCTTATCTCTGCCTGGCGTCCGCGGGGCCGTTGGTGGACGCGCGGCTGATGGCGATGGATCAGGTGCTGGGGTTCGACTGGCTCGCCGGCTATCGCTTCGTGGAACAGCATCCCATGCTCAAGAGCGTGCTGGGCTTTGCCTATCACAGCCTGGTGTATCAGGGCCTGTATTTCGGCGTGCTGCTGGCGGTGATGGGGCGCAAGGATCGCTTACGCGAAATGTTCTGGATGTTCGGGCTGTGCGGTCTGATGGCCTGTGCCGGCACATTGCTGCTCCCCGCTCCGGGGCCATCGAAGCTATACAATATCGCAACCCATACCGGCTTCGTGCCGGTGATGGAGCATATCCTGAGCGGGGAGAATCTTCGCTTTGCCCTGTCAGGCATGACGGGCGTGGTAAGTTTTCCGTCTTTCCACACCGCCATGGCGCTGGCTTACATCTGGGCCTTCCGCGGCACCGGTCCCGCGGGCTGGATGATCGCCGCGCTCAATCTGGTGATGCTGGCATCCGTACCCTTCTTTGGCGGGCACTATCTGATGGACATGATCGCGGGCGCCGCGACCATGCTTCTGGCGGTGGGACTTATCCGGGGCGCACCCGCTTTGTGGAAAAAACCGTCGCGGATTGCGCAGACGGCGACAGCGAACGCCTAGCGCGGCGAGCGCTTGGCGAGAATGCGCTGCAGGGTGCGGCGATGCATGTTGAGCCGGCGCGCCGTTTCCGAAACATTGTGGCCGCACAGTTCATAGACCCGCAGGATATGCTCCCAGCGCACGCGGTCGGCCGACATGGGATTTTCCGGCGGCTTGGGCTTGGAGCCCGGCACCGCCATCAGCGCCGCCAGGATATCGTCGGCATCGGCAGGCTTGGGCAGGTAATCGATCGCGCCATATTTCACGGCGGCGACGGCGGTGGCGATATTGCCGAAGCCGGTCAGCACCACCACACGGCTGTCGGGGCGGGTGGTGTGCAGCGTTTCCACCACATCCAGCCCGTTGCCGTCGTCCAGCTTGAGATCGACCACGGCATAGGCCGGCGGCGCGTCCTTGGCCTGGGCCTTGCCCTCGGCCACCGACTCGGCCTGGACCACGATAAAACCACGGGTCTCCAGCGCCCGCGCCAGTCGTTCGCGCAGGGGACGGTCATCCTCGACCAGAAGCAAGGTCTTGTCTTCGCCGGTCATTGCGGGGGCCTTTAGTACCCTTTTAACAAACCGTCAAACTTTCAGGCCGGCTCGTTCTGGGCCGGAGGCTGCGCCCCATCGATTACACCCCGGGGCCAGCGCACCGAAACCTGCGCCCCACCGCCCGGGGGATTGTCGGCCTTAACCACGCCGCCGGTCTGTTCCAGCAGGATTTTGGCGATAAAGAAGCCTAGCCCCATGCCTTCATGTTCGTCCAGCGCGCCTTGCGGGCCGATCTCGGTTTCGGACAGCGCATGATGGCCGGGGCGCGAGGTGATGTAGGGCTCGCCCAGTGCCTCGAAGATTTCGGGCGCAAAGCCGGGGCCGTCATCGGTCACGGAAATGCGCAGGGTCTGGTCGTCCCACTCGGCATGCACCGCCACCAGAGAGTGGGCGAAGTCGGCGGCATTCTCGATGATGTTCCCCAATCCGTGCAGCAGTTCGGGCGCACGCCACACTTGCGGCGCCGGCGCATCGCCCATTGTTCCAGAAGAGGGCGGCGTTGCGACAGTGACAAGAATTTCCAGATCCTCGCCGCGATGGGGCGCGGCGATATCGTCCAGAAGGGCGCCCAGCGGCAGACGCGCGGTGGCGCCCAGCAGCGCCTCTTCCGGATTGGCAAGACGGGCGATGATGGCGCGGCAGCGTTCGGCCTGGGCCCGCAAAAGGCGCACATCCTCGATCTCGGCGGAATTTTCCGGCAGGGCGCGTTCCAGCTCGCGCGCCACCACCGCGATGGTGCCCAGCGGCGTGCCCAGCTCATGCGCCGCCGCCGTGGCCAGCGCGCCCAGCGCCGCCAGCCGATGCTCGCGCGATAGTGCCAGTTGGGTGGCGGCAAGCCCCGCCGACATGCGTGCCGATTCCGATGCGATTCGCCAGGCATAAACCGATGTGAAACCAATGCCGATCACCAGCGCGGTCCAGATGCCCGCCTGATAAAGCTGGGGCAGTATCAGGACATCGCCTGCCGGCCAGGGCAGCGGTTGATGTTCGATGGCGATCACCGACACCGAGGCAAAGGCGATGAAAGCCAGGATCAGTACATTGCCCAGATTGAGCGTGGTGGCGGCGATCACCACCGGGCCCAAGAACATCAGCGCAAAGGGATTGGCCAGGCCGCCGGTGAGATAGAGCAGCGCCGCCAGCTGCAGCACGTCAAAGGCCAGATAGAATGTGGCTTCGCGGTTGGTCAGGCGATGGGCGGCGGGATAGCGCAGCGCCAGCACGACATTGAGCGCGGCGCTGACGGCGATGGCCAGTGCGCAATGGACAATCGGCAAGGGATAGCCGAGCGCGAAATAGACCAGGAACAAAGCGACCGACTGGCCGACAATCGCCAGCCAGCGCAGGTTGGACAGGGTGCGCAGGCGCACCCGGCGGCCGCCGCCCGCACCCTGGGCAAAGCCCCGGGTCATTTCCTTGCGTGCCACTGAATGCTTCCCTGGAAAGGCAATCCGGATTAGAGCATGACCAGCCAAACGGAAAAAGCATGCTGCGCAACAGCCGCGCTTTGATCCCTTATCTGCTGCTGGTCGCCGCACTGGCGGGCGGCCTGCTTTGGTATCAGAGCGAGCAGGTGCCGCGGCTGGGCCGCGTCGTCTCGACCGGCAAGATGGAGGTGGGCGGACCATTCCGCCTGACCGACCATACCGGCAAGCCGCGCGGCGATAGCGATTTTCGCGGCCGCTATATGCTGATCTATTTCGGCTTCACCTTCTGTCCGGATATCTGTCCCACCACGTTAGCGGTGATGGCCGAGGCGCTGGACCAGTTGGGCCCCGATGCCAAGAAGATCGTGCCGGTCCTCATTACCGTCGACCCCGAACGCGACACGCCCGAGGTCCTGGCGGAGTATGTGAAAGCCTTCGGCCCCAGTTTCGTCGGCCTGACCGGCAGCGTGGCCGAGATAAAAGACGTCGAGAAGAAATTTCGCGTCTATGCCGTCAAGCAGCCGCTGGGCGAGGCGCCCAAGGGCGGCAATTACGGCGTCGATCATTCCAATGTGATGTATCTGGTGGGGCCGGACGGCAAGGTGATCCACTTCTACACCGAAGCGATTTCACCCGACGATCTGGCGAAAGATTTGAAAGCGAAAACTTAGTCCCCACTGTCATGGCCCGCCGAGTGCGGGCCATGACAGTGGGGATTAAAGCGCTTTGGGTAGCGGGAGCCCGTTCTGCGCGCACGCCGCGATCAGCGTGTTGTGCATCAGGCAGATGATGGTCATGGCGCCTACGCCGCCAGGCACCGGGGTAATGGCACCCGCGACAGCCTTCGCGGATTCATAATCCACGTCGCCGACCAGCTTGGTTTTGCCCTCGCCCGCATCGACGCGGTTGATGCCGACATCGATGACAGTCGCGCCCGGCTTGACCCAGTCACCCTTGACGAATTCGGGCTTGCCGATCGCCGCCACCAGAATATCGGCGCGCCGCGCCAGTCCCGGCAAATCCTTTGAGCGCGAATGGGCCATGGTGACGGTGGCATTCGCCGCCAGCAGCAATTGCGCCGCCGGCTTGCCGAACAAGAGCGAGCGGCCGATCACCAGCGCCTCCTTGCCGGCAATGTCGCCGGCATATTCTTTCAACAGCAGCATCACGCCCGCCGGCGTGCAGGACACCAGATGGGCGCGGCCCGACAGCAGCAGCCCGGCATTGGTCGGCGTCAGCGCATCGACGTCCTTGGCGGGGTCCAGCGCGTCCAGCACCGCGGCCTCGTCCAGATGCTTGGGCAAGGGCAATTGCACCAGGATGCCATGCACGCTCGTATCGGCGCACAGCGCCTTCACCTGTGACAAGAGTTCGGCTTGCGCGACATTAGCGGGCAGTTCGACATGCACCGACTTGAAGCCGATGGCTTCGGCGGTCTTGCGCTTGTTGCGGACATAGACTTCCGAAGCCGGGTCGCTGCCCACCAGCACGGTGGCAAGCCCGGGCTGCAGATTGTGCTTGGCCTTGAGCTCGGCGGTATAGGCCGCGATCTTCTCGCGCACCCGGGCGGCGCTGGCCTTGCCGTCGATCACCGTGGCGGTCATGACGCTATAGCCCGTAGTTAAACGACGCCCAGCGGATCGTATATTGCAGGAACCAGATCAGCACGAAAACCACGATGGGCGACAGGTCCAGCCCCCCCATTGCGGGCAGGATGCGGCGGATGGGCGCCAGCACCGGTTCGGTCAGCGCCTGCAGGATGTGCAGCAGGCTGCGGACGAAATTGTTATGGACATTGATGACGTTGAAGGCGGTGAGCCAGCTCACGATCACGGAGGCGATCAGGATCCATTTGTAGATTTCCAGGACCTGGATCAGCAGGGCGGCGATTGGGTTCATCATCATGGTGATTCCCTTGTAGCGGCAGGAACTTGGTCCGAAAAGCCTGAAAATCTTGGGCTGGCTTGACGGCCCCAGCCCCCATCCCTAAAAACCGCGCTCGGTTCGGGGCTGTAGCTCAGTTGGGAGAGCGCCTCGTTCGCAATGAGGAGGTCAGCGGTTCGATTCCGCTCAGCTCCACCATCCCTCCAGGGGATGGTCACCGAACCGACCTTAACTTCACCGCGCCCCGGCCTTCACACCACCCCTTCGGGGTGCCGCTTCGGCCTTGGCTTAGGGCCTAATCGGGCCTTTTGCGCGCCCCGTTAAAATTCGATTTACCAATCCGGCGCTTACTGGCGGTCATGAGGAAGCTGCCGCTGATCGCTCTGCTGTTTGCCGCCCTGGCCATTTCGCCGGTGCGCGCCGCCGACAGCGGCGACAAGGCCCAGAAAGCGCCGGAGCATAAGACCACCCAGTCCAAGAGCTACATCATGGTGGACCCGATCTACACCACCATCGTGGCCGACAACCGCGCCAGCGGAATGCTGATGGTGGGCGCCGGCATCGACGTGCCGGACGAGAAAATGCGCGCGGTCGTGACCCGCTCGCTGCCGGTGCTGCGCGACGCCTATATCCGCAACCTGATGGCCTTCACCGCCAATATGGTGCGCACCGATACCCAGCCCGATGTCGGGGCCATTGCCGACCGCCTGCAGGCGGTCACCGATCGCGCCCTGAAGAAGAAGGGCGCGAAGATCCTCTTGGCCCAAGTCGCCATCCGCGTGACAGCCAAGTAGCGGCCTAGCCGCGTCCCATTAACGATAATAGGGTGCCTGGCGCGGGGCTTTTCCCGCGCTTGGGGTACTTCATGACCTGGTCCGGGTGACGCGCCTTCTGGCCGGCGCACGGCTGGTGGTATTCACCGCCCCCCTACAACACGGGCCCTCCCCGCAAAGCCTTTCGGCCAAACTGCCGCCCGGTGACAAGGCGGCACGCGCCGCGCTGGCCCAACTGCCCGAGCCCGGACACGGCCTTGCCGTGGCGCTGCAGAACATTGACGGCATCGTGCCGGTGACGCTGGGGGCCGAAGGACGCGCCCCCCGCATCAAGGCGCGCTTTGTCTATCGCGGCAGCCGCGATCCCTTTTCCAAGGTCCCGCGCCATGACTCCGCCGCCGCGCCGCTGGCGCTGCTGGAAACGCATGCGGCGGGATCGGCCGCCGCCGCCCTGATGCCCGATGCCGACGGCGTGGTGCGCCGCGCCGCTTTGGCGGTGCGGGTGGACGCCATGCTGGTGCCGGGGATGACGGCGGAAGCCTTGCGGGTGGCGCAGCGCAAGCCCGACATCACGGTCATCAGCGATGAACGCAATCCGCTGAGCTTCTTTGCCGGCGTGGGCATCGCGGCGCTGGAAACGGATGGCGGGATCATTCCCACGGGCAGCGACGGACGCTTCTGGCTGCGCTACGCGGCCAACATGTCCGAACAGATTCTCAATCCCAATGCGCTGGACGCCATACCGCTGAAAGACATGATCGTGGTGGTGGGACAACAGGGCGCGATGGTGAAGACGCCTTTCGGTGCCGCCAGCCTTGCCGGCGTGACGGCCGAAGCGATCGGCAATCTTCTGGTGCGCGATGTGCTGCAGCGGCCCGGCTGGATGATGGTGGCCGAAGCCGCAGCTCTGCTGGTGCTGGGCGGGATCATGATTTTCCTGCTGCGCTTCGGCCTGGGCTGGGCGGCGGGCCTGGCGATGGGCGGCGGCGCCGCGCTGTTCGCGCTGTCCTGGTATCTCTTCATGCAGCAGGGTCTGTTGATGGATGCGGCCAGTCCGGCGCTGGCCCTGATGCTGGCCTTTGGCGCGGGCGCGGCGGCCTATATCCAGGATCTGCGCATGGCCTATGCCGGCTTGCGCATGGCGTTTTCGGACTCTCTGCCGCGCGCCACCATCGAGAAGATCGCGCGCCGCCCGGCCCTGCTCAATCTCGACGGCGAAATCCGCACCGTCACCTATCTGGTGTGCGGCGTGCGCGGCCTTTCGGGGCTGGCGGCGGATTATCACAACGACGCCGCCGGTTTCACGCGCCTGATGCAGAAAGTGCTGACGCCGCTGATCGACCAGGCGCTGGCGCATGGCGGCACCATCGACCGGCTGACCGCCGATGGCTTCGCCGCCTTCTGGAACGCGCCGCTGGATGATGGCGACCATGCGCTGCATGCCTGCGAGGCGGCCAATGGCATGGCGATCATGGCAGCGCGCGTCAACGAGGAACTGGCGCAGGAATATCGCGGGCCCGATGCGCCGCCGCTGGTGGAGATCGGCATCGGCATCGCCAGCGGCCAGGTCATTGCCGGCGGGTTCGGCGGCTATGGCCGGATGGGCTACAGCGTTCATGGCGGCGCGGTGACGATGGCGGGCCATGTCCAGGCGCTGTCGCATCAATATGGCCCGGCGCTGATCGCGGCCGAAGACACCAAGCGCGCCGCCGAACGCGGCTTTGCCTTTCTGGAGATTGACTCCATCGCGGTCGGCGCCAGTGGTCCGGCCACCACGCTTTATGCCATCATGGGTTCGTCGGTGTATCGCGCCTCGCCCAAGTTCCGCGCCTTGACCGTGTTTCACGATCATATCTTCCAGGCCATCCGCAAGCAGCAATGGCAGATGGCGCGCGAGTTGATCGCTCAGTGGCGCCGCCTGTCAGGCGCCAGCCAGAAAATGTACGACCTGCATCTGACGCGGATCGCCTATTTCGAAAGACATCCACCGGGTGCGGACTGGGATGGGGCGTTCCGTCCGATCCTCGAATAACTATTCGGGAATGGATGCCAACCCGTAATGCGCGGCGGGCGCATCCGTCAGCGCGGCCCACAACTGGTCGCCCCAGGAAAAATGCCACCATTCATCGGGGTGGCCGGCAAAGCCTTCTTCCGTCATCAGCCAATGGAGCAGCCGCCGATTGGCGCGCGCTTCCTGATCGGAGAAGGAAAAGTTTTCGTCCCCGAGCGATTCAAAGCGGTCGCGATGGGCCAGCGCCGTGACATCGTCGAACAGCGAGCCCATCCACAGCGCCTCGCCATTCTTCCATCTTAAAGTGAGATCCGTCGCCGCGCCGGTGGCATGGGGCGCGGGCGAAGCCGGATCATCGGTAGGCGCGGCCCAATAGCGTTCCACCTCTTCATTCAGCGCCGCGCCGGACAGCGTGCTGCCACGCCGCTTCAGTTCCCGCGGCATCCAAACGTCATGGAAATAGGCCTGAACGGCGCGCGGACGCCAGGCGTCGAACAGGAACAGTTCCAGTCCCGCCGCGCCGGCGCGGGCATTGACCCGCGCCAGCTTTTCGGCCGCCGTCTTGCGCAACCACAATTTATCGGTGGCGCCGTCGATGGGGCGCCAATAGGGCGGGTTGCGGCTGCCGGCATAGAAATTCTCGCCCGCCAGCCCCACGGCGCGCGCTTCCACCACCGCTTCGGCGAAAAGCGGCTGATCCGAGGCCAGGGCGATACGCTGGCGAAAGCCGCGGCGCGATGTGCGCAAGCCCGTCAGATCGCCAATGGGGCGGTTTCGCAATTCTTCCAATGCGCCGAAAGCCGACATGCGGTTAGACTAGGATGATGACCACGCCCCCGGAAAGCTATTTTCCGCAAGACTATCGCGGCGCGCGCAAGGCCTTCATCGCCGCCTGCGAGGCGCGCGGCGTGGATGTGATCAGCCGCGTGCATCCCTCCGCCAAGGGACCCGATGGCAAGCCGCTATTCCTGGATGCCTGCGCCATGGGCCCGCGCACCGCGCAGAAGGCACTGCTGCTGATTTGCGGCACCCATGGGGTGGAAGGCTATTTCGGCTCCGGGGTGATGACGGGACTTCTGCAAAGCGGCGTGTCGCCGCCGGATGGCGCGCGGCTGGTGATGATCCATGCCCTCAACCCCTTCGGCTTCGCCTGGAATCGGCCGGTGGACGAGAACAATGTCGACCTCAACCGCAACTTTGTCGACCACGCCTGTCCCCCGGCCAATCCCGGTTACGACGAACTGGCCGACGCGATCGCGCTGCGCGATGTCAGCGATGCCGGCTTCGCGCGGGCCGACGCCGCGCTGGCCGCTTACGCCCAGGCCCATGGCCGCGCCGCCTGGCAGCAGGCGCTCAGCGCCGGCCAGTACAATCACCCCGAAGGCCTGTTTTATGGCGGCGACCGCGAAGCCTGGTCGGGGGAGGCGTTGCGCGCCGTGCTGCGCGAGGACCTGTCGCGCGCCAGGAAGGTCATCGCCATGGATTTCCACACCGGTCTGGGGGAATCGGGCGCGGGTGAAATGATCATCGAGGCGGCGCCCGGCACGCCCGCCTACGACCGCGCGCGCCGCATCTGGGGCGACATGGTGGTGTCGGGCACCGCAGGCGAGTCCCTCTCCGCGCCTTTGACCGGCACGCTGGATCACGGGGCCGAACAGATGCTGCCGGGGGTGGAGCTGACATTCGCGGCACTGGAAGTGGGCACCATCGCGCTGGACCAGATGATCCGGACCCTGCGCCTGGCCAACTGGCAGGACCGCTTCGCCCCGGACGACCGCCGTGCCGCCGAGATTTCCAGGCTGATGCGCGACGCTTTTTATAACGATACCCCGGCCTGGAAGCAGGCGGTCTGGACCCTGGGCGAACGGACGGTCCGTCAGGCGCTGACAAGCCTTGGGGCAGCGCTTTAGCTTTTGGACCGCCTGGGCTATAGGGTCCGGACGGTCAGCACCCGTAGCTCAGCTGGATAGAGTGTCGCCCTCCGAAGGCGAAGGTCATAGGTTCGAATCCTATCGGGTGCGCCAGTTTTCGTTAGTGAGCGTAGCGAACTTACGAAAACTGAGCGCCCCTTCGAGCGAAGCGAGGGGGGCTGCCACGCCTCACACCCAGTGTAGCCGCGCTTACAAAAACTGAGCGCCGCACCGAGCGGCAAAGCCGCGAGGGCGGCCGCCAGCCGAGCCCGCGCCGCTTCAGCTCTCGATGAAGGCAAGAATGTCGGCGTTCAGGCCCTCGGGATGGGTCGCCAACATTCCGTCCGGATAGCCTTCATAGGTCTTGAGCGTGCCGTTCTTAAGCAGCTTGGCTGACAGCGGCGCGGCATCCGCGTAAGGCACGATCTGATCGTCGGTGCCGTGCATGCCCAGAACCACCCCCGCATTGGCGAAAGCGAAGAGCGGCAGAACCAGATAGCTGGAGCGCGCGCCGGCATGGCGCAGCAGCCGGTCGGACGGGGATTCCAGCCGGTCGTGAATGGCATCCAGCGCGCGCAGGGCCGGCGCGGAAGGACCCCCGCGCAGCACTTCGCCCCGGTGCTGCGCCTCGGCGGCGATGATGGTGTTGGCCTGGATCATCAGCGCCTTCACGTTCGGCGGCGGCCGGGTGGGAATGAAAACCGCCAGGATCACGCCGGCCAGCGTGGCGTGGAGCCCTCCGCCATAAACGCAGGCCCATAGCGCCAGACCCAGAAACGCATAAGGCACCACATTGTAGATGCGGGCACGGTTCAGCAGCGCCAGCACCATGGTGATGCCGACGGCACCCGCCAGATAGAAAAGATTGAGCGCGCCGGAATAGAAGGCCGCCACCACGGCTATGGCGCCGATATCGTCCACGATGGCGGCGGCGGTCAGGAAAATGCGCAGCTCGACCGGTACGCGGCTGCCCATCATCACGATCAGCGCCACGGCGAAGGCGGTGTCGGTGGCCATCGGCACGCCCCAGCCATGGGCAAGATCGCCCGCCGGAATCAGGAGGATGTAGAGCAGCGCTGGTACGACCATGCCGCCGATGACGGCGGCGATGGGCAGCGCCGCGGCGCGCGGGCTGGCGAGATGGCCGATGGTGAACTCGCGCTTGATTTCCAGCCCCACCACCAGAAAAAAATGGTCAGCAGGCCGTCATTGATCCAGTGCAGCGCCGACATGCGGAAAACCGCATCGCCAAGGCTGACGCCCGCCCGCAAGGCGAAGAAGGCGGTGAAGACGGCCGCGAAAAAGAGCGCCAAGAAAACCAGCAAGAAATCCGCCAAGCGCGTGGCCACCAAACCGGCCGCCCGCAAGCCGGCAAAAAAGGCGGCAAAGAAAAAGCAGATCGTGGGCGAAGGCGATTACCAGGCATCGCGCGCCTTCCTCAAAGACCAGTCGAGCTTTGTGAAGAACAACAAGTCCAGCATTCCCGCCATGGGCCGGGAAGCGAGCCGGGCGCTGGAAGGTCCCGAGGGCGACGCCCTGCGCCAGGCCGAAACCGAAGCGGCCTCGCATTCGCGCGAAAACCTGACGTAAGACGTGAAAGACCCGCGCCCGAAAAAGGCGCGGGTTACTTTTTGTCTTCGGGTTTAAAGTCCAGTGCACAGCCATTGGTGCAATATCGAAGGCCGGTCGGCCCGGGCCCGTCGTTGAAGACGTGACCCAGATGGCCGCCGCATTTGGCGCAATGGAACTCGGTGCGCACCATGCCATGGCTGGTGTCGGTGGTGGTTTCCACCGCCCCCGGCAAGGTGTCCCAGAAGCTGGGCCAGCCGGTGCCGCTTTCGAACTTTGTGCTGGCATCGAACAGTTGGGCGCCGCAGCCGGCGCATTCGAATTCGCCGGGGCGCTTTTCCTGATTCAGCGGGCTGGAGCCCGGGCGCTCGGTGCCATGTTCGCGCAGCACCCGGTGCTGTTCGGGGGTCAGGTCCTTGGTCTGGCTCATGGGGTTTCCTTTCCTTCCCAATGTGGGAACCGGACGAACGGTTTTTAAGGGGTTGCGGCGATGACCATGCGCAACATGCTGCTCAGCCGCCCGGTATTGCCGAAGGCAAAGCCCGCGTCATAGATCACATCGTCGACCTTCCAGCCCTGCGGCCCGTTGGTCAGCAGGACCGTGTCGTTCCACTGGGCGGGCTTGACCGGCGGTCGCCCCGCGATCGGGGGCGAGACATGTGTCAGTGCCACCGGGCAGCGGGCAGTGTTGCCGTCGCTTTGGCAGGCGCCCACCTTCCAGCCGGTGGCCCCTTCAAACAGGGAGGAAAAAATATCGCCTTCCAGCATGGGCGGCACTGCATTCTTCACCTTGGCGGTCAGGCGCGCTTGCGCGGCGGCGGCGTCGGCAAGCTGCTTGTTGAGACGCGGCGAAAGCACGGCGGCATAGCGCAGGCGCGCGGCGGTATCAGGGATACCGCCACCCTTGCCGACCTGCGGGCCATACACCGCATAGAAGGCATTGGTCGCCGCGGCCGGATCGCCCGCGGCTGGTGTCGCGGGCGCTTGCGCGGCGGCGGGCGCCGCCAGAATCAAAGCCAGAAGCAGCGCCAGATGTTTCATCACTTCTTCAGCGAGTCGCGGATTTCGCGCAGCAACAGCACATCCTCCGGCGTCACCGCCACTTCGGCGGGCTTTGGCGAGGCGAGCTTGTTGATCTGGCGGATCAGCATGAACAGCGCAAAAGCCACGATCATGAAATTGATCACCGCATTGACGAACAGGCCGTAATTGACGGTGACGGCCTTGGCGGTCCTGGCGGCGGCCAGCGTATCGGCGGCCGGCCCCTTGAGCGTCCAGAAGAAGTTGGAGAAATCCACCCCGCCCAGCGCCAGGCCGATCGGCGGCATGATGATGTCATTGACCAGCGAATTGACGATGCCGGTGAAGGACGCGCCGATGATCACGCCGATGGCCAGATCCAGCACATTGCCGCGCATCGCGAATTTCTTGAATTCCTCGAACATGTCTTCTCCGGTTTGAAGCGCCCGTTGGCAGCGTAAGGCTAATCGCGCTTGGGGCGGTCAACAAGACGGCGGGGAATGGCCAGATAGGCGATGGCCAGGCCGGTACCCGCCAGCGCGCCCAGCGTGTTGGCCAGCTGGTCCAGCCAGGCCGCATCGCGCCCGACTATGCCCTGCAGGATTTCCATCACACCGCCCAGCGCAATCACGCCCAACACGATCCAGGCCAGCCCGCGCCGCCGGCCCCAGGCCAAGGTCGCCAGCAGCGCCAACCCGAAATAGGCGGTGAAATGCTGGGCCTTGTCCCAATGACCTTCCACCACGGATGGCGGCTGCGGTGTCAGCTGGCCCCATACCACAACCAGGACCGCCGGCCAGAACAGCCACAGTCCGGCGCGGCGAAGCCATGGCAGGAATTTTCCCTGGAAGAACATAGTACGCGCCAATAGCGCAAAAGCCCCGGTACGTCCGCCTTAAAATGTGCGCAGGTTCAGGAAGGCTTGACGCCGGCCATGGCGCCGGCGGGCAGCGCGACGCGGAAGGTCAGGCCCAGATGCGTGGATTGCATCTGCAGTTCGCCGCCGATTTCGGCCGCCAGGCTGCGCATGACGCGAAAGCCCAGGCCGCCGCTTTTTTCGGCATCGAAGGCTTCGGGCAGGCCGACGCCATCGTCGCTGACGGAAAGCACCAGTCGCCCGTCACCCGCGACGCTGCAGTCCACCGTCATGATCAGGGGCACGCTGGCGGGATGGGCATATTTCATGGCGTTGATGAAGGCTTCGCAGATGATCAGCACGATCGGCTGCACGTGGCGCATCAGCACCATGCAATCTGTGCCGGTATGCATCACCTTCACTTGTTGTTCGGGCGAGGACAGGGCCGCGACCGGCGCGCTGGTGACTTCTTCCAGGTGCGGCTTCAGACTCACCGCGCCATCGGCGCCAGAGCGCGAGAGGATGCGGTGAAGCTGGCTGATGGTGTTGATGCGCGCGGCGATGCCATCCAGCATCAACCGCACATCGGCATTGCTCAAAGGCTCCGGCTTCTTCTTCACCGAAACCGCCTGCATCCGCACCATGCTGACCAGGAGGGTCAGGCTGTTGGCGATACGGTGGTTGGCTTCGGCGACCAGATCCGTGGGGGGTATTTGAAGGGCAGGCTGGGCGAGGAGTGCGTCCATGGAAGCATCCTCCTTTCACCGTCATCATGCCCCCATCGGCGACGGGCTTCAAGTAATTTATGTGTCATTTCAATGACTTAAGTGAGTAACTGGCTGCTTTGGTACCAAAGACGGCCTTGCCGCATGGAACTAGGTAGTGGACTCATAAGTTCTGGTCCAGAGGCGGGC
>JBEGVG010000063.1:0-3023 GCA_041178445.1 Pseudomonadota bacterium | reverse complement strand
GAATTGGCGAGCTGAGCGATGCCGCGGCGGCGCTCGATTGGGTCCAGTCGATCCATCCCGAAGCCAGCACCACCTGGATTGCCGGGTACAGCTTTGGCGCGTTGATCGGCATGCAGTTGCTGATGCGACGTCCGGAAATCCGTGGATTTATCTCGGTCGCACCCCCTGCCAACATGTACGATTTCAGCTTTCTGGCACCTTGCCCAGCCTCGGGTATCATCGTTCAGGGCGCACAGGACACGGTGGTAACGCCCGGTGCGGTGCAAAAACTGGTCGACAAGCTGCGTACGCAAAAGCACATCACAATCCATCACGACGAAGTGCCGCGGGCCAACCACTTCTTCGAAAATGAAATCGACGACATGATGCGCGCGGTCGATAATTACCTCGACATGCGGCTCGCGCCGGATTGCCCCATTCGCTGAGTGCTCAGGCGGGCCGGTCGCCCGCCCGCGCCACAGGGGCTTGGCCGCTGCCATAAGGCACGGTCCAGATTGCCACGTTGATTCCGGCCACCAGCGCCAGGATTACCAGCAGCACGGCCTTGCGCCGTTCGCCCCGCCGCCACTGCAGCACTGCGCCTGCCAGCATGAGCAGGACGGCCAGGGTCAGCAGCGAAAGGACGGTGGTGATCATGAGGCCATCTGGTCTGCCATTCCGCCAAACTCGTCAAGCGGGTTAGGCTGCCCTTCAAGATCAAGCAGTGGTCCGATCTCGGCCAACCGCTCCGCCGGTGACATCCTTCCGGCACGCGCGGAGGCATAACCCCCGGCCAGCGCGGCCAACAGCGGCAATGTTCGGGCCACAACTCCTGGATCGCTGCCCCCTTGCTGCGCCGCAACGGCGATCACCTTCTTCTGCAAGGCCTTCGGCGCCATCAGCAGGTCCAGGACTGCCTGGCCCGGTCCCTCATCGGCCAGTTCTTGCTGCAGCACGCGGCTGGCAAGCTGCGACCCGCCTAACCCGTCGAGCAAGTCGAGCAGTTCCGCCACGCCGGTGCTGAGGTCACCTGCTTGCTCGACCCGGCGCCGGAACGCACCGCGTAGCAGCGGCACCAGCACGGCGGCCGTAGCCATCGCCGCTCCGGGCGTAATCTCAAGCTGCCGCGAAACAGCTACCAGTCCGCCGCTGTGACGCAGGACGTCTAGCAGGCCCTGATCAGGCATTCAGAAAACTCCTCCGCAAATGCGGTTGTTGGCTTCGTATTTGCGACGTCGCACACTTTCCATCCGATCCCGTTTCGAAACACCTAACAGCGGTTAAAGGGAATTAACCGGGTGCTCGACCAGATTTGACACAGGACCGCTGACGCCGCACGGTAAGCTCATGGAAACTCTATCCCTTTCGCGCCGCCACACCCTTGCGCTGCTTGGTGCGTCCACCGCCGTTTCGATCCTTCCCGGTTGTGCCAATCGTTTAGCTGCCACGCCAGCGCCAAACAGCGCCGCCGCTTTGCTCGAAAAGCTGGCGTGGGAACTGGTGGAACAGAACCCCGAATCGGCAACCTCGCTGGGCATTGATACCGGCCAGCATGCCGCGCTGCGGGGCAAGTTGGGCGATCGTTCCGCCGCTGGCCAGCAAGCCACCGCAGAACTGCTGCGGCGCGGGTTGCGGCAGATCGAAGCCATTGAACCCGAAACGCTGGATGCTGAGACCCGCACCAGCCTGGCCGTGGTGCAAAGTGCGTTCCGGACCTCGCTCAAGGGCTTTGCCCTGCCCTATGGTGACGTCGCGGTCGGTGGGTGGCGCAACACGCCTTATGTCGTGATTCAGAACGTGGGCGGCTATCTCGATATTCCGCGGTTTCTCGACAGCGATCATCCGGTGCGCGATTCCGCCGATGCCGAAGCCTATCTGGCCCGGCTGGGGGCCTTCCCGGCGATGTTGGACGGCGAACTGGACCGGATCAGGGCGGCGCGCGGGCTTGGCGTGGTTCCGCCAGCCTTCCTGCTGGACAAGGCGATCCGGCAAATGGAGGTACAGCTGACCGGCCTGCGCGACGGCGGCGATCTCACCCGCTCGCTCGCTCGGCGCACCGCCACCATTCCCGGCAACTGGGAAGAACGTGCCAAAGCCATGACGACCGGAACGGTGGCCACGGCGCTTGAACGCCAACTGGCCGAGCTAAAGGTTCAGCGCGGTCTGGCGACCAATGACGCAGGCCTGTGGGCGCGTCCGGGCGGCGATGAATGGTACGCTTGGGGCCTTTCCGCCAGCACCACCACCAGCCGTTCGCCGGATGAGGTCCACCGTATCGGGGTGGAGCAGCTGGCCATCCTGCACGGCCGGATGGACCCCATCCTGCGCTCGCTCGGCTATACCAGCGGCACGGTCGGCGAGCGGATGACCGCGCTGGGCAAAGACCCGCGCTTCACCTTTACCAACGATGACAAGGGCCGGGCCGAGATCATCGCCCTGATGCAATCCAAGGTGGACTATATGCGCGCCCAGGCGCCGCGCGCCTTCCGCCACCCGGTGAAGGGCAACCTTGAGATTCGCCGCCTGCCCCCCGCCGAAGAGGCTGGCGCACCCGGCGCCTATGGCGGAGCCGGATCAATCGACGGCTCAATCCCCGGCAAGATCTGGATCAACCTCGGCACGACCGACCTCCACAGCCGCTACAGCCTGCCGACGCTCGCCTTCCACGAAGGCATTTTCGGCCATGTCTGGCAGGGTGAATATGCCAATCGCCTGCCGCTCATCCGCACCTTGCTGGCCTTCAACGCCTATTCCGAAGGTTGGGCGCTCTATGCTGAAACGCTGGGCGATGAACTGGGCGCTTACGAAGGCGACCCGGTTGGCCAGCTGGGCTATCTGCAATCAATCGCATTTCGCGCCTGCCGACTAGTGGTCGACACCGGCTTGCACGCCAAGCGCTGGACCCGCGAACAGGCGATCGACTGGTTTGCCAGCACCAATGGCTCGGGCCGGGCCGAAGTTTCCAGCGAGGTTGACCGCTATTGCTCCTGGCCGGGCCAGGCCTGCGGCTACAAGATGGGCCACAGCGAAATCCTCAGCCAGCG
>JBEGVG010000062.1:0-39531 GCA_041178445.1 Pseudomonadota bacterium | reverse complement strand
ATCGAGGTCCGGCTGAAGAACACCGGCAGCAAGCCGATCGACACCACGGTCTACAATCATCATTTCACCACCCTCAGCCCCGGCAATGAAGCCATCGAGCTGGTGGCGCCGTTCAACTTGGTGAATGCCCGGCCGATGCCGGCGGACGCGATCAAGATTGAAGGTCCGCGCATGACCTATCTCCGGGCCATGACCGGCCAGGAGCAGATCGCCAGTGACCTGACCGGCTGGGGCGGCAGCGCCAGCGACAATGATTTCCGCATCACCAACACCAAGACCGGTTTTGGCGTCAGGCTGCGCGCCGACCTTCCCATCGCGCGGCTCTTGTGGTGGTCGATCCCCAGCACCCTGAGCCTGGAACCCTATATGGCGATCAAGCTGGCGCCCGGCGAGGAAAAGCGCTGGACCCACACGCTGGATTATTACGGCCCCGGCGATAACTAAAACAGCCGTTGCCGCTGCCGGAACTTGCCATTAACGGGCGCTGTGGCTAATTGATTTTGCGGCCTGAGCAGGAGCGAGTGCGACCCACTCCGGACGCAAAGGAGCCGGCTTAGCTCAGTTGGTAGAGCACCTGATTTGTAATCAGGGGGTCACAGGTTCGAGTCCTGTAGCCGGCACCATTTTCCATACATCCCGAAACTATTTCGCGTCGGGGCCAGGCAACGCGATCGTTTGATGCTCGATATGCGCGATCAGGTCGGGCGGCAGCTGGAGCCGATGCGCGAGCGCCTCCAGATAGGCCGTTTCCGCCGGGTGATCGGGATCTATGGCGAGCCGCGCGGCAAGATAGATTTCCGCCGCCTGTTCCGACCCTTTTGCGAGAGCGACAATCTCGCTCAGGGGAATCGGCCGCGCCAGGGCATCAAAGATAAAGGCCTTGCTTTCGGCATCCAGCGTCAGCGCACCCATCTTTTCGAAGATCGAGGCTTGTTCTTTGGGCCCGATATGGCCGTCGGCCTTCGCGGCGGCGATCATCGTCAGGACCAGTCCGAGCGTAAACGGCCTTCCGTCAGCGCCGGGCGCCGACAATGATTGCGCGGCCTGTGTGACATCGGTCTGCGTGGCCATCGGCGCCTGAGACGCGGCCTTTCCCTCTTGCCAGTTCTGATAGGCGCGATGGGCCAAGGCGCCAAGAACAGCGGCGCCGCCATAGCCAACCACGCCGCCGGCCATTTTTCGTACCTTCTTGCTCCCGACCAAAAGGCCTAGCAATCCACCTGCCGCCATGCCGCCCCCGAAACCACCCATAGGCCCGCTGGTGAGCGTTCCCGCCGCGCCGCGCAGTTTGTCCCAGGGCCCCGCATCGCCTTGTGGCGCGGAGTTTTGTCCGCCCATGGTCGACGGGCCGCCGGTACCTAGAAACTGCTCAAGCAGGCGCTGCGGGTCCATCCGAACTCTCTGTTTGCTGGTGACGTTCAAGACGGCAAACAACCATGCGAAAACGGCGCAATCATGGCGAAGACGCGAGCCTGCATGGGTTCGCGCACGCATGCGCACGGCGCCATTTCAAGCTCACATTACGCCAGATGCGCTGCCAGCAGGCTGGCGACATGCACCGCTTTGCGGCCGGCGCCGTCTTCGATCTGGTGACGGCAGGAGGTGCCGTCGGCCACCAGCACGGTATCGGCATCAGCAGCGCGCGCGGCAGGCAGCAGGGACAGTTCGCCCATCGCCAATGACATGTCGGCGGTTTCGGCCTGATAGCCGAAGGCCCCCGCCATGCCGCAGCAGCTGGATTCGATTTTCTCCAGTTTCAGGTCCGGGATCAGCTTCAGCGTCTCCTCCACCGGGCCCATCGCGCCGAAGGCCTTCTGGTGGCAATGGCCGTGCAGCATGGCTTTTGATGTGGCCGGTTTGAGATTCAGCTTGAAGCGCCCGGCCTTGGCTTCGCGGGCGATGAACTCCTCGAACAGCAGGGCATGGGCGGCGGCGCGCTTGCTCTGCGCGCCCGGCAGCATGGCAAGGGCCTCGTCGCGGAACGAGAACAGGCAGCTGGGCTCCAAACCTACAAGTGGCACGCCGCGCGCGAAGAACGGTTCGAGCGCTTGCAAGGTGCGGGTCATTTCCGCCCTGGCGGCTTCGACATTACCCACCGCCAGATAGGTGCGGCCACAGCAGAGCGGGCGTGACGAAAAATCGGCGGGCGCG
The DNA here is from genome assembly GCA_041178445.1 of Pseudomonadota bacterium. Taxonomy (GTDB): domain Bacteria; phylum Pseudomonadota; class Alphaproteobacteria; order Micropepsales; family Micropepsaceae; genus Rhizomicrobium. The sequence continues at coordinate 37,380 of JBEGVG010000062.1, read as the reverse complement.
GCGAGATGGACGCGATAGCCGGCACCGGTCAGAACTTTCAGCGCATCGCGCAGAATTTCCGGTTCGAAGGCGGCATTAAAACTGTCGGCCCACAATACGACTTCGTGACCGCCGTCGGGACCGAAACTGACACCGCGTTCGTCAAAACGGTCGCTCCGCCAGACCGGCAGGTCGCGTTTGGCGCTGAAGCCGCCAAGTTTTTCCGACAACCAGCGCAACGCCCCGCTGCGGTTGCGCAGGTTCAGCAAAGGCGCGAATTTGGCTGCCAGCGGTGCGTAGCGCGGCAATCCCGACACCAGCCGGTCGCGCAGGCTGTAGCCACGTTCCTTGGCCCGCGCCGACAGCACCTCGATTTTCATCCGCGCCATGTCCACACCGGTGGGACATTCGCGCTTGCAGGCCTTGCAGGAGACGCAAAGCTGCATCGTCTCCATCATCTCGTCGCTGGTAAAAGCCCCTGCCCCCAACTGGCCGGACACCGCCAGCCGCAGCGTGTTGGCGCGGCCCCGCGTCACATGCTGTTCGTCGCGGGTCGCGCGATAAGAGGGGCACATCGCCCCGCCTTCGGATTTGCGGCAGGCGCCATTGTTGTTGCACTGCTCGGCCGCGCCCTGAAAGCCGCCGATGGCGCCGGGATATTCCGACCAGTTCAGCGCCGGCGTGAAATCGCGCACCTGATACTCCGGCGCGTAGCGGAACAGGTCGCGGCTATCGAATTTCGGGCTGCGCACGATCTTGCCGGGGTTCATCACGCCTTCGGGATCGAACGTGTCCTTGACCTCTTCAAAGGCCGAGACCAGGCGCGGGCCGAACATCTTCTCGTGGAATTCGCTGCGCACCAGCCCGTCGCCATGTTCGCCGGAATGCGAACCTTTATATTGCCGCACCAGTTCGAAGGCTTCCTCGGCAATGGCGCGCATCGCTTTCACGTCTTTTTCCAGCCGCAGGTTCAAAACCGGGCGCACATGCAGACAGCCTTCGCTGGCATGGGCATACCAGGTGCCGCGCGTGCCGTTGCGCTCGAAACATTCCGTCAGCTTGGCGGTGTATTCCGCCAGATGCGGCAGCGGCACGGCGCAGTCTTCGACGAAGGAGATCGGCTTGGCCTGTTCCTTCATCGACATCATGATGTTGAGGCCGGACTTGCGCAGCTCGGTGATGGCGTTCTGCAGCGCCGGATCATAGACCTCGACCACCCCGCCCCATTTGGCGCCGTTATGGGAGAAATCCAGTCCCAGATCGCCCATAATCTGGGGCAGCTGCACCATGCGGCGGCGATTTTCTTCCTCGCCGGAATCGAACTCCACCAGCAGGATTGCCCGGGGCTTGCCTTTCAGCATCGCCTCCAGCGTGGAATGGAACATGGGAATTTCCGCCGCCAGCCCCAGCATGGTGTCGTCCACCAGCTCCACCGCGATGGGCTTGAGCGTCACCAGATGCTGGGCGGCATCCATCGCGGAATGGAACGAGCCGAAATGGCAGACACCCAGCGCCCGCTTGCCCAAGACCGGCGACAGTTGCAGCTTGATGGCGGTGGAATAGGCCAGCGTGCCTTCCGACCCCACCAGCAGATGCGCCAGGTTGATGCGGTTGTTGCGCGGGTTCAGGGCATCGATGTTATAGCCGCCGACCCGGCGATGCACCTTGGGGAAGCGCGCCTCCACTTCGCCGGCTTCGCGTGCGCCGATCGCCATCAGCTTCTGCGCCAGCGGGCGCAGCTTGGCGTCCACATCCGACAGGTCCGGCGCGACCTCGCCAAAATGCATCGCGCTGCCGTCCGCCAGCACCGCGTCGATAGCCAGCACATTGGCGCGCATGGTGCCGTAGCGGATGGAACGCCCGCCGCAACTGTTGTTGGCGGTCATGCCGCCGATGGTGGCGCGTGACGCGGTGGAAACGTCCACCGGAAACCACAAGCCGTGCGGCTTCAGCTGGCGGTTGAGATCGTCCAGCACGATGCCGGGCTCGACCGTGACGGTGCGGCCCTCCACGTCCAGCGCGAGGATGCGATTGAGATGTTTGGATCCGTCGATGATGAGGCCGGAATTGACAGTCTGTCCGCACTGGCTTGTGCCGCCGCCGCGCGCCGTGACGGCCAGCCCTTCTTCGCGCGCCAGCGCCAGCGCGGTTACCGCGCCGTCCATGCTGCGCGGCACAACCACGCCGGCCGGCATCATCTGGTAATGGGAGGCGTCGGTGGCATAGCGGCCACGCGAAAAACTGTCGAACAGCACGTCGCCGGGGACATGGGCCTTCAGCCGCCTTTGAAGGCCAGGATGCGCGGCAACTGCCATGAGAAAGGGCGTCCTTGGGTTCGATTTTGTTCGGACTTTTTGCCGGTTCCGGGCTAAAAGCAATGCAAATATAATAGCCTGCCGCAAGGAACGACATGACCCAAGGACAGCATTTTCTGCAGATTCCCGGCCCCAGCCCGGTACCCGAACGCATTCAGCGCGCCATCGACCGCCAGGTGATCGACCATCGTGGTCCGGCATTCCAGGCGCTGGGCCATGAAGTACTGGAAAGCATCAAGCCGCTGTTCGGCACCACCGGCCCGGTCATCATCTATCCCGCCTCGGGCACCGGCGCCTGGGAAGCCGCCATCGTCAACACCCTTTCGCCCGGGGACAAGGTGCTGATGGCCGAAACCGGCCAGTTCGCCACCCTGTGGCAGAAACTGGCGACGCGCTGGGGTATCGAAGTGGATTTCCTGCCGGGCGATTGGCGCCACGGCGTGGATGCCGCCGTCATTGAAGCCAGACTGGCGGAAGACAAGGGCCATACCATCACCGCGGTGATGGTGGTGCATAACGAAACCTCCACCGGCTGCCTCTCCGACATCGCCGCCATGCGCAAGGCGATGGATGGCGCCAAACACCCCGCCATGCTGATGGTGGACACCATCTCGTCGCTGGGTTCGACGCCGGTGACGCGCGATGCCTGGGGCGCCGATGTGATCGTGTCGGGTTCGCAAAAGGGCCTGATGCTGCCGCCGGGCCTTTCCTTCACCGCCGTGTCCGACCGCGCTGTCGCCGCGTCCAAGACCAACACGCTGCCGCGCTCCTATTGGGACTGGCAGGAGATGATCGCCTTCAACGCCAAGGGCTTCTTCCCCTACACGCCGGCCAGCACCCTGCTCTACGGCCTGCGCGAAGCGCTTCTCATGCTGAACGAAGAAGGCCTCGACAATGTCTTCGCCCGTCACCAGCGCCTGGCGGCAGCCTGCCGAGCGGCGGTAAAGGGCTGGGGGCTGGAAGTTCTTTGCGTCGATCCCAAAGTCTATTCGCCCATCCTGACCGGCATCCTGATGCCGGCAGGCCATGACGCCGACAATTTCCGCAAAGTCGCGCTGGAGAATTTCAACATCTCCTATGGCGCAGGCCTGGGCAAAGTCGCGGGCAAAGTGTTCCGCATCGGCCATCTGGGCGACTGCAATGAACTGACCTTGATGGCGGCGCTGTGCGCCACCGAAATGTCGTTCAAGCTGGCGGGCGTGCCGCACAAGGCGGGCGGTGTCGCCGCCGCCATGGCGAGCTTCACGGACGGAAACGAAAAACTGCGTCTTTCGGCCTAAGAACGCGTAAGCGCCGGGCCAGCGCAAAAGGGGTTGGGTATGAAGCTGCGATTGTTCAGCGCGCCGAACATCGTGCTTGGGCTGCTATGCCTGATGTACTTCATCACCTATGTCGACCGGGTCAACATCTCGACCGCCGCCAGCGAAATCCAGGGCGAGTTCGGCTTTTCCAATACCCAGCTGGGCCTGATCTTCTCGGCCTTCGCCTATCCCTATCTGATCTTCCAGGTGTTCGGCGGCTGGGTGGGCGACCGCTTCGGCGCCCGCAAGACTCTGTTCTGGTGCGGCATGGTCTGGGCCCTGGCCACCATGCTGACCGGCTTCGTCAATGGGCTGGTGACGCTGTTCCTGGTGCGCCTGCTGGTGGGCATTGGCGAAGGCGCCACCTTCCCCACCGCCACCCGCGCCATGCAGAACTGGACGTCTTCGGCCAAGCGCGGTTTCGCACAAGGGATTACCCATGCCTTCGCGCGATTGGGCAATGCCATCACCCCGCCGCTGATCGCGCTGCTGATGGCGGCCTTCACCTGGCGCGGCGCCTTTGTTGTGCTGGGCGCGGTCAGCCTGCTCTGGGTGCTGGTCTGGGTCCTGTATTTCCGCAACGACCCCAAAGACCATCCGCACATCACCCAGGCCGATCTCGACGAGATTCAGCCCAAACAATATAGCGACCGGCAAAAGGTCCCCTGGGGCCCGCTGATCAAGCGGATGTGGCCGGTGACCCTGACCTATTTCTGTTACGGCTGGACGCTGTGGCTCTACCTCAGCTGGCTGCCGCTGTTTTTCAAGACCAATTACGACATGGACATCCGCAAGTCGGCGATCTTCGCCTCGGGCGTCTTCTTCGCCGGCGTGGTGGGCGACACGTTGGGCGGCGTCATGTCGGATTACGTCCTGAAACGCACCGGCAATCGTCGCACCGCGCGCATCGGGGTAACCGTGTTCGGCTTTTGCGGCGCCTTCCTGTCACTGCTGCCGATCCTGTATGTCCGCGATCCCGTCATCGTGGCGCTGTGCCTGTCCGGCGGTTTCTTTTTCGCCGAACTGGTGGTCGGTCCGATGTGGGCGGTGCCGATGGATATCGCGCCGCGCTATGCCGGCACCGCGTCCGGCCTGATGAACACCGGCTCGGCCTTTGCCGCCATCATCTCGCCCTTGGTCGCCGGTTATGTGATCGACGTCACCGGCAACTGGTACCTGCCCTTCCTGATGTCCATGGGCCTGCTCGCACTGGGCGCCATGACCGCTTTCCTGATGCATCCCGAAAAACCCTTCGAGGAGGAACCCGCCCGATGAAACGCCTTGCACTCGTGACTGCCCTGCTTCTGGCCAGCACCGCCGCCCAGGCCCAGCTGGCTTCCCGGATCACCCATCACGATCCCGAAAAGACCCGTCTTCTCACCTCGGTGCACAAAGGCGCGGGCTCCATGCGCTATGCCGGACTGATGGATGCCAAGACGCTCTCGACCAATTTCATCTTCCTGCACCGCGGTGTGCTTCTGCCGGGCGGCGGCATCGGCCAGCATTTCCACAATCATTGCGAAGAAATGTTCGTCATCCTGGACGGTGAAGCCGAGTTCACCATGAACGGCCACACCTCCACCCTGAAGGGCCCGGCTGGCGCGCCCAACCGCATGGGCTCCTCGCATGGCATCTACAATGCCACCGACAAGCCGGTGGAGTGGATGAACATCAATGTCGGCACGTCAAAGGTCTATGACGCCTTCGACCTGGGCGATGACCGGGTCGGCGCACCCAAGGATGCTATTCCGCAATTCGTCACCATGAAGCTGGACAAGACACTGCTCAAGCCGGCCGCCAACGGCACCGGCGTCACCCGCCGCCGCGTCTTGGGCCCCAGCATCTTCTTCTCGCCCTGGGCTTATTACGACCATGTGATGATCGCACCAAACGGCAGCACGGTCTCCACCACATCGTCCGACATGAGCGAGGCCTATTACGTCATTTCCGGCGATGGCAGCGTGACGGTGAACGGCGAAACCGTGGCCATCAAGAAAGGCGACGCCATCCCGGTGGATGTGGGCCAGAGCAAGAGCTTCAAGGGCGGCACCGCGCCGTTGGAGCTGATGATAATCGGCGTCGCCAAGGACATGGAGACCAAGAAGGCCTTCATGGCCGTGGCCGCCAACGCGCAGTAGCAGCCGGCCCTACCGGCGATGGTATAGCGGCAACTGTCCCGGCACCTTGGTGCCGAGCTGATAGACGCTGCTCGTGGCGGTGAGATAGACCGTCCTGCCGTCATCGGCGACGGCCAGGTTGGCGACCACTTCGGGCAGCACGATCCTGCCGATCAGCTTGCCCTTGGGCGAAAGGATGGAAACCCCGCCCGCGCCGGTCGCCCAGATATTGCCCAGGCTGTCGATCTTCAGCCCGTCCGGCACGCCGGCGCCGCTGTTCTTGGGCCAGCGATAGAAGACGCGCATGTTGGACAGCTTGCCGTCGGCGCCCACATCATAGGCGCGCAGATAGGCGTCCGGCATGGAATTGGCGACATAGAAGGTCTTGCCGTCAGGCGAGAAGCCCAGGCCGTTGGGCTGGGTCATGTCGGTGATCATCGCCGTCAGCTTGCCGCCGGCATAGCGATAGACGCCGTTGAACTTGATTTCCTTTTTGGGGTCAGCGTCCATCTTGAGCAGGCCAAAGGACGGATCAGTGAACCACAGCGCACCGTCGCGCGCGAACACCAGATCGTTGGGGCTGTTGAGCCGCTTGCCGTCATACTTCGACAGGAATGGCTTGATGTTTCCCTTCTCGTCCAACCGCTCGATGGTGCCGATGCCCATGCGGGTGACCAGGATGGTGCCATCCTTGTCGAGGACCAGGCCGTTGGAGCCGGAATTGGAGCCTTTGGGCGGGTTGGTAAGACCGCCGGACGCCTTCAGCACCACCACCACATTGGCCATGCGGTCCAGGGCGCGGATCACATTGTCCTTCACGTCCGAGAAATAGAGCCGGCCGCTTTTCCACACCGGCCCTTCGACAAAGCCGAAGCCCCCCGCTACGCGTCCCACGCGCGTACCCGGCGTGATCACCGCATCCAGCGCCGGATCGAGGCGCTCGACCCGCATCGTGTCCACCTTCTTGGTATCCTGTGCAAAGGCGGGCGCGGCCAGCAGGCTACCCAGCAAACAAAGCGCCGGCGCGGCATATTTCAGCATGGTCATGAGCGTTCCCCGTGATTTGCGCGGGAGCTTAGGTCTCAAGAATGGTATTGGGCAACCGGTTCTTTGGCGCGCCGGTGGGAGGAAAATGCTGCGCCAGCGCCGCCCCGCATATCTCGATCGCCTTGATGAAGCCGTCGGCGGGCTTTCCGGCTGACATGGCGTCAGTTACCGCTTCGATCGCCTGGTTCCAGGGCCCCTCACCCACGATCTGGTGAATACTGGCATGGGCCACCAGCTCGACCTTGCGGTCGTGGAAGGAGGCAAAAATCAGGACATGCGGTTCGTCCTTGGACAGCCGCGCACCGGACGATGCAAAGTGACGCCGCGCCGCCTCGCGCACCCGGTAGCGCTTGAGAGTGGGCGGCGTCATGGCGCGGCGGACGCCCGGCAACGCCACGATAATGGCGACGCAAAGAAACACACCCAGCTGCACAATCGCGTAGGTGGTGGTGCCGCGCAAAATCAGCCCTTCCATGGCGCGGGCCGATTCCTCCGTCCAGCTCGAAAAAATGCTGGCCAGCGCCAGCCGCTGCAGGAATGCGAGCACCAGGATCGGAGGGGCGATAAAAGCCGCCAGCGCCGCCCAGAGCAGCGGCACCTCCCCGTAACGCGACACCTGCCGCGCCAGGACGCAGAATATCTCGCCGGAGGTTTTGCTTTCGGCTTCCGCGATCGCCGCCGCGATACGGGCCTGATCGGATGTTGTCAGCATTGTTTCCTCACCACCGTCCCGATGCGCCGCCGCCGCCACCAGAGCCACCACCGCCGCCAAACCCGCCACCTGACCATCCGCCGCCGCCACCGCCCGACCAGCCGCCGCCGCCATAATAGGGACCGCCGCCGCCGCCGCGCCGTCCGGGATGCGCCCAGGAGTGGTAGAACATGTAGGCGAAGATGCACAGCATCAACACCATCGGCAGCCAGTCCGGTATTCCATCCTCGCGGCCATCCTGCTGCGCGGCAGCGACGGCGCGGGCCTCGGCTTCCGAACGCTCCAGCGACAATTGCTCAATCAGCGCATCGGCGCCGGCGCTTATGCCGCCATCGAAATCATTCTTGCGGAAGTGCGGCAGCACCTGGCTCTGGATGATTACCGAGGACAGCGCGTCGGTCAGAATCGGCTCCAGCCCATACCCCACTTCGATGCGGGTAGCGCGTTCCTTGGGCGCGATGATGAACAGCACGCCGTTGTTCAGCTTTTTCTGGCCAATGCCCCAAGTGCGGAGAAGTTGATAGCCGAAATCGGAAATCTCATAGCCCTGCAGCGATGGCAGCGTCACCACCACCAGCTGGCGCGAGGTTTTGGCTTCCAGCGCCGCCAGCTTCTGGGTGAGCTGGCCCTCCGTTGCGGGTGACAGGATGTTCGCCCCATCCACCACCCGCCCGGTCAGCGCCGGAAATGTCGGCGCCGCCGCGGCGGGGGCAATCAGGAAGAAAAGCGCAAAAAGGGCGGCGAGAACCCGCATCTGTCGTTACGGCGTGCTGGGCTGGGCCGCTTCGGGCGCAGGCGGCGGCGCGGTGCTGGTCGTGCCGGGGAAACTGACCACCGGCGCATTCTGGGCCGCCGCCGAAGCGGCAAACGGCGTCGCCTGCTTGTAGGAGCGATAAAAGGTCGCCGCCCAGAGCGAACCGGGGATGGTCACCAGCTCGGTGTTATAGTCCTGCACCGCCGCATTGTAATCGCGGCGCGCGATCTCGATGCGGTTTTCGGTGCCATCCAGCTGCGACTGCAGCGCCAGGAAGTTCTGGTTGGATTTCAGCTCGGGGTAATTTTCGGTGATCATCATCAACCGCCCCAACACGCCCGACAGCTGGTCCTGCGCCTGCCGGAACCGTTCAAAGGCGGCCGGATCGGTGATCGAGGAAGCATCGATGTTGACCCTCGTCGCGTTGGCGCGCGCCTCGGTCACCGCGATCAGGACGGACTTTTCCTGCGCGGCAAATCCCTGGACGGTGGCGACCAGGTTGGGGATCAGGTCGCTGCGGCGCTGATAGGTGCCCTGGACGTTGGCCCAGGCGGCTTTCACCGCCTGATCCTTGGTGGGGATGTTGTTGACGCCACAGCCCGCCAGCGCAAAAGCCACGCCGATGGCAGCCAGAAGCTTAGGCACATGTCTGAAAATCGTCATAGGCGCTCCTTGAGGGCGAATACCCGCGCCGAAAGATGGGCCAAGCCCGCCGAACCGCAAGGGTTAAATTGGACAGAAGGGCACTTGATTTCGGCCGGCGGCTAATTACGGGGAGTCGCGGCATTGCGCACCGCCGATGACGTCACCGGATTGCCCTTGGCCTTGGCATCGGCCAGCAGCGGGCCGCAATTGGCATCCTTGGCCAGTCCCGGATCGATGAAGGCGAAAATGGAGGCCAGTGGCGACAGAAAGCCCAATGCCGCCGCCATTCCGCCCTGGGCCAATATCTGTCCTGCCTTTATGCCGATTGCGGGGCTGTCCCAGCGCCCCGTCAGGGTTATGGGCGCGCGCAGCCGCACCAGCTGGAAATCCTTCGGCTTGCCCTGGATCTGAAGGTTCAGCGTTTCATCGCGCATATTGATGGTGCCGCTGCCCTCGATCCGCACCGGATCCGTGTCGAGGATGAATTGCTGCGTGGTCAGTATGCCGTTTTTGGCGCCGAAAGATGCCACCCCGCAGCGCAGCCGCGTGTTGGAATTGTCGCCGCTAAGGGTGAGGCTCAGCGCTGTCAGCAGGTCGATTCCGGTCCATTCCGCCAGGCTGTGCCGCATCCCGCCCGTCGGTACCACCGCCGTGAAGGTGCCGTCGGCGGTCGAGGCGGCAGCATGGACCGAATTGCCGGTTCCTGTCAGCACCGCACGGCCCTCCAGTGTGCCCTGGATTGGCTTGTCACTGCTCTTAATGAAATTCTCCGCCTTCAGGCCGGTAAGACGTGCGTCTATCGATGTCACCGGCACCGGTTTTCGCGCGTCGATCTTCAGCGCACCGGCCAGCTTGCCTTGCGTAAAGCCAAAGGCCAGCGGCTTGAGGTTCAGCACGCCGCCCTGCAGGCTGACATGGGTGTCCAGGCTGGTGAGCGGGAAGTCGCGCGAACGGATGGCGCCGGCACTGTAATCCACTTCCGCATTGGTCTGGCGCAGCCGCTCGGTATGGATCGGGGTTTCAGGCAGCAGGTATTTGGGCTGCACGGGCGCATTCTTGCCGGCGCCAATCACCGCGCCCAAATCCTCGAATTGCAATATCCGGGAGGCCACCTTGCCCGCCAGAACAGGAATGTCATCGGAAACATCGACCGAAAGGTTTCCCGCAATGTCCGTGGAGCCCAGCATGCCGTTGATGTCATTGAGGCGATACAGGGTGCCTTCCCGAACCAATGCCACCTCGATACGGTAACGCGGCGTATTGGGCAGCACCAGGCCGGTGAGAAAATACAGCTCGCTCAGCGTGGGGCCGGTGAGTTTGATGTCGGCGGTGAAGCGGTCAAGATGGAACGGCCGGGTGATGGCGCCGTTGACGACAGCATGGGTTTCGCCCGCCCGGACGTTGGCCGTGAAGTGATAGGGCCTGCTGGCGTCAACATTGATCAACGGCCCGCCCTTCACGTCGGCCATGAACTTGTTGCCATTCAGGGTGCCGTCGCCCATCAGCGTGAATGCGGCATTACCGCCGTCGCGCGTTTCCTGTGACGACACGGTGCCGGTGAAACGCAGCTTTCGCACCGCATCCTCGATCACCACCTTGCCGTCATTGATCAGGAACCGCTTGACCGGAGGCAGGCGCCAGGCGCTGCCCGAACTGGTGCTGTCGCCGTCCCAGTTGGTGCGGCCGGTCGCGTCGCGCACCACCAGCACATCGGGCTGATCGAACTGGACATGCGGCAGGATCAGATTGCCGAACAGCAGCGGCACCAGCCGCAACTCAACCCGCGCATGACGGACCCTTGCCGCCTGTGGCCGGCCGTCCTTGCCGGATGCCAGCCAGGACGGATTGCCGACATAAAGCCCGCCCACATCGATGACGGGCTGGAAAGTGAACAGCTTGACATCCAGATTGCCCTCGATCCGCACCTCCCGCCCGGTACGTTCCGACAGATAGCGGCCCAGGGGACCGCGCATCTGATTCCAGTCGAGGAAATAGAGCGTGACGATCACCGCGACCAGCAAGGCCAGCAGCGTGATTCCACCCCATTTGAAAAAGCCATTCCAGGTGAAGCGGAAATCACGGAAATCGGACTGGACCCTGTGATGCGCTGCGTTCAGAGCGGATTTCAGCCGGCTTTTGTGCGATGGCGCGGTAACGGGCATGATAAATCAATCACTTAGGCTGTGGCTCCCCCTTGCCTAACGCCTGAGGCCCGACAAGGGGTTCCGCGAAAATGAAACTTTCGGCCGATCTGCTACGTTGGGAACCACAGGAACAAACGGGATATTGAGTCGTGAACGGGCCGCGCATCAGTCCCTGGGTCTTGCTCAAGGAAGGGCTGCAGGCTTTTGTCGACGATCATGCGCTGACGCGCGGGGCCGCGATCGCCTTTTATGCCGTCACCGCCATCGCGCCGGTGCTGTTCATCGCCACCGCCATCGCCGCCCTGGGGCTGGGCCAGGACGCCGCCAGCGGTGCCGTGCATTACCAGTTGCGCCGGATCATGAGTCCGGAAAGCGCGGACATCGTGCAGTTGGCCATCCTGCATGTGCGCGGCAGCGAACACACGCTCGCCGCCAGCCTGATCGGCATCACCACATTGGTGGTGATGGCGTCGGGATTCTTCACCGAGATCGAGGATGCGCTGAATGTGATCTGGAAGGCGCCGCGCAAGGAATCCTATTTCTACCAGATCCTGCGCGGACGGGTCATGAGCCTGGCACTGGTGATCGGGTTGGGCTTTCTGCTGCTGCTGTCCATGGTGGTCGCCACGGGTGTGCGCATGCTGGGCCGGGTGCTGGAACGGGTCGGCGACAGCTCCGATCTTGTCATCGGCATTCTCAATACCGGGATTTCGCTGATCATTGTTTCGCTGCTGTTTGCCGGACTTTACAAGGTCCTGCCCAACCGCAAGCTGGAATGGCGCGACGTGCTTGTGGCCTCGGTTGGCACCGCCATGCTGTTCGAACTGGGCCAGACCGTGATCGGCTATTGCCTGGCCAATTTGATCACGGCGAGCATCTATGGCGCGGCGGGCGGCATTATCGTGCTGCTGGTCTGGGTCTACTATTCGGCCCAGATATTCCTTTTGGGGGCGGAGTTCACCAAGGTCTGGGCCCGCCATTACGGCAGCCAGCAGCAACGCGAAGTCAAAAAGCCGGAAGACGGTTCGCCGACTCCAGCGCCGGCAAAGGCGTAAAGCCACGCGCCTGGTCGGCGGCGAGATCAGCCTCGGCGGCGCTGACCTGGCTTTTGAGGAAATCGGCGCGCGCGGGCGCGTCACCGGCCAGCGCCGCGATGCCATACCATTTCAGCGCCTGCTTCAGATCCTGCTCCACCCCAAGCCCGCGTTCATACAGCACGCCGAGATCAAAAGCGGAATCGACATAGCCGCGCGCGGCGGCGCGGGCGAACCATTCGGCCGCCCGGGCTTCGTCTTTCTCGGTGCCGAGGCCTTCGGCGTAAGCGATGGCGAGATTGTGCATGGCCTTGAGATTGCCGCCCGCCGCAGCCGCGTTGAACAGCTCCAGGGCGCGAACGGGATCGGCTGTCACGCCTGCCCCCTGCCCGTACAATGTGCCCAGCACATACTGCGCCACCGGATGCCCATCCCGCGCTGCCGCCGCACTCCAGCGTATGGCGGCGGTGGCATCTTTTGTTACATCGGCACCCCGCAGGTAAGCCACGGACAGCGCGACCCTCGCCCCGGCATCCCCAGAATCGGCAAGAGCGATGGTGCGCGCCAGTCCGGCCGGGGCGACCATGCGTGGTGTCGTACCGCTGCCAGCCAGATCGGCGGACGTGGCGCGGGCGGTATCACCCAGGGTGAGACCCGCGCAAAGAAACAGCGTCACCAGCGACAGCGCCCCGATCGCCAGCCAGCGCAAGCGCGCGCCGGTTCGGGGCGCCGGCTCTTCGGGCACCGGGCGAGCCTTGCCACGGGCGGCCTGCAGCACATCCGCCATTTGCGCCCGCGACAGCAGCGGCGCTGGCGCGATTTCCAGCGGCGGAAAATCCGGCGCGTTCTTTTCTTCCTTGTCGTCCGGTTGCGCGTCTGCTTCCTGCGAGACGATTGCATCTTCGGCATCATCGGGAACGGGCGCTGGCTCTGCCGGCACGCTGGCCCGAACAGCCCCCAGGGCGAGCAGCTTTTCCTTCAGGGCCGCAATGGCACGGGCCTGGTCGCGTGCCATGGTGTCCGCTTTCACTTCCAGCGTGTTCAAGGCGCGTTCGAACACCCGAAGGCGCCATTCCAGCCAGGCGTCGGGGGCGGCGACCGCCGGTTCTGGCGCAGATTGCGACGGGGGCTCGGGCGCCATCAGCGCCGCCAGCAGCGCCGCCTTGCCCGCGAAATGATCGCGGAAGTCGGCCCGCTCCACGCCGGCCTTGGCACAGAGCATGGCGATGGAGAATTTTGTATTGCCGCCCGCCAGCAGGGCCCGCGCGCACGCAAGCAACTTCGCCTTGTCGTCCGGATGGTCCAGTTCCATCTTTGCCCCTTGCCCTGACGAAAGGCTACAGGCCGGCCGTTACCATCGCGGTGCCGTATTCGGCGCAATTCAAGGACAAATTTAAGCGACCTTTATACGGGTTCCGCTGGTCAGCCCTTGTCCCGGCGGCCATAGAGCAAGGTCACATTGATGCGGCGGTTCTCATAGCCTTCCTTGAACCGGATGGTGTCGGTTTCATGGAACAGGTCGGAATCGAAGATCACCGCCCGGTTGGTGCGATAGGGCACCGTCACCGATGTCGCACCGACGCTTTTCAGGAAGGCGCGGGGCGACTCCACATCGCCGTTATACCTGTCAAAGTCCCAGTCCAGCGGCGCGGCCTTGTCCCACACCACCAGCCCGCCATGCGCGGGATCAAGGTTCGCCTCGTCCGGAGTGATCCAGAAATTGACGTTCACCGCCGCTTCGTCGGCATGGATCTGGATGCCGCTCATCGCGGAATCATATTTGAACGCCCAGAGATAGCGCAGCGGATGACCGCCGAAGATCGCGGGAAAGGTGTCGCGGAATTCGTCGGCGATCTGGGCCAGCAGCGGCGCGGCAAAGCCATGCTCGGGAAAGGCCCCCAGATAGCCGTCCTTATAGGCCTGCCGCCAGACATTGGAGCCCAGGCAGAAGCGCCGCAGCTGCGCCAACGCATCTGGCGTCAGCAAATTGTCGATCACCACAAGCTGCTGATTGCTGGCGCGCCATTCGGCGGAGACTTTTTCGGCATTGGCCGGGTTGATCGCGGGCGCGGCCAATTTTTCCCCGCCGTCCAGGAACAGCGGACCATCGACGCGGGCGCGCTTGCCCAGCCAGGCCTGTTGCTCGGCATCATGGCGCGCTTTGTGCGGCAGCACGCCCGGACCGTTGCCCGCGCCGGAATTTTCCGCCGCCTGACGGAAAACCGCAAAACCCTCCGCCACCCGGTCGCTTTCACACAAAACATGACCGCGATAATTCAGCAGTTCGGGACTGCCGGGGCGCAAGGCCAATGCACGGTCGAAACTGGCCAGCGCCTCGCCGAACCGCGTCAGGACGCGCAAGGTAATGCCACGGTTCTTCCAGGTCTCGGCATTGTTCGGGTTCTGGGCCAGCGCGCGGTCGAAGCTGGCCAGCGCTTCCTCCTCGCGTTTCAGCTCGTGCAGGGCATTGCCGCGATTGACCAGCGCGCCTTCATGGTCGGGCCGCAGCGCCAGCACCCGGTCATAGCTGGCCACCGCTTCCACCGGGCGCTTCATTTCCCACAGCGCGTTGCCGCGATTGAACAGCGCGTCGGCGAAATCGGAGCGTGCCGCCAATGCCCGGTCGTAGCTGGCCAGCGCTTCCTCGAAGCGGCCCATATTCTTGAGGACATTGCCGTAATTCAGCAGCGCTTCGGGAGCGCCGGGGCTGATCTCCAGCGCGCGGCCAATCAGCGCCAGCGCTTCGGCGTTGCGCCCCTGCTGCGCCCGCACCACGCCCAGCAGGTGACGCGGTGCAAACGCATCGGGCGCGGCCTCCAGCAGCTGCAGATAAAGCCGCTCAGCCTCCGCCAGCTGGCCGCGCTGATGCGCAGCCACGGCCTGGGCATGAAGAGATGACGGGTCCATGCCCCGTTTTGGAATCTTGTTTGCCCGAAGACAAGCCCGGCAAAATCAGAAGATACGGGGCTTGCGGCGCGAATGGCGCAGCCAGCGATGGCCGCGTCATCATTCTTGAAGCACTCAGCCACGCGGTCTGCGAGACAAGTAGCTCAATCCGGCTTCAGGGCGCGCGTGAGGAAGCGGGTAAGATTTTCCACCAGCGCGGCGCGTGACCGTCCCGTGCGATGGGCCTCGCGGCAGGTCTGGTGCAGCGCACCCACAATGGCCTGGCCAATGATGCTCGGATCGAAGGAGCGGCAAGCGCTGCCGTCGCGCGCCGCCTCGCGCACCATGTCGGCCCATTCGGCGCCCCATTGCGTCAGCAGCGAACGAAACTCCACCCCTTCGGCATCGATCACTGACTCATCGGTCATGGCGGCGCGCAGCACGCCCGGATGATTGTCGGAATAATCGTAGATCGCATGCAGGGTGTCGGAGATGCGCTGCTTCAGCGTCTGGCCGGGACGGCGATGAGCACCGACATGGGCGTCCAGCTCAAGGCGCGCATCCTCGACAAAGGACAGGAAACAGGCGCGCTTGTCGGGATAATGCAAATAGAATGTGCCGTGTCCCAGGCCCGCTTCCCGCGCGATATCCTGCGGCCGGGTCGCGTCATAGCCGCGTTCCACGAACAATTTGCGCGCCGACTGCTTCAGCCGCGCCAGACTTTCCGGTTTCCGGCGATTGCTGGAAAGCTCTGTAGAATCAGACATGATAGCGTTACCGGACATGAGCGGACTTCACGCGCCTCCGGGCCGGAAGTCAACGGCTCAATTCGGGTAAATGTATACAGCGCCAAAGAAAAACTTATTGCACCTGCGTAACGGCGTGCAGCCAGCCGCGATAAAGCAGATCGCGTTCGCGCTTTTTCATCGCGGGACGAAACCGCCGGTCGAGCGCCCAGCGGGCGGTGATGTCCTGTTCGCTTTGGAACAGTCCCGCGCCCAAACCCGCCAGATAGGCGGCGCCCAGCGCGGTGGTCTCCGTCACAACCGGCCGGTCCACCGTCAATCCGGTGAGATCGGCCAGGCGCTGGCAGAACCAGTCATTGGCGACCATGCCGCCATCCACCTTCAATGCTCGCAAGCGCGAAAGACCTGCCGCCGCCATGTCCCGGCGCATCGCTTCCAGAAGATCGCGGGTCTGGTAACAGACCGCATCCAGCGCCGCGCGCACGATCTCGGGCCGGCCGACATCGCGGGTCAGGCCCAGAATGGCGCCCCGCGCCCCGGGGTTCCAGTAAGGCGCCCCCAGTCCGGTAAAGGCCGGAACGAAGTACAGCCCGGGCGCCGGCTTGGCGCGCCGTGCCATCGCTTCGCTGTCCGGCGCATGGGCCAGGATACCCAGCTCGTCGCGCAACCATTGCACCACCGCCCCGGCGATGAAGATCGAGCCCTCAATGGCATACTGCGCTTTTCTTACGGGTCGCACGGCGAGGCGCTTGCTACGCGTGCGTTCGCCGCCGCTCCCAGCCAATGCGGTTGTCAGCAGGCGATTGCGCGAACGCGGTACTTTCTTGCCGGTATTGACCAGCACGAAACAGCCGGTGCCATAGGTGGATTTCACATCGCCCGCCGCGAAACAGGCCTGGCCGAAGCTGGCCGCCTGCTGGTCGCCCGCCACGCCCAGGATAGGAATGGCCGCGCCCAGCAGCATGGGATCGCTGGTTCCGAAATCGCCGCGGCTTTCGCGCACCTCCGGCAGGATGGCGCGCGATACGCCGAACAGCTTGAGCAGCGAAGCATCCCAGTCGCGCGTCTTCAGATTCCACAACATCGTGCGCGAGGCGTTGGTGACATCGGTGGCGTGCACCTGCCCGCGGGTGAGATTCCAGATCAGCCAGCTGTCGATGGTGCCGAAGGCAAGGTCGCGACCTTTCAGGCCTTTGACGTTCTTCAGCAGCCATTCCAGCTTGGTGGCCGAGAAGTAGGGATCAAGCAGCAATCCCGTCTTACGGGTAATCTGCGGTTCCAGCCCGCGCTTCTTCAGGGCCGCGCAGCGCGGCGCGCCGCGCCGGTCCTGCCAGACAATGGCATTGTGCAGCGGCGCCCCGGTCTTCCTGTCCCAGATCAGCGAAGTCTCGCGCTGGTTGGTGATGCCGATGGCGGCAACATCTCCCGCCTCTCTGCCTTTCAGGACGGCCCGGGCGCAGGCCAAAGCCGCCTGCCAGATTTCGCGGGCGTCATGCTCCACCCAGCCATTGGCGGGATAGATCTGACGCAGGGATATGCTGTGGCTGCGTACGGGACGCGCCTCGGAATCAAACAGGATCGCCCGGGTCGAGGTCGTCCCCTGATCCAAGGCCAAGATGAAGCTTTTATGCTTGTTCATGCACCAAAACCGCATACCAGTTCGGCACTGCGGCGCAAGAGACTTAATCGGCTGTTAACAGTCGCCCTGTTAAAAATGCCCGGGAATGGCCGCAAAAGCGGCTTTGGTGCAGAAGGCATGGGGGATTTCACGTGGGGCTTACCGCACACGATTATGAGTGACATGGCCGCCTGGCCCAGCTCGCCATGAACCCGCAATCAGGCGCCAGCCGCGAGGAGATTTATCTCGCCGTTGCCTCTCTCTACCGCATCCAGGGCGCCGGGCTGAACAGCCGCGAGCGCGAACTGATGCGGGAAATTCTCAAGCGCCTGACCCGCGACGTGGAAATGGCCATCCGGATCGCCCTGGCCGAGCGCCTGGCCGAAGACACCACCGTGCCGCACGACCTGATCCTGCTGCTGGTGGACGATTCCATCGAGGTGGCGCGGCCGCTGATCATCAACTCGCCGCTGCTGACCGAATCCGACGTGCTCAAGATGATTGCCGAAGCCGGCATCGGCCATCAGACCGCCGTGGCGGGCCGTCCCAATATCGGCATCCCGGTGACGGACGCGCTGACCAAATGCGATGTGGAATCGGTGCTGGTGGCGCTGGTGCGCAACGCGACCGCCAAGATTTCCAGCACCGGTTATGAAACGCTGGTGCAGAAGTCGCGCGCCATGGCCGGACTTCAGGAGCCGCTGATCCGCCGCCCCGATCTGCCGCCGCAGCTCGCCGACAATATGTGCGAATGGGTGTCGGACGCGCTCAAGACCTATATCAAGACCAACTACAAGATCGCCTCCAAGAATGTCGATGCCGCCCTGTCCAGGGCCAATGTGGTGCTGAAGAGCGAACCGCCGGGCCCCAAGGACCCGCCAGCCGACAGCGCCCTGAAGCTGATCGAGAAAATGGCCGCCAGCGGCCAGCTCAAGGCCGGCTTCCTGATGCGGGTGCTGAGCCAGGGCCAGCTTGACCTGTTCGACCTGGCTTTCGCCCGCCTGCTGGATATCGACCTGACCCGCTTCCGCGCGGCCTTTTATGAAGGCGGCCCGCGCCAGGTGGCGCTGTCCTGCCGTGCTGCGGGCATCGACCGTTCCGTCTTCCCCACCGTCTTCAACCTGTCGCGCCAGGCGCGCGGGCTTGCCGCCAATCTGAACGGAGCGGAAATGCAGACGGCGGACGCCATCTTCTCCGGCTTCACCCGCCAGAGCGCGCTGGACGAACTGCGCACCGCACTGCCGCAGTAGTTTTTCTCACCCCCTCCGGTTTCAGCTTCCGCTCCGCTCCCAAATGGTCGCCTTCGCTCGCTGAAACCACCTCCCCCTCTTGTGCGCTGACGAGCACGATGGGGAGGCGGACCTGCGTATACGTCCGAAAAACATGCTAGGCTGACGTCCATGACCAAGCTGCATTTCACCGGTGCTCCCGATGCCGCTCAGGCGCTGGCCGACATGCGCGCCCGCCATGACGATGCGGGGCCGCAGGACGCCGACATCGTCGTCGCGCTGGGCGGTGACGGACTCATGCTCCAGACCCTGCATACCTTCACCGGCAAGGGCAAACCGATCTACGGCATGAATCTGGGTTCGGTCGGCTTCCTGATGAACGAATACCGCCAGGAAAATCTGCTGGACCGTCTGGCCGCCGCCGAAAAGGCAGAGATTCATCCCCTGAAGATGCAGGCTCACAGCGCCAAGGGCGTGACCGAAGCACGCGCCTTCAACGAAGTCTCTCTGCTGCGCGAGACCCGCCAGGCCGCCAAGATTCGCATCATGGTGGACGGCAAGCCGCGCATCTCCGAACTGATCTGCGACGGCGTTCTGGTTTCAACCCCCGCCGGCTCGACCGCCTACAATCTTTCGGCCCACGGCCCGATCCTGCCCATCGACGCCGCCCTGCTGGCGCTGACGCCCATTTCAGCCTTCCGGCCCCGGCGCTGGCGCGGGGCGCTGTTGCCCCGCCGCGCCAAGGTGCGGTTCGAAATGCTGGAAAGCGCCAAGCGGCCGGTCAGCGCCGTGGCCGACGATTTCGAAGTGCGCGATGTGACCGCCGTCGATGTGGCCGAGGACCGTTCCATCGCCATGACCATGCTGTACGATGCCGGACATAATCTGGACGAGCGCATCCTGTCGGAGCAGTTTTCCGACTGAATTTGGCGGATTTCCCTGCGAAAACCGCTTTATTTCACTAAGCCTTAACGCTCATTAATGTAATTTGTTCAGGCAGTGCCCCTTCGGGGCCGCATGAGTTTGGGTGATGAGCGGCTATCGTTTCGACCGGCTGAAGGTACTCGTCGTGGACGACAATGCGCATATGCGCAAGCTCGTCATCACGATCCTGCAGGCATTCGGCGTCACCCAGATTTACTAAGCCGATAGCGGCCAGCGCGCCTGGACGGTGCTGCGCGAATCCAATCCCGACGTGCTGGTGCTGGACTGGGTGATGGAAGGCATGTCCGGCATTGAACTGGTGCAGATGATCCGCACCAATCCCGCCACGCCCAACCCCTTTGTGCCGGTGATCATGCTGACCGGCCACACCCATATCGATCATGTGCGCCAGGCACGCGATGCCGGCGTCAATGAATTCATCGCCAAGCCGGTGTCGGTGAAGACGATGATGTCGCGGCTGGTGGCGGTGATCGAGCACCCCCGCCCCTATGTGCGCACCAGCGTCTATTTTGGCCCTTGCCGCCGCCGACGCGGCGCCGATGAATATCGCGGCCCCGAGCGCCGCGCCGAATCCAAGCAACAGGCAGCGGAGTAACCCCATGGCCCGCCAGCAACCGATCGAATTGTTCATGCCGCCCAACATGCTCAAGGCCAAGGTCGGCGGCGGGCTGGGCGGCGTCGATATGGCCGCGATGAAACGCGCGGAAGGCGCGCTGGATACGCTGAAATCCGAATTCGGCGACTGGATCGCCGAGGATGTGAAAACCCTGCTCGCGGCGCGGGCACGTTATGCCAAGATGCCCGACAACGCCTTACGCGGCGCCCTGATGCGGGCCGCCCATGACATCAAGGGCCAGGCCGCCACCTTCAATTTTCCGCTGATCGCGCGCGTGGCCGGATCGCTGTCGCGCCTGATCGGCGAGCTGCCGGAGAGCCAGCCGCTGTTGCTCGGCCTGGTGGATGCGCATGTCAATGCCATCCAGGTGATCCACCGCCAGGCCATCCAGGACACCAATGACAAGATGGCCCAGACACTGTGCGCCGAACTGGATGCGCGGGTGGAAGAACCGCTGAAGCCTAAGACGTAGATTTCTTCGAATCCAAAAACAGGCTCAGCAGGCCGGAACTGAACGACAGTGTCGAACTGGGCGTGGCGCCTGCGCCCCCCAGACCGAACAGGTTTCCGAACAGGCTCTGGCCGCCGCGCGGCTGCCAGTTCATCACACTCGCCAGCAGAATCTGGACTTCATCATTCTGCGCCGTCATCACATGAGCGCGCGCACTGTCCGGTGTCGGCGCAGCCTTTGGCGTGATGTCCGGCAAGGTCGCGATGCGCACCGTGTCCTTGGCGCCCGGCTGGCGCAGGGCCCAGTCATAGACTTCGCGCACCGATTTGGCGCGCCCATCCCCGTGATAGAAAACCGATTTGTTGGCGCTTGCGGCCTGGGGGAATTGTGCAGGGGCGCTGGCGCCGGGATCTTTTTCGGCCAGCCGGATCAGCCGGGTGGCGGCATCCGGGCCCAGAAAATGCGCGGCATAAAGTTCACCGCCGCAAATCTCGCGGCCCAGGCTGGCCTGGAGCTGGCCCTGCGTCGACTTGGCGTGTTCGCCAGCCATCAGGGCGCAAAGCTTCGGATCCTTGCGCAGCGCCAGGATGGTCTGTTTCACCGAGGCATCGGCGCGATAGCGTCCATTGGCGTCACGGCTGATGGCATTGGCGAGATTGCCGACACCGTGCTGGGCGCCATGCTCCTTCACCAACCCGAGCCAGGTCTGTTCGATGAACTGGAACAGGCCGGTCGCCGAGGAAGTGGCGGATTGCGCATTGGCCTTGAGACTGGATTCGCGCATCGCGGTGCCCAGCAGGTAATGGAAATCCGAACCCGTGGCGGCCGCCGCATGTTTCAGCGCCGCCAGCACGGATGAACGCTCTCCTGCCCCTGCGCCGTCTGCCTTCATGGGGCGAATGTCGGGCTTTATGGTTAACCGTTCCTTACCGAAACGCTTACGCCGGCGCCTGCTTGAGGGCGAGGGCCAGCGGCGCTTCGGCCGCCTTGGGCCAGGAAAGCGCTTCGCTGTGGCCCCAGACCGGCCCGGGCCAGGCAGGATCACCCTTGCGGCGGCCCACGACATGGACGTGCAGCTGCGGCACCATGTTGCCCAGATTGCCGACATTGAGCTTCTCCACCCCCGGCAGGGTGCGGATGATCTTGGAGAGCTTCACGATCTCGCTCATCAGCTGCGCCTGATCGGCAGGCTCCAGATCGCACATCTCTATCACGCCGGGACGGCGCGGCACCAACAAGCCCCATTGATAGCGCGCATCATTGTAGAGAAAGACGCGGCTCAGCGGCCAGTCGGCCAACTGGTGGGTCAAGGAGGCAATGACAGGGTCCACCACGAAGTCGGTCATGCACGTCTCCTCAGGAAAATCTTCCGGGGTCGAAGGCCGGATTGATCTTGTTCTTGCCCAGCACCAAGCCTGCCATCTGTTCGGCGATTGCCGGCGCCAGCAGGATACCATTGCGGAACTGCCCGCCCGCCACAAAAATATTGCCCCTGAGCAGCCCCAGCAGCGGCAGGCCGTCGGGGCTTTTGGGCCTCAATCCCGCCCAATGGTCGGTCAGCGTCCAGTCTTTCAGAGACGGGATGAGGCTTTGCGCATTGGCGCGCAGGCGATCGCGCTCCTGCGCCGACAGGCTGGTGTCAAAACCGGCCTCCCGCATGGTGGCCCCCACCAGCAGCCGTTTTTCGCCCTCGGATTCACGCGGCACCAGATACACGTCATTCCCCCAGATCACCGGGCCCGGCAAAGGCTGGTCCGCGGGGGGCGTCAGGGCGATGATCTCGCCCTTGACCGGAGTGATGGGGATGTCGGCCAGCAACCCGCTCCAGGCCCCCGCCGCGATGACAAAAGCGTCGGCATAGTGGCGGCCATAGGGCGTCATCACCGAAGCCGTGCCGCCCCGTTCCTCAATGGTCACGGCCGCTTCCTGGGGGATAAGGGTTCCGCCCGCCTTCAGGAAGGCGATGGTAAGAGCTTCCCCCAGCACCCGGTTGTCGACCCGGGCCTCGTCCGCCGCCCACAGGCCGCCCGCTACATCATCGGCCAGCATCGGGACCAGCGCCCGCGCCCCGGCCGCGTCCAGCACCGTACCCCGGCTGCGCATGGCCTCCAGCTCGCCGGCATTCCCGGCCAGCAGCAGCGCACCGCCACGGACAAAGCCGATGCCCACCCCGCTGACCTGTTCGACCTCGGCGGCAAAACCGGGCCACAGTGTATTCGAGTGCAGAGCAAAGGCGCTCTCCGCCTCACCCGCCTCTTCCAGCTCGGCAGTGACCGCCAGCATGCCCGCCGCCGCCCAGGTCGCCCCCTGCGCTGGCTGGCCCCGGTCCAGAATGGTGACCGCCGCGCCAGCCTGCAAAAGCCGCCAGCCAATGGCCAGGCCCGCCACCCCGGCACCGATGATGACGACCTTCATGTCCACTCCCGTGCCACGCCCTGCCCTGCCGCGATAAAGGCTATGACGCCAATGATATAGGCCAGAAGGCTAAAGTGATCTGGGAAGATCCACGCGATCAGGAAGGCCGCCGCGACAAGCCAGGTGACAACAGAAACATATCCCCGTCCCAGCACTGTCAGGACGCTCAGGGCGAACATCAAAAACATCGCCGCCAGCGCCTGGTCGGGCGCCGCCAGGGCAAAGCCAAAGGGGAGCGCCAGCAGGCCCAGCGGCAGGATCGGAACCGCCAGCCTGCGGCGCTGGCGGGCCAGCGCCTCGCCTGCCCCTGCCGCCAGCGCGCCCGCCAGCAGCAGCCCGCCGCCCAACCGGGGTTGATGCAGCGCGATGGAGATGGTGGCTGCCAGCAGTGCGGTGCCCGCAGCCGTCCGCCAGGCCCAGATGGGCACTTCCAGCAGACGGGGCGGCAGATGCGGGCCCAGCCGGTCAAACAGCTGATCGGGGTTGGGAAGGGTCATGGGGCTTCTATAGCGGTACCAAAGGTGGGATGTAACGGACGGACTGCGCAACCATATTACGCGGTGAAAATAGCGGAGACCGGATCATGGAAAAGGCACTGTTCGGGGCGGGCTGCTTTTGGGGAGTGGAGGATTTCTTCCTCCAGGTCCCCGGGGTCAGCGATGCGGTCAGCGGCTATGCCGGCGGCGCCAGCGACAACCCAACCTATCGCCAGGTTTGCGGCGGCGACACCTATCATGCCGAAGTGGTGGAAGTGACGTTCGACCCCGCCCAGGTGTCCTACGAGACGCTGGTCGACCTGTTTTTCCGGATGCACAACCCCACCACCCGCGACCGCCAGGGGCCCGATGTGGGCACCCAGTACCGCTCGGTGATCTTTACCCATGGTCCGGAACAGGCCCGCATCGCCGCCGAGCGCAAGGCGGCTGTGGATGCCTCCGGCAAATCGAAGACGCCGGTCGTCACCCAGATCGAGCCCGCGCCGGCCTTCTGGAAGGCCGAGGAAAGCCATCAGCGCTATTTCCGCAAACATGGCGGAAGCTGCCATGTCAGCTATGCGGAACTGGCGGCCGAATAACTATTTCCCCGAAGCGCCGCGAACCGGGAAGGTCGTTGCCAAGCGGGTGCCGTCGGACAGGTGCAGCACCACCGGCACCTTGCCGCCGATCTTCATCAGCGATGTAGGACGCATGCACATCAGGTGAAGGCCGCCCGGCGCGAAGCTGACCTTGCCGCCCGCCGGCACATCCACCTTGTCGACATGCTCCATCCGGCTCATGCCGCCGGCGTTGCTGGACTTGTGGACCATCACCGTGCTGCAGCCCTCGGACTGCGCCCCCAGGATGGCGAGATCGTTTTTGCCGGTGTTGTGAACGTTGAAATAGCCGCCGGCCGGCAGCGTGCCTGGCAGGGCGCGGAACCAGGCATCGGTGATATTGAGCGACGCGGCCGAGGCCGGGCCCATCAAGGCCAGGAGGATCGCAAGACTAAGCGGCTTGTTCACGTTCGGCTTTCTCCTCGTTCAGGCGCATGGTCACCAGCACCACGATCATGGCGGCAAAGCTGGTGAGCGTGCCGGGCAGCCAGATGATCAACCCGCCATAATGCTGATCGTTCAGGGCGGTCATGTCCATGACCCGCCCGCAGATTTCATAGACCGGATAGATGTCGCGCTCGGTCAGGGACAGGATGGCGCCCAGCACCATCTGGGGCAGCTCGATCACCAGGATCAGCAGGGCACGCATCAGATGCGACAGGCGCGCCGGAGGCTTGGCCCGGCTATCCAGGATCAGGGCCCAGAACATCACGCCATTGATGGCCATGGTCCAGTTCATGAACTCGTAGATCCAGGCGTCCAGCATCACCCGGGTATGGATTTGCGGGATCAGCCAGAAATAGAGCAGCACCACGAACAGGAAAGGCGCCATCACCGGATGCTGCAGGAACGACAATGTCGCCTGCACCGGGCGCGAGGCGACAACAGGCTTGAGGAAATCCGGCATGCCCGCCAGCAGCACCGGACCGCTCATGCCCAGCGCGATGAAGAAGGCGCCGAAATGGTGCAGCACGAAATGCGCCGCCCGGTGCACGAAGAACATGTGCTGGGCGTAGTAATCAATCTGGGTCTGCAGCACGATCCAGAAGCTAACGACGCCGAAGACAAAACACAGGTTGCGCCATAGCGGCGGATGCTGGTCCTTCGGCAAGAGGCGCAAACCCCGCGCGAACCAGCCCAGCGTCAGCCCGGTCGTCAGATAGATCGGCCAGGAAAATTCCCAGGGCATCCAGAATGGCAGGTCGGCGGGGTAAAAATAGCAGACCCAATAGACCACCGCGCCCACAGCCAGGAGCGCGCCATACCAAAGCCAGTCGGTGGAAAAGCGTCCAATCATCGCGGGCGAACTTAGCTGCTGGGCCTGCTGCGCCAAAGCGTGATAAGGACGCGGGACCATGAAGATTTTCCGCCTTTTTCCTGCCCTTATTCTTGTACTGTTGCCGGCGCTGACACTGGCCGGCTGCTCTGACGCGCCGCCCTGGCACATGACCGACATCACCGGCGGCATGCCCAAGCTGAAATTCCTCATGAGTTCGGGCGGCAAGCCCGTCACGGCGGAGAATTTTCGCGGCAAGGTGGTGGCGCTGTATTTCGGCTTCACCCATTGCCCGGATATCTGCCCCGGAACGCTCGCCAACCTGACGGATGCGTTCGCCAGGGTGAACAGCCCGGATACCCGCATCCTGTTCGTCACGGTCGATCCCGACCGCGATAGCGACCAGGTGATGGCGGAGTATGCCGCCGCCTTCACGCCGCAGATGGTGGGTTTGCGCGGCGGCCGCAACGAGCTGGCCAATCTTGCCCGCACCTGGCGCATCGCCTATTCGGTGGACAAGGGGCCGCCCTATGAGGTCAACCATTCCAATGCGGTCTATTTCTTCGACCGCGAAGGCCGCACGCGGCTGGTCACTACCGACACCAGCGACACCGCTGCCGTGGCGGAAGATGTGAAGCGGTTGCTGAACTAACCCTGGTGTCATGGCCCGCCGGAGTGCGGGCCACCCAGTTGGGGACAGTTGATCGCTCCAAAGATTAACGGTGGAACGAGTAGCGAAACCACCACGGTTTCACCTGGGTGGCCCGCATTCGCGGGCCATGACAGGTGGGTCAGATGTGCAGCGCGGCCTTGTCGGCTGCCAGCACTGCTTCATGCATCATCTCGGACAGGGTCGGATGCGGGAAGATGGTGTGCGACAGCTCGGCATCGGTCAGTTCGCCCGACTTGGCCACGACATAGCCCTGGATCAGCTCGGTGACTTCGGCGCCGATCATGTGCGCGCCAAGCAGCTCGCCGGTGGTCTCGTCGAAGATGGTCTTGACCAGGCCTTCGGGCTCGCCCAGCGCGATGGCCTTGCCGTTTCCGATGAAGGGGAACTTGCCCACCTTGATCTTGCGGCCCGATTCCTTGGCCTTGGCTTCGGTCATACCGACGGATGCCACCTGCGGCCAGCAATAGGTGCAGCCCGGCACATTGGCGGTGTTGAGCGGGTGTACACCTTTCACGCCCGCGATCTTCTCGGCCACGATCACGCCTTCATGCATCGCCTTGTGCGCGAGCCAGGGCGCGCCGACCAAGTCGCCGATCGCCCAAACGCCATCGACGCCGGTCTCGCCATACTTGCCGGCGACGACGTGGGTCTTCTCAACCTTGATGCCCGCGGCTTCCAGGCCGATATTCTCGACATTGCCGACAATGCCCATGGCCAGGATCACGCGATCGACGGTGACTTCCTCGGTCTTGCCGGCCTTGTCTTTCAGGGTGCAGGTGACATTGTCCGCGTCCTTCTTCAGCGTCGTCACCGTGGTGCCCAGCTTGAGCTTCATGCCCTGCTTGGTGAAGGCCTTGGCGGCCAAGGCCGAAATCTCTTCGTCTTCCACCGGCATCACCCGGTCCAGCACTTCGACCACGGTCACGTCCGCGCCCAGGGTGCGATAGAAGCTGGCGAATTCGATGCCGATGGCGCCCGAACCGACGACCAGCAGTGACTTGGGCATGGACGGCGGCACCATCGCTTCGCGGTAGGTCCAGACCAGCAGACCATCGGGCTCCAGCCCCGGCAGGGTGCGGGCGCGCGCGCCCGTCGCCAGCACGATGTTTTTGGCGGTGTATTCTGCCGGCTTACCGTCCTTGATGACGGACAGCTTGCCCTTGCCCGCCAGCTTGGCCTCGCCCGCGATCACGGTGATCTTGTGCTTTTTCATCAGGCCAGCGACGCCGTTGGACAGTTGCTGCGACACGGCGCGGCTGCGGGCGACGATCTTGGCAATGTCGAACTTGAAATTGTCGGCGCTGATGCCGAATTCATTCAGCCGGTGCAGCATGTGCCAGATTTCGGATGAGCGCAGCAGCGCCTTGGTCGGAATGCAGCCCCAGTTCAGGCAGATGCCGCCCATGCGGTCGCGTTCGACCACGGCGGTCTTCAGGCCAAGCTGCGCCGCACGGATAGCGCAGACATAGCCGCCCGGGCCGCCGCCAACCACGATCACATCGAAGCTGGTATCGCTCATAGCAGCATGGAGGCCGGTTCCTCGATGAAGGTCTTGAGCGTCTGGAGGAACTTGGCGCCGGTGCCGCCATCCACCACCCGGTGGTCGGCGGACATGGTGACGGTCATCACCGTGCCGATCTCGATCTTGCCATTCTTGACGATGGCGCGTTCTTCGCCCGCGCCCACCGCGATGATGCAGCTTTGCGGCGGGTTGATGATCGAAGTGAAATTCTTGATCCCGTACATGCCCAGGTTGGAAACCGAGAAGCCGCCGCCTTCATACTGACTGGGCTTGAGCTTCTTTTCCTTGGCCAGCGCGGCGAGCAGCTTCACCTCGTTGCTGATTTCCACCAGGCCCTTGGTCTGGGCCTTGAAGATGATGGGGGTGATCAGGCCGAAGTCCAGCGCCACGGCAACGCCGACATCGGCATCCTTGTGCTTGAGGATCGCGGTATCGGTCCAGGAGGCGTTGACGGCGGGATGCTTCATCAGCGCCATGGCCGACGCCTTCATGATGAAATCGTTGACCGACAGCTTGTAGGCCGGAACCTTGTCTTTGCCCCCCTCTCCCTTTTTAACAAGCGGCGCCGCGGCATTCATCTTCTCGCGCACCGCCATCAGGGCATCGAGATTGCAGTCCACCGTCAGGTAGTAATGGGGAATCAGCGTCTTGGCGCTGGTCAGGCGCTTGGCGATAGCCTTGCGCATGGAGTCGTGCGGGATTTCTTCGTAAGAGCCCGCCGGATAGAGCAGACGCGCACCCGGGAGCGGCGTGACGCCTGGGATGCCAGCACCGCCCGCAGGTGCGGCCGCACCGGCAGCAGGCTTGGCCGCGCCGGAAGTTGTTTGATGGGCGGCTCCGCCGCCGGGGGCATTCTCGACATCGGACTGGACGATACGCCCGCGCGGACCGGTGCCGGACAGCGTGGAAAGGTCGATCCCCTTGCTGGCGGCAAGGCGCTTGGCCAGCGGCGAGGCAAAAATGCGCGCGCCGTCATTCTTGGCAGGAGCAGCAGCCGGTGCAGCAGTCTTGGGCGCATCGGCTTTGGGTGCGGACGCTGACTCGGCCTTCACCGCCGCCTTGATGTCTTTCATCGCGGCGGGAATGTCGACCGCAGCGCCAGCCTTTTCGCCGTCCGCCAGCAAGACGGCGATGGGCGCATTGACCTTTACCCCTTCGCTGCCTTCGGCGACCAGGATCTTGCCGATGGTGCCTTCGTCCACCGCTTCGAATTCCATGGTGGCCTTGTCGGTCTCGATCTCGGCCAGGATGGTGCCGGACTTTACGACATCGCCTTCCTTGACCAGCCACTTGGCTAGCTTGCCCTCCTCCATGGTGGGCGACAGCGCGGGCATCAGGATGTTCGTCGCCACGGCCTATTCCTTGTAGCTGACGGCTTTGACGGCCGCGATCAGGTCATCAACCATCGGCAAGGCAAGCTTTTCGAGATTGGCGGCATAGGGCATGGGCACGTCCTTGCCCGTCACCTTGGTCGGGGGCGCGTCGAGATAATCGAACGCCTCCAGCGCGACCTGGGCGCAGATTTCCGAACCGATCGAGCAGATCGGCCAGCCTTGTTCCATGGTGACGATGCGGTTGGTCTTCTTCACGCTGGCCAGCACCGTGTCCATGTCGAGCGGGCGCAGGGTGCGCAGGTCGATCACTTCGGCGTCGATGCCTTCTTCCGCCAGTCTGTCGGCGGCTTCGAGCGCTTGACCGACCGTGATGGAGTAGGCGACGATGGTGACGTCCTTGCCGGGACGCACAATGCGCGCCTTGCCGATCGGCAGGACGAAGTCATCGAGCTTGGGCACCGGGAAACTGCGGCCATAGACGATTTCATTTTCCAGGAAGATGACCGGGCTGCCGTCGCGGATCGCGGCCTTGAGCAGGCCCTTGGCGTCGGCGGCGAAATAGGGCGCAATCACTTTCAGGCCCGGCACCGAAGCATACCAGGCCGAATAATCCTGGCTGTGCTGGGCGCCGACACGGGCGGCGGCACCGTTGGGGCCCCGGAATACGATGGGGCAGCTCATCTGGCCGCCGGACATGTAACGGGTCTTGGCGGCGGAGTTGATGATCTGGTCCATCGCCTGCATGGCGAAGTTCCAGGTCATGAATTCCACGATGGGCCTCAGGCCGTCAAAGGCCGCGCCCACGCCAAGGCCGGTAAAGCCGTGCTCGGTGATCGGCGTGTCGATCACGCGGCGGTCGCCGAACTCCTCCAGCAGGCCCTGCGAAATCTTGTAGGCGCCCTGATACTGGGCGACTTCCTCGCCCATCAGGAACACCAGCTCGTCGCGGCGCATTTCCTCGGCCATGGCGTCGCGCAGCGCGTCACGCACGGTCTGGGTAACGAATTCCGTGCCTTCGGGGACTTCCGGATCGGCGGCAACCTCGACCTTGGGCGCGCGCCCCGCGGCCTCGGCGACCTTCTCGCCCTTGTCGGCGACGGATTTTGGGTCTTCCGACTTTTCCTTTGGCCCGTCCTTCTTTGACTTCTTGGGCGCAGCGCCGGCGCTTTCACCGTCCGCCAGAAGCGTGGCGATAGGCGAATTGACCTTCACACCTTCGGTGCCTTCCAAAACCAGTATCTCGCCGATGGTGCCTTCATCCACCGCCTCGAATTCCATCGTGGCCTTGTCGGTCTCGATCTCGGCCAGGATGGTGCCGGACTTGACGGTGTCGCCAGCCTTAACCAGCCATTTGGACAGCTTGCCCTCTTCCATGGTGGGCGACAGGGCGGGCATGAGAATTTCGGTGCTCATCAGGCGTAAATGTCCGTGTAAAGTTCGGCCAGGCCCGGTTCCGGGCTTTCGGTGGCGAATTCGGCGCTTGCGATGACGATCGCCTTCACCGAGGCGTCCATCTGCTTCATGTCTTCCGCGCTCATCACGCCGCGATCGATCAGCTTCTTGCCGAAATTCTCGATCGGATCGCGCTTCTCGCGCACCTCGGTCAGTTCCTCCTTGCTGCGGTATTTGGCCGGATCGGACATGGAGTGGCCGCGATAGCGGTAGGTTTTCATCTCCAGGATGATCGGGCCCTTGCCGGCGCGGCAATGGGCCATCGCCTCTTCGCCTGCCTTCTGCACCGCCTCGACATCCATGCCGTTGACCTGAACGCCGGGAATGCCGAAGGAGGCGCCACGCTTGGAGAAATCGGACACCGCGGAGGACCGTTCGACGCTGGTGCCCATGGCATACTGATTGTTCTCGATCACATAGACGACCGGCAGCTTCCACAGCTCGGCCATGTTGAAGCTTTCATAGACCTGGCCCTGGTTGGCGGCGCCATCGCCGAAATAGGTCAGGCAGACGCTCTTGTTACCGCGATACTTGTTGGCGAAGGCCAGGCCGGTTCCGATCGGCACCTGCGCGCCGACGATGCCGTGGCCGCCATAGAATTTCTTCTCCGACGAGAACATGTGCATGGAGCCGCCCTTGCCCCGCGACAGGCCGGTGGAGCGGCCCGTCAGTTCGGCCATCACCGCCTTGGGATCGATGCCGGCGGCCAGCATATGGCCATGGTCGCGATAGGCGGTGATCTGCTGATCGCCTTCCTGGGCCGCGCCCATCAGGCCGACCACAACGGCTTCCTGGCCGATATAGAGGTGGCAGAAGCCGCCGATCAGGCCCATGCCGTAAAGCTGACCTGCCCGCTCCTCGAAGCGGCGGATCAACAGCATGTCCGCATAGAGTTTTTTGAGGGAGTCCGAATTGCTTTTGGGGGCGTCGGGCATGGGCGGTTGGGGTGCCGTTTTTGATTTTTGAAAGTCAGGGAAACGGTTTGTTGCAAGCCCCGGCAGGCTTGGCAAGAGCGTTGTTATTTTATTGCGCTGCGAAAGCGAACAGTGTTCGCAGCCGCGCAACCCTTGCGGAAACGAAGGGTGAAGCTGCGCAATTTTCGGAAGGTTTAGGGTGCGGTTCTTGAAACAGCGACCTGGCCCGGCGCCGAGGTCATCAATTCGGTGCGGGCCAGCTCTTCGACCAGGTCGGGATCGGCGCCATTCTTTTCCATCAGGCCGATGCGATGCTCCAGCCGGGCGCGGTTGTCCTTGAGTTCGGCCAGTTGTTGCTGCTTGAGACCCAGTTCGGCATGGGTGTCCTGCAAGGCGAGGATGCCGCGCTGGCCCCAGATGGCGTAGCTGCCGAAATAGCCGACCACAGCCAGACTGAGCGCCGGCACGACCAAAACGACAAAAAAACGGGAGACCGAACGCCTGATTCGCATTCACACAACGAATCACACACTGATTCGGGACGTCAAGAGGGATTCAGTTAACGATTCAAGGAACTTAGAAGCAGCGGCGTTAAGACTTGCTATAGCTGAGGCATGCGAGCGGCGGTCGCGATCCTTTGGTTTCTGACAGCGTTCCTGACGGGAGCCGCTCTCTACGTTGTCAGCCGGTCTGCTCCCGGGCTGCCGACGCGCTCCATCAGATTTGAGGACAAAGATCTATTCGATCGCTGCCGTGCGGCCGGCGCCTGCGGAAAACCGGACGCACCATCACCGGGCCCCCCTTGCCTGCCGACATGGACCGCGCCTGAACGAGAGGCGCTGAACAATCAGGCGCGCAGGATCGAGCGCCCGGCATAGACCGCCGTGTCACCCAACTGCTCCTCGATCCGCAGCAGCTGGTTGTACTTGGCCAGGCGGTCGGACCGGGCGAGGCTGCCGGTCTTGATCTGCCCGCAATTGGTCGCCACAGCCAGGTCGGCGATGGTGGAATCCTCGGTTTCGCCGGAACGGTGGCTCATCACCGCCTTGTAGGCGGCCTTGTGCGCCATCTCGACCGTGTCCAGCGTCTCGGTCAGCGAGCCGATCTGGTTGACCTTGATCAGGATGGCATTGGCGGTCTGTTTGTCGATGCCCTGTTTCAGCCGCTTCACATTGGTGACGAACAGGTCGTCGCCCACCAGATTGACGGTCTTGCCCACCGCGTCGGTCAGGCCCTTCCAGCCGGCCCAGTCATCCTCGGCCATGCCGTCTTCGATGGAGACGATGGGGTAGCGCTTGCACAGCTCGGCATAGACTTTGACCATGTCGTCGGGCGACAGGCTCTTGCCCTCGCCTTCCAGCACATACTTGCCGTCCTTGAAGAACTCGGTCGAAGCCGGATCGAGGGCGAAGAAGACGTCTTCGCCAAGCTTGTACCCGGCCTTCTCCACCGCCTTGGAAATGAAGGTCAGCGCCTCGTCGGGTGATTTCAGGTTGGGCGCGAAACCGCCCTCGTCGCCGACATTGGTGTTGTGGCCGGCATCGGCCAGCTGCTTCTTCAAGGTGTGGAAGATTTCCGCGCCCATCCGCAGCGCCTCGCGGAAGCTGGGCGCCCCCACCGGCATGATCATGAACTCCTGGAAGTCGATCGGATTGTCGGCATGGGCGCCGCCATTGATGATGTTCATCATCGGCACCGGCAGAAGCTGCGCCTTGGCGCCGCCGACATAGCGGTAAAGCGGCAGGTTGGCGGCATTGGCGGCCGCCTTGGCCACCGCCAAGCTGACGCCCAGTATGGCATTGGCGCCCAGCCGCGCCTTGTTGGGAGTGCCGTCCAGCTGGGTCATGGCGCGGTCGATCTTGATCTGGTCCTCGGCATCGAGGCCGCCCAGCGCGTCGAATATCTCGCCATTCACCGCGGCCACGGCCTTTTCCACGCCCTTGCCGCCAAAGCGCTTGCCGCCATCGCGCAGCTCCACCGCCTCATGGGCGCCAGTCGAGGCCCCCGACGGCACCGCGGCGCGCCCCGCGCTGCCGTCTTCCAGCCGCACATCGACTTCCACGGTGGGATTGCCCCGGGAGTCGAGGATTTCGCGGCCAATAATGTCGATGATGGCGGTCATGGGGGAACTCCCTTAGTCTTGCCGGGTTCTAAGCGAGTGCGCTGCGCCAAACAAGGCGTGCGGCCCGCCCGGGGGAAATGCCAATGATGCTTGCCGCGCCCGCCACCATCCTGACCGCCATCGTCACTTTGCTGGCGATACTCCTCTCCATCGCCTTCATGATTCAGGTTGGCCGCGTCCGCGCGAAGACCCGGATTGATGCGCCGGCCATGACCGGCGCACCCGAACTGGAGAGTGCCCTGCGGGTCCAAGGCAATACGATCGAACAGTTCGTGATTTTCCTGCCCGCCTTATGGCTGGCGGCGCTGTATTTTCAGGGCTGGCTGGTGCCGATCCTCGGCCTGATCTGGTGCGTGGGCCGCATCGTCTATGCCTTGAGTTATGGCAATCATAAGTCGCGCCTGCCCGGCTTCGCGCTGACCATCTTGCCGACCTTGATTTTGGTGGCCCTGGCCGCCATCGGCCTGCTGGGCGCCTGGACGGTCAGCTAATTCCTCATGCTGAGCTTGTCGAAGCATGAGCGCGCGGCTCACTCCTCGACAGCCTCAGGGTGAGGATTATTTTTTCACGATCGCGTCAATTTCCACCAGCTGTTCGAGCAACAGCGGGAAATCCTTGAGCTTGACCATGTTGGGTCCGTCAGACGGCGCGTTGTCAGGGTCCTGGTGCACTTCCATGAAGACGCAGGCGACGCCCGCAGCCACGGCGGCGCGCGCCAGATAGGGCACCATGGTGCGGTCGCCGCCCGACTTGTCACCCGCCGCGCCCGGCTGCTGCACCGAATGGGTGGCATCGAACACCACCGGCGCACCGAAGCTTGCCATGATCGGCAGCGCGCGCATGTCCGACACCAGCGTGTTGTAGCCAAAGGAAACACCGCGCTCGGTCACCAGCACATTGGGATTGCCCGCACCGGTGATCTTGGCGATCACATTCTTCATGTCCCAGGGCGACAGGAACTGGCCCTTCTTAACATTGACGCATTTGCAGGTATGGGCGGCGGCCACCAAAAGATCAGTCTGGCGCGACAGGAAGGCCGGTATCTGCAGCACGTCCACGGCCTGGGCCACAGCGGCACACTGGTCGCGCTCATGCACATCGGTCAGAACGGGAAGCCCGAACTTGGAACGAATATCGGCAAAGATCGGCAGCGCATTTTCCAGCCCGATGCCGCGCGCGGTGGAAGCACTGGTGCGGTTGGCCTTGTCGAAACTGGTTTTGTAGATCAGGCCGACACCCAGCTTGGTACAGGCTTCCTTCAGCGCGCCCGCCATGTCGAAGGCATGGCTGCGGCTTTCCAGCTGGCAGGGTCCGGCGATGATGGTGAGCTTGTTGGCGTTGCCGATCTGGACGGGATTGGCTTGCGGGCCCAGCGTCACGGTGCTGTTGGGGTTCATGGCTGCCCTTATAGAGGCTGCGGCAGGAAGGCGAAAGGCCGCGGGATTTACGGAATGGCGGCGGCGGCGGCGATGCTCAGCGGGGTGGAAAGCGGCGTCATCAGCTGCATGGCATCGGCGAACAGGGTGGTATTCACCCGCACAACATCACCCGGACGAATCTGGGTCAAGCGATCCACCGGCATCTTTACTTCGGTGTTGGAGCCTTCGCGGCGGATATAGATCGCGCTTTCCACGGCGCTGGGCGTATAGCCGCCCGCCAGCGCGATGGCGTTCAGCGCGGTCATGTTGTTGACGTAGGGATATTCACCCGGCTTGGCGACAGCGCCGATGATATAGAAGGGCCGATAGGTGGCAACCTGCACCGAAACGCGCGGCTGCTTGAGATAGCCGCGGCTCAGCGAACTGGCGATGGCCGCTTCCAGCTGCGTCGCGTTCAGGCCCGAGGCGCGCACCTGGCCGATCAGCGGCAGGCGCACAAAGCCGGAACCATCGATGGTGTAATCGCCGGAGAGATCGGCTTCCTCGAACACGGTGAGCTTGAGCTTGTCACCCGGTCCCAGGACATAGTCGAAATTCTCGGGACGGATTTGCGGCTGATAATTGCCGCCCTGATAGTAATTGTACGCGGAATCCTGCGGCTGTGTGGGCGCCGTCATGGGCGCGCCATGGCCGGGCCTGTAGCCATAGGGCGTCGCCGCCGCGACTTGCGGCTGATAGGCGGGCTGCTGCGCGGCAGGCTGGCGATAGGCCGGTGCCTGATAGACGGGCTGGGGCTGATAGACCGGCTGCGCGGCATAGGCCGGCGCGGGTCCAGCAGTGTAACCGCCGGCAGCCGGAACATAGCCGTCCGATACGGGCTGGGGCGCATAGCCGCTGGGCGCTGGCGGCGTGTAGGGACTGACCGGCGCGGCGCCATAACCGGGGGCCGGCTGATAATAGCCGCCGCCGACCGGCGCGGCATTGTAACTGTTGTTGGCCGCCGCAGCAGGGCTGTAGGCGGGGCCGCTGGGTTCGGGCACCGGCACACGGCCGTAATTGGAAACGCCGCCTGCATTGGAAGGCGCCGGCAACGGCTTGATGCCATAGCCATCCAGATTCTCGGACCGCACCGGCGCGAAGGCCGCAAACAGCAACAGAACCGCCACGACAATGCTGGCGGTGCGCACGAGAAATAGAGAGACGGGCTGGCCCATGGGCTGATCCTATAGGCGGGCGTCTTACTTATTTCCTACGCGCTTTAAGGTTGCAGTTAAGGAACTGTTAAGGGGATTTGGCCGGACGCAGAGAGGTATCCCCTTCCCTCGCCGCTGCGCGGTTCGCCGGGGATGACAGGCGGCGTTAAACCAGCCGGCTTTTGCGCACCGCCGCGGCGATGAAGCTGGTGAACAGCGGGTGCGGCTCCAGCGGGCGCGATTTCAGTTCGGGATGGAACTGCACCCCAATGAACCAGGGATGGTCGGGGATTTCCATGATCTCGGGCAGACGTCCGTCCGGCGACCAGCCCGACACTTCCATACCGTGCTTGGAAAGCTCCTTGGCGTAGTTGGTGTTCACTTCATACCGGTGGCGATGGCGCTCGCTGATCTCGGTGGTGCCATAGATTTCCGCCACCTTGGAGCCCGGCGTCAGGGTTGTGGGATAAGCGCCCAGCCGCATGGTGCCGCCCATGTCGCCATCGGCGGCACGGCTTTCCACCTGGTTGCCCTTGACCCATTCGGTCATCAATCCGATCACCGGATGCGCCGGCTTGCCGATCTCTGTGGTGCCGGCCCCTTCCAGACCCGCCAGGTCGCGCGCCGCCTCGATCACCGCCATGTGCAGGCCATAGCAGATGCCGAAGAACGGCACCTTGCGCTCGCGGGCGAACCGCACCGCGCCGATCTTGCCTTCGGTGCCGCGCTCGCCAAACCCGCCCGGCACCAATATGCCGTCGACCCCTTCCAGGAAGGTGGCGACGTCATCGCGCTCGAACACTTCGCTGTCGATCCAGTCCAGATGCACCTTCACATTGTTGGCCAGGCCGCCATGGGTCAGTGCCTCGGACAGCGATTTGTAGCTGTCCTTGACCTGGATGTACTTGCCGACCACGGCGATGCGCACTTCGCCTTCCGGATTTTTCACCCGGTCCACCACTTCGGCCCAGCGCGTCAGGTCGGGCTCGGGCGCATTCTCGATGCCGAACACTTTCAGAAGCTGGGTGTCGAGGCCGACATCGTGATAGGCCAGCGGCACCCGGTAGATCGTGTCCAGGTCCATCGCCGGAATGACGCGCTCCGCCGAGAGATTGCAGAACAGGCCGATCTTCTTGCGGTCGTCATCGGGAATGGGATGGGAGGCGCGGCACAGAAGGATGTCGGGCTGGATGCCGATGGCCCGCAGCTCCTTGACGCTGTGCTGGGTGGGCTTGGTCTTGAGTTCGCCCGCCGCCTCGATGAAGGGCACCAGGGTGAGATGGATGAAGGCGGTCTGGCCGCGCCCCAGATCATTGTGCAGCTGGCGGATGGCCTCGAAGAAAGGCAGGCCTTCGATATCACCCACGGTGCCGCCGATCTCGACCAGCAAAAAGTCCAGCCCGTCGATATCGGCCAGCACGAATTCCTTGATCATGTCGGTGACGTGGGGGATCACCTGCACGGTGCG